>NZ_QUFR01000001.1:0-501706 GCF_003478575.1 Dorea sp. AF24-7LB
AATGGAAAATACATATATGTGAATTCCTGGGATGCTCTGCGCCAGTATGATGCGGATGGAAAACTGGTTGTTGAGAGGAAGCTGGATGCGGATAAAAGAATTTTGCAGGCGTTTCTCGGAGAAAAATACATTTATATTATCTGTGGTGCGAATGAAGGTGACTCATATCAGCAGACGTTATATGTGTTAGATGCAGCAGATGTCCGGAAGACAGTGGATTTAGGCGAATTAAAAGAAAAGTCTGGTAAAGGTGCATTTATAGATAAGGACAAACATTGGGCAGAGCATAGGAAGATTACGACGCCGGATGTGAACCTTTATTATATTGGCAGTTGTCAGCGGGAAAAGGTAAAAGACGGAGAAGTGAGTTATAGTCTGACAATCAAAGATGCCTCCAAAGGATATTTCTTCAATCCGGTTATGGTAAATAAGCAAACAGGAGAGCGTGTACATCAAGAGGAATCTGATTTGCAAGATGGAAAATTACTGGCATCTTACAAAGACACCTTGTATGCATGGGATTTTCGTAATGAATCAAAGGAGTTTCGTATTTATAAAACAAATGCCGATGGAAAGAGCGAAGAGTTGTATCAGTCAGAAAAATACAAACCGGTAGATATGAAAGTATCCGGAAATATGCTCATGCTTCAACTGGAAGATTACCGTTTTGGTGGCATGGAACATTACACAGGAGCGGATTATGAAGCGGCAAGATACAGTGGCGGTGAACTGATTTACTATGATATGGAGAAGCAGAAGATTGCAGCGAAGTATGAGCTCAAAAAAGAGCAGGCTGTTTTCATGTCAACAGATGCCTATGCAACATTCAAGGATGGCAAGGTGAGTTATTACAAAACCGGTCAGGATACGCCGTTTTGGACAAAGAAGATAAAAGGTTACAAAACCGGTAAAGGTGACGAGATTATCCGTTATGATTTCCAGACATATGGAGACAAGCTGTATGTTGTGTACGTGGATGATGAAAGTGGGGAGAATATGCGGATAATGGATGTTATGGAACTGGAGAAATAAATTTACAAGGGAAGTGGATAATATGTACAGGAGAAAAGTCTGGAGCGTTGTGGCGATTTTGCTGGTGCTTGGAAGCATGATTTTCTTTGCGGGATCACCGGATCAGATGAATTGTCAGGTGACGATACGTGTAAATGGAAAACAGATTTCGTCGTATGACAATTTAAAAGTGAAAGTGTATAAAGAAGGAAAGTTGCAGAAAGTAACGGTGGCATCAGATAAGAAACAACTCAAGATAAATTGGGAACCGGATATTGATAAATATTTTCTGAAGCTGCAGATGCCGTTAAAAGATGAAATAGGTAATGTTCCGGATATGAATGCGGTAATGGAATATTATCACTTCCCGGATGGAACATCTACAGTTGCAAAGTGGGATATTAATTATGTGCAGGAGCATGGCAAATGGATTGTAAAACACACTTGCAAGATGAAAATGGGTGATAAGAAAGAGATGACAGACAAGTATAAGTTCAAACCGGATGAAAAACAATTTTTATATTATGGTGTGTAAAAACGAGCTGTAAAGAAGGCAGTGAAGAGCTGTGAAAAAATGAGCTGAAAAGAAAGCTACAAAAAGCTGTAAAGGAAGGATTACTATACAGTCAAAAATGCCCGCGTTCGGGCGAGAAATTCATTTTTGAGAAGAAGAGATAATTGAATATAGAAGTCCGGGGATGGGGTAGAACTTAGAAGTTTGTTTTGCGTAGATATTTTGATATGTGCAGGTGATTTTGAAATATTTTAGTAAAATAAACTAGCATAAAAACACAAATAAATGGAATATATTCCGGATATGAATTGAAAAAAGACTTGCAATTGCAAGTCTTTTTAAAGTAGCGGGAACTGGATTTGAACCAGCGACACCACGGGTATGAACCGTGTGCTCTAGCCAACTGAGCTATCCCGCCATGAAAATATTGCCCGTAAGTACTGTTAATATTACGGATGTAAAAAGACTTGCAAGAACAAGTCTTTTTAAAGTAGCGGGAACTGGATTTGAACCAGCGACACCACGGGTATGAACCGTGTGCTCTAGCCAACTGAGCTATCCCGCCATAAAGAAATATTTTTATAAGTATGGGACCAATAGGGCTCGAACCTATGACCCTCTGCTTGTAAGGCAGATGCTCTCCCAGCTGAGCTATGATCCCATATTTACCCGGCTCTCTCAAACCGACTTCGTTATTATACAATCAAAAGTGAGGAAATGTCAACACTTTTTTTGCAAAAAATTGTAAGTATGTGATATAATATGCTCAGATGTGCGAAAAACAGCCGATTTATGCGAATTGTAAGAAGTTTTATAGAAGTTATAAAATCGGCAGACATTAATAAAACACAGGCAGGAGGACATGAAATGACAAAAGGTCGCGTATTTTTTCGAATTATTGTAGGGGGATATCTTGGATATCTGGGAATTGATCTGATAAAGAAGACGATGACAAACAGGCCGGAGAATGCAACGCTTTATCTGGTGCTGGGTGTGGCATTTGCTGTACTTGGAATCGTATGGTGTGCGAAGGCAGTCGTGATGGCAGTGAAGCATGAGTATGTGGAAAATGACGGAGAAGAGCTGGACTGCGAGGAATTATTAGAGAGCGATGTGGATGAAGACGGTAAACTGAACCGGGACAAGCTGTTAGGCAATACAGATACACAGAAGAGTGATGAACCGGTGGGAGCAGATCACAGTGAAACCAAAAAACAGGAAGAGAATACAGATCACAATAATGTTACAGAATAAGAAATATATTCTGGGAAAGGAAATAACAGTATGAGAGTTGGAATGGGATATGATGTTCATAAACTGACAGAGAACCGCAAACTGATTCTTGGAGGAGTAGAGATCCCTTATGAGAAGGGGCTTCTGGGACATTCGGATGCGGATGTGCTGCTGCATGCGATTATGGATGCACTTCTGGGAGCGGCAGCTCTTGGTGATATCGGAAAACATTTTCCGGATACAGATCCGGCATATAAAGGAGCGTCCAGTATTGAACTTCTGAAACATGTTGGAAAGCTGATCGACGAGAAATTATATATCATCGGTAACATTGATGCAACCATTATTGCGCAGAGACCGAAGATGGCACCTCATATTGAGCAGATGCGTAAAAATGTGGCAGAAGCACTTCACATTGATGTAGATCAGGTAAATATTAAAGCAACTACAGAAGAAGGACTGGGATTTACCGGAACAGGTGAAGGAATCTCCTCACAGGCTATCGCATCACTGGATACGATTGCTAATTACAGTTACCAGGTCGGTCCGCAGACCGGCGGCTGCGCAGGATGTGGTGGCTGCCCGAATGTGGGAAAGTAAAGGCGGGCAGGACAAGATGTAAGTATTATAGTTGAGTTGGGAAATTACTATATCATTATATGAAATATAAAGGACTGGAAGAAGAATGGAGATTCGTAAGTTAAGTCAGGAAGAGCATAACAAAGTGCGTCTATTGTATGAGGAAGTATTTACGGAGGACAGCAAAGGATTTGTGGATTATTATTTTTCAGAAAAAACGAGAGATAATGATATATATGTAGTGGAAGAAGATGGTGAGATCTGCGCAATGCTGCATCTGAATCCATATACGTTAATGGTAAATGGTGTGGAAAAACAGGCGCATTACATCGTTGCAGTAGCGACAAGAAAAGAGTATCGCGGACGTGGGTTTATGGCGGCACTGTTAAGGCGGGCACTTCAGGATATGTATGCATCAGGAGAGAATTTTACATTCCTGATGCCGGCAGCAGAAGCAATCTATACACCACATGATTTCCGGACGGTTTATGAACAGGAACGCAGAGTATATAATTTAGCAGATGCGGTGAAGAAAGAAGCGGCAGGCATTTGTATTCGCCCGCTTACGGAAGAAGATTGCGATACATTTGCCGAGTGGGCAAATGAAAAGCTTGCGGCAGATAAAGATGTATATGTGAAACGTGACGGCGCATACTATCTAAGGTTAATGCGGGAATGTAGCAGTGACGGTGGAAAACTGATGCTGTTTCAGAATGAAACGGGGATTGAGGATTGCAGGATCTGGTTCCCGGATGAGGATGAAGATGAGACCCCGAAGATTATGACAAGGATTGTTGATGTACGCCGGATGTTGATGTCGCTCAGATTGCAGGAACTGTTATGCGTATGTTTTACAGTAACCGATTCTGCCATTGAAGAGAATAACCGCACACTGGTGCTCACCGGAACAGAGATTTCCGGGGCAATGCTGATGGATGGCAAACCGGAAAATTCCGAAGGGGAGATCCCGATTGCGGCACTTACAAGCTTTGTATTTGGTGCAAAGACAGTGGAAGAACTTTGTGAGGAAGATGGCGTCCATATGACCGAAAGAATGAAAGAGGAAATGAAAAAAATCATCCCTCTTTCCCAAATATACTTAAATGAAGTTGTATAATGCTTAACCGGAAAATAAAAGAAAAGTACTTAAATCTGGTTTAATACATCAAGAAGACGTCGGTTATCGGCAGGATTCATGATACAGAAACGGAAAAATTCACCGGCTAATGATTCAAAAGAGGAGCAATCCCGGATCATGAGCCGGTTTTTGATTGCTTTTTCAAATACATCAAAGGAAGTAACGCCCTCTTTCAAAATCTCAACAAGAATAAAGTTCGCATAGGCTTTGTATGGTTTGACGTTCGGATTTTTCTTGAGTTTATCAAACATGTATGTGCGTTCGGAACAGATCAGTTCGCGGGTTTTCTTATAATAATCAGTATCGGAAAACATGCGCTCACCGGCATATGCGGCAATGCTGTTCAGACTCCATGGATTCTGGTAGAGAAGCAGATCTTTTAAGAAAGCCTCATTGCTTGTCATACCATATCCGAAACGAAGCCCCGGGGCGGCATAGAATTTGGAGACGCCGCGGATGATCATGAAATTATCGTATTTTGGAATAAGACTGACTGCGCTGACTGCTTCAATATCCGGTGCAAATTCTACATAAGTTTCATCGATCATAACAAAGATTCCGTATTCCCGGCAAGCTGCGAGGATACGTTCCATCTCACCTGTTGTGAGCGCAGAAGAAGTCGGGTTATTCGGATTGCAGATGATCGCAAGCTGATAGTCTGTTTTTAACGTCGTTATAAAGTCATCGATATCTAATTGGAAATCCTGTTCCTTTTTCAGATTATAAAAATCCATGGAACCACCATTTAAAGATAATTCTCTGGCATATTCAGAATAAGTAGGTCCAAGTACCAGTGCCTTTTTCGGGGTGCGTGTGGAAATGAGAAGCGAGATCAGCTCTGTCGATCCGTTTCCTATAACAATATGATCGGCAGATACACCGGTGTATTTGCTGATTGCTTTTTTCAGAGATTTATAATCACGGTCCGGGTAACGTGTGATCACATCCAGATGCGAAGCCAGATCTTTCTTCAACTGCTCGGACAATCCAAGCGGGTTTACATTTGCACCGAAAGAGACGATTTCTTCTTTTGGAATATGATAATAGGCTTCGATCTGCTCCAGATCGCTTCCGTGAAATTCAGGTTTTTTATCCATATCTATGTTCCTTTCCGGGGTTATCCTTAGATTTTATTCTAACAGCATTGCAATTACCAAACAAACAATGCTATAATTCATTATAGTATGTTTTTTACAAAAAGCAACGAAAGATGCAGGTGTAAGTCTTGAAAAATAAGATACAAAGATTTTCTAAAGGAGACTTCAGCGTAGAACAGCCGGAAGTTGTGTTCGAAGAGACGAATCTGGTCATGATTATCGGCGAGGGAGAAGTATATAGAGGAAGTTTCTTAATAAAAAGCAATAATGACAGAAAGATACGGGGAATATTATACCCGTCTTCTTTTCGTATCCATTTTAAAGATCAGGGATTTGACGGAGTCACATCCAGGATTGAATTTACTTATGATGGGAAGGGATTAAAACCGGGACATGTAGAACGCGGTAAGATCACGGTCGTATGTTCCGGAGGTGAATATGAGCTTGCTTTTACAGCGATTATCGAAAAGCCATATGTTATGACAACTTATGGTAAAGTACAGAGTACAGATGATTTCAGGAAGCTTGCAATCAAGGATTTCTCGGAAGCAGGAAGACTGTTCCGCTCCAGAGAATTTTACGAGATTGTCAAATATGAGAATGAGCGGACGTTTTATCTCTATGATAATATGCGAAAATGGTCGCTCGGCGAACAGGCAATGGAAGAGTTCCTTGTCGGTATTAAGCAGAAAGAATGTATTTTCCTGACGCTGCAGGGAGAAGGAATGCTCTTTGAAGATATCAAAGAACCGAATAAAGGAACGATTACGATCGTAAAGAACACATGGGGCTTCATGCCGATCCATATTGAGACAGAAGGAGCGTTTTTACGTGTTACCAAGCCGGATCTGACAACAGAAGATTTTGTCGGAAACAGTTATGAGATGGAATATCTGGTACGTCCGGAATATTTGCATGGCGGAAGAAACTATGGAACGATCCGGTTCATTACTCCGTATGAGGCATTGTCCTACGAGATTGAAGTATTACAGAATCAGGAATATGATGAGGAACATTATGTACCGGAACTGTTATATGCGCAGTCTTTAAAAGAATATATCGGTTATATGGCAGGACGTATCGAGCTGGATACATGGGTGGAGAATGCGATTGAAAATGTTGCCGCTATCCGCAGAATTAAGCCGATGAGTGAGATTTACCAGCTTCTGCAGGCACATGTTTATATTATTGGTAAGAAGTTTGAAGAAGCAAAATGGATTTTGGAGAATTATAACTATAACCGTTTCGCAATCGGAAAGGATCCGATCACAAACTGTTATTACCTGTTCCTGACGGCGCTGATCCGTGAGAATGACAGCCATATGGAGCGTGTACTGGATGAGATTGGCAAGACCTATATGCGCCATCAGGATTCCTGGCTGCTTCTCTATATGATTTTACAGATAGACGGAAGATACAAGAATCCATACAAGAGACTGGAAGTGCTGGAACAGCAGTTTGAGTTTGAAACACATGGTGTTATGTTCTATCTGGAAGCTTATTTGTGCTATCAGGCGAAGCCGACACTTCTGAAAAAGCTTGGCAAATTTGAATTACAGGTGTTGAATTTTGCAACCAAATATCGGCTGATGACGAAGGAACTGGCATTATATGTGGCGAATTTTGCAAGTCAGCATAAGTCCTACAGTGATTTGTTATTCCGCATTTTAGAGCGGATTTATAAGGTTTATAAAGATCCGATGATACTCAATACGATCTGTATCCTTCTGATCAAGGGAAATAAGAATCAGAAAAAATATTTTCACTGGTATCAGGAAGCAGTAGATTCCGAGCTTAAGATTGCCCAGTTATATGAGTATTATATGAATACTTTGGATCCATCCAGTGTAAACGGACCGCTTCCGAAGTCTGTTTTCCTGTATTTTATGCATGGAAATACACTCGGATACGAGAAGGCTGCATTTCTTTACGCTAATCTTCTGACTTATGAAGCAGACAGTGAAGAACTGTATGAAGGATACAAAGAGCAGATGAAGACATTTGCGATGGATCAGCTCAGAAAGCGACATATCACAGAATATCTTCGTATTTTATATAAGCATTTCTGTACTGAAGATATGGATTCCGAGCATATGGAAGCAATGCGCGATGTTTGCTACGCATATTCGATCTCAACGAAAGTGCCACATATGAACTGTGTGCTTGTCATTGAGAAGAATGGAGAAATCAGACAGCGTGTCCCATATACCGAAGATGAGCCGGTGATTGTCTATCTGTATGACAAAGAAGCAAGGATCATCTGGGAGTCGATAGAGGGACGTTATTATACGGATTCTATTCCATATGAGACAAAGCGTCTGTTCTATGAACCGAGATTCCTGGAAATCTGTAAGAAATATGGTGCATCTGTCGGCAAATGGAAAGACAGCGAGGAGAAAGAGACTCCGACTTTTGAAAATATTTATGTTAAGGGCTTAAGCTATTTTGAAGATAAAGATGTGTTCTGCATTTGCAGCAGAAGGATCCGGGAAGAGAATTACGAAGAAGATGATTTCCTGACGTATCTGTGTTTTGAGATGTTCCGCAGACACCAGTATGACAAAGCAACGCTGACTTACCTGGCGAATTATTACTGTGGTGCAACTGCAGATATGAAGCGGCTCTGGAAAGTGCTGCGGGAATATCAGGTTGCATCCGGCAAGATCAGTGAACGGATCATTACGCAGATGTTATTTTCAGAAGATATGTTTGATGAGGAAGCTATTTTTGAAGATTATTATCTGTCTGATAATGTATATTTTCGCCTGAAACAGGCATACCTGACGTATGCGTCAAGAGAGTATGTAATAAATGGCAGAGATACGAAATCCAGTGTTTTTGAGATCATTGCTAACGAGTGTGAGAAGAAGGAAACGCTGCCGGATATCTGCAAGATTGCGCTACTTAAGTACTATGCCGGAAGAAAATATCCGGATGAACTGGAAGAAGTTCTGCACAGAGAACTCCGGAGACTGACGGAAAAGCAGCTGATCTTTCCGTTCTATATGAAGTACCGGGCGCAGTGGCTGACAGAGCTTCAGCTGTATGATCGTACTATGTTGGCATACCGTGCGGAGCCGGGACATAAGGTGAAGCTGTTCTACAAGATCCGCAAAGGTGGGAAAGAGACACTTGGATATAAGACAGAGAATCTGCTCCCGGCATATGAGAATATTTATGTAAAACAGTTCGTGTTGTATGAAGATGAAGAACTGCATTATTATTTCCAGGATACAATTGGAAATGAAATCACAACAACGGAGAAGAAAGTGCTGTCGAATGCGCATACAGTGAAGACCGGCAAATACGGAAAACTGAATGCAATGCTTTCTATGTCCCCTGCGAACCAGAGAAAAGCGATCATGGATTTTGAAGAGGAAGAGAAGATGGCAGACAGTCTTTTTAGGATGTATGAATAACAGAGAGGAAGAAATAACGTGAGAAGAGGCAGTATTATTGGCTATGATCTGAATGAAAATACCTGTCAGATCAGTTATTACGATGAGAAAAGCGACGAACCGCAGACGTTTGAGTATGCACAGGGACAGTCGCTGATCCCTCTGAAATTAGGTTATATAAAAGAACAATGGGTATATGGAAAGGAAGCAGAACTGCTGGAACAGAAGAATCCGTCCTGCGTGGTGTCAGATCTGTTCGGCAAGGCAGTGCAGCGTAAGAAAGTGCGGATTGGAAGTAAAGTCCACGATGCAGTCTGGCTTTTGGCAAAATTCGTAGGACTTACACTGGAGGATTTTGAAGATATCCGGTTTATTACATTTTCTACGCCATATACGAATATTGATATGTCTAAGATGCTCAAAGGAATCGGCAGGCATCTTGGCGTAGACAAGGAGAATATTTACGTGCAGGATTACAAAGAAGGATTCTGCCACTATATGTTTTATCAGCCAAAAGAGCTGTGGCAGTATGAATCAGCGATGTTTTTCTGCGATGGACAGACGATCAGAGCGTATATGCTCCGGAGGATGAATGTGGCAAATGGTCAGAACCGTGATATGTTTGTGACGGTAGATGAAGTCGCAAGTGCGCAGATCCAGGAGATGGAAGCGATTTACCCTGTGCTGAATAGGGAAAAAGCGAAGAGCGCGGATGAAAGTTTCCGGCTGTTTATCCAGAATGTGTTTGAGAAAAAGGTCGTATCGTCTGTGTATCTGACCGGGGCGGCATTTGAAAATAAATGGTATCCGAATTCATTGAAAGTGCTCTGCAACGGAAGACGTGCATTTGTGGGTGATAATCTGTACAGTAAAGGTGCCTGCTACACTTCCATGCGAAAATACCGCAATTATAATGAAGGACCGGTATATCTGGATGACACACGCATGACAGAACAGATCAGTCTGCGTATGCGCATTGGTGGCAAAGAAGGATGGTATCCGGTCGTTGCTTGGGGAACACACTGGTATGAAGCAGATGGACAATGGGAGGTAATCCTGGAAGATACATCTGATATTGAGATTCATGTGGAGACTCTTGCCGGAGATGAACTCCAGGTAGAAAAAGTATCTCTGGATGGTCTGAAAGAGCGGAGAGATTATTCACTCCGCCTGCGGATCGAAGTGATGTTTCTGGATGAAAGAACCTGTAAGATGACATTCAAGGATGTCGGCTTTGGAGAATTTTTTGAAGCTTCGGATTTTCAGGTGGAAAAGGTTATACATTTAGGAGGAATCAATGGGCAGTTTAATTCTATGTCATAAAAAACATGCCAGACAACCATATGTGATTGCCAGAGGCCATATCAGGATCTATACATTAGAGGAGCTGTGTTATTTCATCTGTAATAATCTCTATCTGATCGATTATACACTGATCAACAGACAGCTGTGTGAGTGGATCAGGACGGAGCTGCAGATGTATGAACTTGCAGATGCGCTGCAGGAAGAGCTGGATAACCATTGCACGGAAGAAGAGTTTATTCTTAAGATATTGCAGCAGTCAACAATGTATGCATCTTCGGAGATTATAAAGATACAGAGTATTCTGGAAAAGCTGCAGGATCAGAGAGAAGTGGAGAGATTCAAGCTGAAAGCGGACAGCCTGATGAAAAACGGAGAATACGCAGATGCGATTCTTGTTTACCGGACGATCATTGATGGTAAGCGGGATGATTCGGTAGGAAAGCCGTTTTATGCAAAAGTGTATGGTTGTCTGGGAAGTGCATACGGCAGACTTTTTTTGTATGAGGAAGCGGCACAGGCGTATGAAGAATCTTACAAACTGCAGGAGAACGAAGATGTGTTAAAAGCGTATCTTTACTGCAACTATCATGCGCTTCCGGAGGAGGAGTATACAAAGATGTTGTCAGGCAATTCCAGATATCTTGGTATTGATGCGGAATTAAAAGAAAAAAGAGCGGATATCCGTGCCGATATTGAGATTGGAGAAGAAGGAAAAGAAATTGAATACCGAAAACGCCGATATCGTGGGATTGACAAGAAATAAAGAATATGATACTATAACAGAGCAATTTAGCGTGGTAAAGTAATCAATTGATGAATTGATAAAACAACGCAGTATGCAAAGCAGACATACCATGAATACAGGAGGATGAAGTTATGAAAAAAAGACTGGCAATGGTGCTTGCAGTGACGTTACTTGCAATGACAGTGTTCGTAGGCTGTGGAAGCAAGGATAATAGCTCTGACAAAAATAGTAAGAAAGAATATACCGAGAAGAAGTCCGGTGACAAATTTACCGTAGGATTTGACCAGGATTTCCCACCGATGGGATTTGTTGGTGACGATGGCGAATATACAGGATTCGATCTGGAACTGGCACAGGAAGTGTGCAAGAGACAGGGATGGAAGTATGTCGCAAAACCAATCGCATGGGATTCTAAAGATGCAGAATTAAAATCCGGTGGAATTGATTGTATCTGGAACGGATTTACCATGGATGGAAGAAAAGATAAGTATACATGGTCCAAACCATATCTTAACAATGAACAGGTATTTGTAGTCAGAAAAGATTCTGGTATCAAATCCGAAAAAGATCTGGAAGGAAAAGTCGTAGACGTTCAGACAGATTCTTCTGCACAGGCTGCGTTAAAAGAAAAGGCAGATCTGTCTTCAACTTTTGGCAATCTGGAAGTTGTAGCAGATTATAATACAGGACTTATGAATCTGGAATCCGGATCCGCAGATGCAGTTGCTATGGATACAGTTGTAGCTGCTTACCAGATTGAGAAGAGAAAAGCTGATTTCACAATCCTGGATTATGAGATTGCAGCAGAGGAATACGGAGTAGGATTTGCCAAAGGAAATAAAGCAGTCCGTGATCAGGTAGAGAGCACATTGGAAGAGATGGCAAAAGACGGAACGATGGCTAAGATTTCCCAAAAGTGGTTTAAGAAAGATATTACGATCATTGGTAAATAATTAAAATAATTATAAAATAATCAAAAGGGGCTGTCTTTACAGACGGCCCATTTTTCTAGGAGAGGAGACATTCCTATGACAGTATCAATTATGTTATCGAAACTGGGGGAAGGAATGGTAGTCACATTAATGCTTTTTGTAGTGACACTGTTGTTTTCATTGCCGCTTGGGCTTCTGGTTTCGTTTGGACGTATGGCAAAAAATGTAGTTATCCGTACTATTTTTAAGGCATACATATCAATCATGCGTGGAACGCCGCTCATGTTACAGCTTATGGTAATTTATTTCGGCCCATATTATATATTCGGCATCACAAACAGTCCAAGCTGGAAGAACAGTGCAGTAGCAATCGGATTTGTGTTAAACTATGCGGCATATTTTGCCGAAATCTACAGAGGTGGCATTGAATCCATGCCGAAAGGACAGTATGAAGCTGCACAGATATTAGGATACAGCAAGGCACAGACATTTATGCGCATTATTCTTCCGCAGGTAATCAAGATCATCCTTCCATCTATTACGAATGAGACGATTACACTTGTGAAGGATACATCCCTTGCATTTACAATCGGAATTATGGAGATGTTTACAATTTCTAAAGCACTGGCTGCATCACAGACGACGATGCTTCCATATGTATTTGCGGGAATTTTCTATTATGTATTTAACCTGATTGTGGCATTTTTGCTTGAGCTTTTGGAAAAGAAACTGAATTATTATAGGTAGGAGGAGATGTCATGAGCTTATTGGAAATTAATCATATGAAAAAAAGTTTCGGAGAAGTGGAAGTTCTAAAAGACATTTCCATGAAAGTAGAAGAAGGAGAAGTGTTTGGTATTATTGGACCGTCCGGTTCGGGAAAATCCACACTGCTGCGTTGTGCAACGGGACTGGAGACACCGGATTCCGGCGAGATCCATTATAATGGTACATTCGGTCTTGTTTTCCAGAACTTTAATTTGTTCCCTCATTTTTCAGTTCTGAAAAATATTGTGGATGCGCCACTTCGTGTGCAGAAAAGAAACAAAGAAGAAGTATACAAAGAGGCACGGGAGCTTCTTAAAAAGATGGGACTTGCTGATAAGGAAAACGCATATCCTTTCCAGCTGTCGGGAGGACAGCAGCAGCGTGTATCTATCGCAAGAGCACTTGCAATGAAACCGGATATTCTCTTCTTTGATGAACCTACATCAGCACTTGATCCGGAGCTGACAGGTGAGATATTGAAAGTTATCAAAGACCTTGCGGCAGAGCATATGACGATGGTGATTGTTACACATGAGATGAATTTTGCAAAGAATGTATCCAACCATATCATATTTATGGACGGCGGTGTGATCGCACTCCAGGGAACGCCGGAAGAAGTATTTGGGTCGGACAACGAGCGTATGAAAGAGTTCTTAGGAAAGTTTGCCGAAAATTAAATGTATTGATTTTCGGCAGACCTTGTATTATACTAATCGAGTAATGGAGTAAATTGAAAACGAATAAGGAGTCTTGCATTCATGGGTGAATTGGAAAAAATGACAACAGGTTTGAGCGAGGAATGCGGAGTGTTTGGAGCCTATGATATGGACGGAGGCGATGTTGCCCCATCTGTATATTATGGGCTTTTTGCGTTACAGCACAGAGGACAGGAAAGCTGCGGTATTGCTGTGACAGATACATATGGTGAACGCAAAGTGCATTCAAAAAAGGGACTGGGACTTGTAAATGAAGTGTTTGATGAAGAAGCGTTACAGACACTGCACGGTAATCTGGGCGTTGGACATGTCAGGTATTCAACAGCCGGAGGAACGAGAGCAGAGAATGCGATGCCGCTTGTACTGAAATATGTCAAAGGTACACTGGTAATTGCGCATAACGGTAATCTAACGAATGCGATCGAGCTGAGAAGAGAACTGGAGTATACCGGAGCTATTTTCCAGACAACGATTGATTCGGAAGTGATCGCTTATCATATTGCGCGTGAAAGATTGAATGTTTCCTGCGCAGAAGATGCAGTAAAAAATGCGATGAAGAAGATCAAAGGTGCCTATGCGCTGGTCGTAAGTTCACCGCGTAAACTGATCGGAGCGAGAGATCCATTTGGATTGAAACCACTGTGTATCGGTAAGAGAGACAATACATATTTTCTCGCATCAGAGAGTTGTGCAATTGCTGCTGTAGATGCAGAGTTTGTACGTGATGTGGAGCCGGGAGAGATCGTAACAATTACGAAGAATGGTATTACTTCTGATAAGTCTATGGCAATTTCGCCTGAGAAGCAGGCAAGATGTATTTTTGAATATATTTATTTCGCGCGTATGGACAGTACGATCGATAATGTGAATGTTTATCATGCACGTATCCTTGCCGGAAAGGCACTGGCAGAGTCCTATCCGGTAGAGGCAGATCTGGTTGTTGGTGTGCCGGATTCCGGTCTGGTGGCTGCAAAAGGCTATTCTGAACAGTCAGGAATCCCTTATGGAATGGCATTTCATAAGAACAGCTATGTCGGAAGAACATTTATTAAGCCGAAACAGAGCCAGAGAGAGAGTAGTGTAAAGATCAAGCTGAATGTAATTGAAGAAGTTGTAAAAGGCAAGAGAATTGTTATGGTAGATGATTCGATTGTTCGCGGAACAACAAGTGCGAATATTATTAAGATGTTGAAGAAAGCAGGTGCAAAAGAAGTGCATGTAAGAATCAGCTCGCCGCCGTTTTTGCATCCATGTTATTTCGGTACAGATGTTCCGTCAGATGATCAGCTCATTGCACATTCACATACGACAGAACAGATTCGGGAGATGATCGGAGCCGATTCTCTTGGATATATGGAAGTTGAGAAGTTGAAAGATATGGTTGGGGATTTAAGTTACTGTGATGCCTGTTTTACAGGCAATTATCCGATGAAAGTGCCGGGCAGAGATGTATCCCTTGCCTTTGAGTAGAAGATATAAATTATTTAAATATAATTCAAAATAAGGAGAAAAAACGATGACAAACGACAGATATCAGAGCCCACTTTCAGAAAGATATGCCAGCAAAGAGATGCAGTATATTTTCTCGCCGGACAAGAAGTTCCGCACATGGAGAAAACTGTGGATCGCACTTGCAGAGACAGAGAAAGAGCTGGGACTTCCAATCACCCAGGAACAGATTGATGAATTAAAAGCGCATGCAGAAGACATTAATTATGATGTCGCAAAGGAACGTGAAAAGGTAGTGCGTCATGACGTAATGTCTCATGTATATGCATATGGAAAACAGTGTCCGAAGGCAAAAGGAATTATTCATCTTGGAGCAACATCCTGTTATGTAGGAGATAATACAGATATTATCCTGATGTCCGAGGCACTGGATATTGTGAAGAAAAAACTGGTAAATGTAATTGCAGAACTTGCCAAATTTGCGGATGAGCATAAGAATCTGCCGACGCTTGCATTTACACATTTCCAGCCGGCGCAGCCGACAACGGTTGGAAAACGTGCAACTTTGTGGATGCAGGAATTTATGATGGACTTGGAAGATCTGGAGTATGTAAAAGGAAGCTTGAAGATGCTTGGTTCAAAGGGGACTACCGGTACACAGGCAAGTTTCCAGGAACTGTTTGATGGAGATCAGGAGACGATTGATAAGATCGATCCAATGATCGCACAGAAGATGGGATTTGAGGCATGTTATCCGGTTTCAGGACAGACTTACTCCAGAAAAGTAGATACAAGAGTAATTAATGTACTGGCAGGAATTGCTGCGAGTGCACACAAATTCAGCAATGACATCCGTCTGCTTCAGCACTTAAAAGAAGTAGAAGAACCATTTGAAAAGACACAGATCGGATCATCCGCAATGGCTTACAAGCGTAATCCGATGAGAAGCGAGAGAATTGCATCTTTATCCAGATATGTGATAGTAGATGCGCTGAATCCGGCAATCACATCTGCAACGCAGTGGTTTGAGAGAACGCTGGATGATTCCGCAAATAAACGTCTGAGTGTGCCGGAAGGATTCCTTGCAATTGATGGTATTCTGGATCTCTGCCTGAATGTTGTAGATGGACTGGTTGTATATCCGAAAGTAATCGAGAAACGTCTGATGTCAGAGCTTCCATTTATGGCAACAGAGAATATTATGATGGATGCTGTAAAAGCAGGCGGTGACCGTCAGGAGTTACATGAAAGAATCCGTGAGCTTTCTATGGAAGCAGGACGCAATGTAAAAGAAAAAGGGCTGGACAATAATCTTCTGGAACTGATTGCAGCAGATCCGGCATTCAATCTGAGTGTTGATGAACTGAAGAAGACAATGGATCCGTCCAAATATGTTGGACGCGCACCGGTTCAGGTAGACAATTATCTGAACAATGTTGTACGCCCAATGCTTGAAGAGAATAAAGAAATTCTTGGAATGACAGCGGAAATTAACGTGTAAAATATATGGAATATATAAAGAATATCTATAGATGAAACGAATAGATAGAAGTTACAAACGTGCAATAGTAATTGTGACGAAAAAATCTTTAATGATGAAAATAACTTGACAAAAAAACGGTGTAAGCGAACGAGTTTACGCCGTTTTTTGTATGTAAAATAATAAGCGCGATTGCACACAATGTATAAAATACACAAAGAAAATATAGAAGGTTTTGTACATATTGCGCTGTATATAGATAAGTGTTATGATAGGTGTAATGAATAAGTTCGTATAAATATACGGAAAATCTATACAAAGAAAAGGGGGATGTAACAATGAAAACATTAAACGATCTTGTTCTGACAATTCAGCACTATCTGTCTGATTATGTGTTGATCATCGCACTTCTCGGAGGTGGAATCTGGTTCACATTTAAGCTTGGTTTTATTCAAGTACGTGGATTTGGAGAAGGAATGCGCCGGACTTTTGGCGGCCTGTTCAGTAAAAAAGGCAATGCTGACAAAGATGGAATGTCATCATTCCAGGCACTGGCAACAGCAATTGCAGCTCAGGTAGGAACCGGTAATATCGCCGGAGCGGCGACCGCTCTTGCAATCGGAGGACCGGGAGCTATTTTTTGGATGTGGATCGCAGCATTCCTGGGAATGGCAACGATCTTTGGCGAGGCTGTACTTGCACAGAAGTATAAGCAGGTAGGAGTTGACGGAGAGATCACAGGAGGACCTGTATATTATATCCGTGCAGCATTTAAAGGAACGTTTGGAAAAGTACTTGCCGGAATTTTTGCAATATTGATCATCCTGGCGCTTGGATTTATGGGTAATGCAGTACAGTCCAATTCCATCGCAGCAGCCTTCCATACAGCATTTGGTGTGCCACAGGCAGCAGTTGGTGTTGTAGTTGCACTGATCGCGTTATTTGTATTCGTAGGTGGTATGCAGCGTATCGCAAAAGTAACAGAGACGCTCGTACCAATCATGGCAGCTTTCTATATTCTTGGTGCGCTGATTGTTATTATTTATAATTATAAGAATATTCCATATGCATTCCAGGCAATTGTCGTTGGAGCATTTAATCCGTCAGCAGTATCCGGTGGTGCTGTGGGTGCGACATTAAAACTTGCACTTACAAAAGGTGTTGCAAGAGGATTGTTCTCTAATGAGGCTGGTATGGGTTCTACCCCACATGCGCATGCAGTTGCAAAAGTAGATCATCCGGTCGAGCAGGGATTTGTTGCAATGATCGGTGTATTTATCGATACGTTTATCGTACTAAACCTGACAGCATTTGTAATTATTACAACGAAGTCTATTCCAAGTGGTAAGACAGGTGCAGAGTTAAGCCAGTATGCATTCTCTACATTGTATGGAAAAGGTGGAGATATCTTTATCGCGATTTGTATGTTCTTCTTCGCATTTTCAACAATTATTGGCTGGTATTTCTTTGGACAGGCAAATATTAAGTATCTGTTTGGACCAAAAGCTGTAAAAGTATATTCCGTATTAGTTGCTGTGTGCGTAGTGCTTGGATCACTTGCACAGGTAGATCTCGTATGGAATATGGCAGACTGCTTCAACTCCATGATGGTAATTCCGAACTTTATCGGTCTGATTGTTCTGAGCGGTACGATTAAGAAGTTGCATGATGATTACTATCAGAACTTTAAAAAGAATAAATAGATATTATCTATAAGTGGATGAAATGCAGGACAATCATAAATGTTGTTTTTTATAGACGTTTTAATAAATATTATAAAATCGACTAATAAATATAACAAAAATCAGGAATGGAAATTGTGCATACTCACTAAAATAATATTAATTAGTATAATGGGTTGCAAAAAAAGTTACAATAAGTTATTATAGATACAGGCAATAAATAATATAAAAAATGTCTATGAAAATTGTGTAATGATTTTCTATGAAAAGAATATTCGTGGGATGATGTTTTCCAAGAGAGAGTTGAACGGATCAGCCGCCGAAGAGGCAAGCCGGACATACATGGTGGGTATGCAAAAAGGTGAAACTTTCAGGCAAAAGGACTGGAAAATGTACCACATTCTGAATCTTGTGCTGTGTGATAAAGCTTATCGATGATTTCAATTTATCAGGGCAAAAGACAGGAAGGACGCCGTAGATATAATGGTATATCTGGACGTCCTTTTTTATTTGGAATACCGATGACTTTTATTGTATTTATCGATTGCCGAGGCAACAGGCCGGAAAGGAGGATACGGTTCAGGATGAACAGGGGGAAATATATAGTCTTGACCAATAATCCACTGGTCTTCGATAAGCTTGAGAAGACGCACGAAGTAATATATCTGGAAACTACTTATGAAGGACTTCTCCGGGAAGTCAGAGACAGAATACATGACGGACATTTACTTCTGACGCATCCGTTATCCGGAAGCGTGAAGCCAAATGAGACACCATACAAATCGGTTTTGATTTCAGCTGGAAAGGAGGAAGTGGACAGAAGGTCGCTTACGATTATAGAAAATGCAATCGATGCATGCCATAAATTCCAAGATAAGACTGGACGATATGGAGAAAGCGTACTGGAAGATTTTCAGTTGATTGACTGGACTCTGCTGGAAAGCGGCCTGGCATCAGCAGATGCCTGGTAAGTCATTGAGTGAGGTTGTCGAGCGTTGCAGCTTAAACAATATAATTTTTTTAAGGAGGGAACTTAAAGTGAGATTAGAAATGGGACACATTTACATCAAGGATATTCAGTTTGCATCTGAGTCAAAGATTGAAGACGGAATCCTTTATGTATCCGAAGAAGCCGTTAAGGCAGTAGCTCTTGAGGACGAAAAGATTAAGAGCGTATCATTTGACATTGCAAAACCGGGTGAGTCTGTAAGAATCACACCTGTTAAAGATGTTATCGAACCTAGAGTTAAAGTTGAAGGAAGAGGAGGAATCTTCCCGGGAGTTATCTCTAAAGTAGACACAGTTGGAGAAGGAAAGACTTACGCATTAAAAGGAATGGCTGTTGTTACAGCTGGTAAGATCGTGGGATTCCAGGAAGGTATCATTGATATGACAGGTCCTGGAGCAGATTACACACCATTCTCCAAGACATTAAACCTGGTTATGGTATGTGAGCCAATTGACAATATCAAACAGCATGAATACGAAAAAGCAGTTCGTTTCGCTGGATTCAGAGTTGCAACTTACATTGGTGAGTTAGCACGTGATCTGACACCGGATGAGACAAAAGTTTACGAGACATGTACAATTAAAGAAGGAATGGAAAAATATCCGGATCTGCCGAGAGTTGCATATGTACAGATGCTTCAGAGCCAGGGACTTCTTCATGACACATATGTATATGGTGTAGATGCTAAGAAAATCGTTCCTACAATTTTAAGCCCTACAGAGATCATGGACGGAGCAATTGTTTCCGGTAACTGTGTATCTGCATGTGATAAGAACCCTACATATGTTCATCTGAACAACCCGGTTGTACATGACTTATTTGAACAGCACGGAAAAACATTAAACTTTGTTTGCCAGATTATCACAAACGAGAACGTATATCTTGCTGATAAACAGCGTTCTTCTGACTGGACAGCAAAACTTTGCAAGATGTTAGACCTGGATGGAGTTATTGTATCTCAGGAAGGATTCGGTAACCCGGATACAGACCTTATCATGAATTGTAAGAAGATTGAAGCAGAAGGCGTTAAGACTGTAATCATCACAGACGAGTATGCCGGACGTGATGGAAAATCTCAGTCACTTGCTGATGCTGATCAGGCTGCTGATGCAGTAGTAACAGGCGGAAATGCAAACCAGGTAGTTATCCTGCCGAAACTTGACAAAGTAATTGGAACTCTTGACTATGTAACAAAGATTGCTGGTGCAAGTGAAGAGACACTGCGCGAGGACGGATCTCTTGAAGTTGAGCTTCAGGTTCTGACAGGCGCAACAAACGAAACTGGTTTCAATAAACTGAGTGCAAGATAAGGAATGGAGGATATAGAATAATGGCTAAATTAAAAGTTGTTCATTACATCAATCAGTTCTTTGCACAGATTGGTGGAGAAGAAAAAGCAGATTACCCGGTTGAACTGCGTGTTGGCGAAGTTGTTGGACCAGGTATGGCATTAACACAGAATTTTAAAGATGAAGCAGAGATCATTGCAACAATCGTATGTGGTGACTCTTATTTCAACGAGAATCTTGAAAAAGCAAAAGCAGAGATTCTTGAGATGGTTAAAGAACAGGCTCCGGACATCTTTATTGCAGGACCGGCTTTCAACGCTGGACGTTACGGAGTTGCCTGCGGTACTATCGCAGCAGCAGTTCAGGAAGAACTTGGTATTCCTTCCCTGACTGGTATGTATGTAGAGAACCCAGGTGCTGATATGTTTAAAAACCAGGTATACATGGTCTCTACAAAGAACAGTGCAGCAGGTATGAGAGACGCTGTTAAGAAGATGGCTCCTCTGGCTGTTAAACTTGGAAAAGGTGAGAAAATCGGTTCTTCTGCAGAAGAAGGATATATGCCGAACGGTATTCGTGTAAACTTCTTTGAAAAAGAAAGAGGATCTCAGAGAGCTGTTAAGATGCTCATTAAGAAACTGGCTGGAAAACCTTTCGAGACAGAGTTCCCAATGCCAGACTTCGACAGAGTTGATCCGAATCCGGCTGTAAAAGACCTTGCACATGCTAAGATCGCATTAGTTACTTCCGGTGGTATCGTTCCGAAGGGAAATCCGGATCACATCGAAAGTTCAAGTGCTTCCCACTATGGTGAGTATGATATTACAGGTGTTACGGATCTGACAGAAGACACATATGAGACAGCTCATGGTGGATACGATCCAGTATACGCAAATGAAGACGCTGACCGTGTACTTCCTGTTGACGTTCTTCGTGATATGGAAAAAGAAGGAATTATCGGTGAGTTACATCACTTATTCTATACTACAACAGGAAATGGTACTGCTGTTGCATCTGCAAAAGCATTTGCTGATGAATTCTCCAAGAAACTGGTAGCTGATGGGGTAGATGCAGTAATCCTCACATCTACTTGAGGTACCTGTACACGTTGCGGTGCAACGATGGTAAAAGAAATTGAGAGAGCAGGAATTCCGGTAGTACATATCTGTACAGTAACACCAATTTCCATGACAGTTGGTGCTAACAGAATCGTTCCGGCTATCGCAATCCCTCATCCACTTGGAAATCCGGCACTGGATAAAGATGAGGAAAAAGAACTTCGTCGTAAGATCGTAGAGAAAGCTCTGAAAGCTCTTACAACAGAGGTTGACGGACAGACTATTTTCGAGTAGAGTATGAGAATACTATTAATGAAAAGGAGACGTAACAGACATGGATAAGATTTATGATGTTATCGTTCTTGGTGCAGGACCTGCCGGATTAGCGGCAGGACTGTATGCAGGAAGAAGTCGTCTTTCTGTACTGATTCTTGAAAAAGGACAGGACGGAGGACAGATTGCAATCACAGATGAGATCGAGAACTATCCGGGACAGATCGTAGAAGGTGAGTCCGGACCGTCCCTGATCGCAAGAATGACAGAACAGGCAGCTAAATTCGGAGCTGAGCGTGTATCTGACACAATTACAGAAGTATCTCTTGAGGGAGATGTGAAAGTGTTAAAGAGCTCAAAAGCAGAATACAAAGCAAGACATGTCATCCTCGCTACAGGAGCTCATGCAAGACCAATCGGATGCAAAGGGGAAGCAGAGTTTACAGGAAAAGGTGTTTCTTACTGTGCAACATGCGATGCAAACTTCTTTGAGGATTTCGAGGTATACGTAGTTGGTGGAGGAGACTCCGCAGTAGAAGAAGCTATGTATCTGACAAAATTTGCAAGAAAAGTTACAATCATTCACAGACGTGACGAACTTCGTGCTGCAAAATCCATTCAGGAAAAGGCTTTCAAGAACCCAAAACTGCACTTTATGTGGGATACAGTTGTAGAAGAAGTCGGTGGAGATGATATTCTCCAGTGGATGAAAGTGAAAAATGTGAAAACTGGTGAAGTTACAACAGTGGAAGCAGATGAAGAAGACGGAATGTTTGGTGTGTTCGGATTTATCGGAACAGTACCGAATACAAAACCGTTTGAAGGAATTATCGACATGGATGAGCGTGGATACATCAAGACAGATGCAGACATGCATACAAACATCCCGGGTGTATATGCAGCAGGTGATGTTCGCGTGAAGAGCCTGAGACAGGTAGTAACTGCAGCAGCTGACGGAGCAATCGCAGCCGTTCAGGTTGAGAGAAGTATGTCAGATTATTTCTAAAAACTTTTTAATTCGTCAAATTTTGTATTTAATAAGGAGAGATAAGCAATGTTAGAAGTAGATAAGAAAACATTTGAAGAAGAAGTATTAAAAGCAGAAGGATATGTATTTGTAGACTTTTTCGGTGATGGATGTGTTCCATGCCAGGCTCTGATGCCAAAAGTACATGAATATGCAGATACATATGGTGACAAGATGAAATTCACATGCCTGAATACAACAAAGGCACGTCGTCTTGCAATCTCTCAGAAAATCTTAGGTCTGCCGGTTATGGCAATATACAAAGACGGAGAGAAAGTAGAAGAGCTGGTAAAAGATGATTGTACACCAGAGTCTATCGAAGAGTTGATTAAGAAATACATCTAATCTGGATGTTGTTTCTATAATCATAGATGTTTGATCAAGTTGTTAGTATACAATACAAGAAAGGAGAAAGAGTAATTATGGCTATTTTAAAAGGCAAAAAAGCAATAATTATCGGAGACCGTGATGGAATTCCGGGACCGGCTATCGCAGAATGCGTAAAAACAGCTGGTGCTGAAGTAATTTTCTCATCAACGGAATGTTTCGTCTGAACAAGCGCAGGCGCAATGGATCTGGAAAACCAGAAGAGAGTAAAAGAGTTCGCAGAGGAGTATGGTGCAGAGAACTTAGTAGTAGTTCTTGGTGCAGCAGAAGGCGAAGCTGCAGGTCTTGCAGCTGAGACTGTAATGTTAGGCGATCCTACTTTCGCAGGTCCATTGACAGGAGTCCAGCTTGGACTTACGACTTATCACGTATGTGAGCCAGAGATCAAAGAGGAATTTGACGAAGCAGTTTATGATGAACAGGTAAGCATGATGGAAATGGTTCTTGACGTAGACGACATCGTAGATGAGATGAATGCTATCAGAGAGCAGGCAGCAGAAAACTAATCGTTTTTTGTTAAAGATCATGTTGTGTTTAGAGGGCGAACCCGGTGCGATCCCCGCATAAGGGGAGCCCTCTTTTTGTCTTGATTGTATACGACAAAGGAAAAGTTTACGTAAAAGGAAAGGTGGAAAACCAATGAACAGTGTAATTAAGGGAGCAAGCTATGTATTAGCACACACTCCAGATATGGTTTTATATAATGGAACAACTCAGACAACAGAAAGAATCGTTAACCCGGAATCAGAGTATCTGAAAGAGGTACCGAAGCACTTACGTTCTTATGAGGATGTTGTAGCTTACTGGCCGAACCAGACATACATCGGAAATGCTCATCCGGATCAGTTAGCTGAGATTGAGTTCCCATACTTCGACAAGAAGATGGAAGGCGCAGAGCGTTATGGAAAATATGGTGAGATCATGCCGGAAGAAGAGTTCCTTCTTTTAGTTCAGGCTTGTGATATGTTTGAAGTAGTAAGACTGGAGAAAGCATTCGTAGCAGCACACAAAGATGCATTTGCAGCTGATCCGGTTATCACTGAAGATATTGTAGCTCTGTTACATGAAGGTGTAGAGATCGATGAGATCGAAGCACTGATTAAAGACGATCACGCAGAGCCTCTTTACTTCGAAGACAAATTAGTTGGATGTGTAAAACCAGCTCATGATATCGATGTAAACTTATCTTCTCACGTTATGCATGAAAACTTAATGAGTAAAGCATCTAGTGTTTTAGCACTGCTTTACGGAGTTAAAAATGCAGGAATCGAAAAATCTGACGTAGAGTATGTTATCGATTGTGCTGAAGAAGCATGTGGAGATATGAACCAGAGAGGTGGAGGAAACTTCGCTAAAGCAGCAGCTGAGATTGCCGGACTGTCTAACGCTACAGGATCTGACGCAAGAGGATTCTGTGCAGCACCGACACACGCACTGATCGAAGCAGCAGCACTCGTTAAATCCGGAGCATACAAATGCGTAGCTGTTACAGCAGGTGGATGTACAGCTAAATTAGGAATGAACGGAAAAGACCATGTGAAAAAAGAACTTCCGATCTTAGAGGACTGCCTGGGCGGATTCTGTGTGATCATCGCAGAGAACGACGGAGTAAATCCGGAGATCGACCTGAACATGTTAGGACGCCACACAGTAGGAACTGGATCTGCACCGCAGAACGTAATCGGAAGCCTGGTAGCTGATCCGCTTGACAGAGCAGGAATGAAGATCACAGATATCGATAAATTCTCACCGGAGATGCAGAACCCGGATATCACAAAACCGGCAGGAGCAGGAGATGTACCGCTTGCAAACTATAAGATGATCGCTGCTCTGGCAGTAAAGAGAGGCGAGCTTGACAGAAAAGAGCTGGCAGCATTTACAAAAGATCACGGACTGACCGGATGGGCACCGACACAGGGACATATCCCGTCAGGAGTACCATTTGTAGGATTTGCACGTGAAGATATCTTAGAAGGAAAGATCAAAAATGCCATGATCATCGGAAAAGGAAGTCTGTTCCTTGGACGTATGACAAACTTATTCGATGGAGTATCTTTCGTAATTCACGGAAATACAGCAGCTGAAGAAGAAGCAGCATCCGGAGTATCAGAGGAAGAAGTAAAAGGCTTAATCGCAAAAGCAATGAAAGATTTTGCAGCGACCCTGATGGCAGAATAAGGGGGTACATTATAATGGCAGATAAAATTGAAAAAATGATCGCAGAGACCTTCCTTGAGATGGCGCAGGGACTGGAAACAGGAAGCTTTGGTAAAAGACCGAAGATCGCGCTTACAGGAATGGGATCTGAGCATGGCGAAGAGAATGCGATGGAAGCAGCGCTCATGGCTGCAAAAGAAGGGATTGATGTCTATTACATCGGATCTCTGGAAGCAGAAGGCGTTACAACCGTCAAAGTGGCAGATGATGAGGAAGGCCACAAAAAGATGGAAGAAATGCTGGCAAACAAGGAAGTAGACGGAGCAGTCACTATGCACTTCCCATTCCCGATCGGAGTATCCACAGTCGGACGTGCGATCACACCATCCAAGGGAAAAGAAATGTTCGTGGCAAATACAACCGGAACATCCAGTGCAGACCGTATCGAAGGAATGATCAAGAATACGATTTACGGAATCATTGCAGCAAAAGCATGTGGAAAAGTAAATCCTACAGTTGGAATCCTGAATGTAGACGGTGCACGCCAGACAGAAAAAGCATTAAAAGAATTAAAAGAAAACGGATATGACATTACATTTGCAGAGTCAGCAAGAGCAGACGGTGGATGTGTCATGAGAGGAAATGACGTACTGCAGGGAACTCCGGATATCATGGTAACAGATTCCCTTACCGGAAATATCCTGATTAAGATGCTGTCTTCATACACAACGGGAGGAAGCTATGAGGCAACAGGTTACGGATATGGACCTGGAATCGGAGAAGGATATGACCAGTTAGTCATGATCGTATCCAGAGCAAGTGGGGCACCGCTTATCGCAGGAGCTATCCGCTATGCAGCACAGCTTGTAAGAAGCAAAGTATTTGAAATTGCAAAAGCAGAGTTTGCAGCAGCAAACAAAGCTGGATTAAAAGAGATTCTTGAGGCAAGAAAAGCAGCGAACAAACCGGCAGCGGCTGAAGAAGATGTAAAAGAACCTCCGAAGGAGATCGTTACAAGCCAGATTGCAGGAATCGAAGTTATGGATCTTGAGGATGCAGTTAAAGTCCTGTGGAAACTCAATATTTATGCAGAGAGCGGAATGGGATGTACCGGACCGATCATCCGTGTATCGGATGCAAATCTTGCAAAAGCTGAAGAAGAATTAAAGAAAGCCGGATATATTAATTAGTCTGATGATAAAAAAGTCATAGTCTGACCGGGTGGCGTTTTGACAATGTGTCAAGACGCCACTTTCTTTTATTTGTGAGTCAATTTATAATGAACTTATAAGAGAAAGAACCGGAAAGGCTGGTGGCATTATGGAACTCGTATTAAAGAAATTAAATCAGGGATTGGAAGTGGAAGGAATATGTGCATTCCGCAGTAAGATGACAACAAGAAATACTGTGACCGGAATATTTGTTCTGGTAAGTCTGGCACTCTTATATCTGGGCGTGACAACCTGGAAGGGAAAAGGAGAAGGATTGCCGGATGGGGCCGCCATGCACCAGGCGGTGATAGAAGAAACACATACAGGACCGGCAGGAGCGAACCTATTTGCAGGAACAGCAGGAGCGAACCTATTTGCAGGAACAGCAGGAGCGAAAGTTAATTTTAAAGATATGTCTGAACATAGAAAAGCAGCTATGGGAATGACAGTGTCTGGAAAGACAGATGTAAAATCAGCACTTAAAACAAAAGCATCAGTTGCAAAATCGACCGCTGCAAAAGCACCAGTTGCGAGATCATCAGTTGCGAGATCAGCAACCAGAGTTTCAAAGCCTGCTATGAAAAAGTCTGTGAAGAGATCGTATGCAGCAACAGTTAGCGAATCTGAAAATGAGACAAAGGCGGCAACTGTCAAAGAATCTGTGAAGACGGCTCTTTCGGATTCTTCGGTGGCAGAAGATACAAAGAAAAAGCTGGAGACGGAAGTTCCATGGAGTGTGACACTTGATGCTAACGGTGGTATTCCGGCAATTCGTGAGTATTCTTTTGCAGAAAAGACATTTTCAGAAAAGGATTTTGAAGTACCGACAAGACCTGGAAAAGTATTTACCGGATGGTATGAAGATGTAGGATGTACAAAGCCATTTTCAGGAGTAATAGATGTGAAAAATATCCGTTTGTATGCCGGCTGGAAAGAATTTGATGGATTTGTATGTGATGCAAATGGTTACGTAACAGCATGTACCAATGCAGATACGATGCTGAGAGACGGATTTCTTGTGCTTCCAACATCTGCTTCATGCACAGGGATTGCGGCAAGTGCATTTGATGGAGTGGAAGATCGGATCATGGAAGTATATATTCCGGCGAACATTCATTATATCGCAGACGGAATTTTTGACAGACTTCCAAATCTTCTTTATATAGAAGCAGCGTCCGGAAATCCTTATTATTACAGTGAAGAAGGTGTATTGTACAGAACAACTGGAGAAATTGTTGCAACACCGCGAGGTTGATATTTGGAAAATGTGGTGATATAATGTGTTGGATTAGGTACATAGGAGCTACGCATGAGAATTCAACAAGTAAAAGACAACAAAATCCAATATCTTGATTTATTACAGTTTGCGGATCCGAACGAAGAAGCTTTGGAAAAAAAACTGGATACAATGGATCTGTTTCTGTTAAAGGAAGACGGAGTGATCAAAACGATCTGTGCTGTCAGATTCCGGAAAAACCGGAAGTGCGAGATTTTGAGCATTGTAACCATGGAAGAAGCGCGTGGATGTGGCTACGGTAAATATATGGTTCATTATATTTGTGAGCATTACAGTGACCGGTGTGACGAATTGTATGTGGGAATCGGAAATTGCAGAAAACTGCTTGGCTTTTTTGAAAAATGTGGATTTTCTAATTCTCATATTTTAGCAGGATATTTTCTGAAAAAATACAAAGAACCTGTTTATGATGATGGTATTCCGCTTACAGATATGGTATATTTTAAGAAGCGGCTAGAAGCAGAGATTGATATAAAAAAAGTCGTGGATGTGGCACTGGAAGCAGGAAGGATCCTTTTGAAGAATGGTGGCGAGATCTTCCGTGTAGAAGAGACGATGACGCGGATATGCAACCGTTTTCATATTGATCAGGTAGATATATTTACTCTGAGTCATGCCATCTTTGTTACGGCGAAGAGCGGAGAAGAGGAAGTGTACACAAAGGTGAAGAATGTACCTTTATCGGGAACACATCTGGGGATTGTTGCGGAAGTAAATTCGCTTTCCAGAGCGATATCAGCCGGGAGGATGTCACTGGAAGAGGCGCAGAAACGATTAAAAGAGATCGACAAAATTGAGCCGATACATCCGGGTGTACAGATCATAGGTGCCGGATTTGCAAGTGGATGTCTTGGATATCTTCTTGGAGCGACGGCGAGAGAAAGCGTTGTTGCGTTCTTTATTGGCTGTATCCTCTATTGCTGGGTACTGCTGGCGAGAAGATATCATATGTCTAAGATTATCAGTAATATTGCAGGTGGCGTGATCATTACCGGGCTGGCGCTTGCAGCGAGAGAGGTGCCATGGCTTGCACCGGTGCAGTTAAATGGTATGATCATTGGTGCGCTTATGCCTTTGGTTCCGGGAATGGCATTTGTCAATTCAATCCGCGAGATTGCAGACAGTGATTTTCTGTCGGGAACAGTCAGAATGATTGATACATTATTAGTATTTGTGTATATTGCGATCGGCGTCGGACTGACTCTTAGCATTTATCACACGTTAGGAGGAATTGTCGGATGATAGTAGAACTGATTGCCAATGGAGTCTGTGCATTTGCAGGAGCGGTTGCGTTTGCAGTATTATTTAGTGTACCGAGACATTTTTACATCGGATGTGGAATTACAGGTGCAGCAGGCTGGTGTGTGTATTTGATACTGGAAGAATATGCAGGACTTTCGGCTGCAATTGCTTCTTTTTGTGGTACACTGGTAGTGGTATTATTATCACGTATGCTGACCGTGCGGATGAAATGCCCAATCACAATATTCCTTGTATCCGGAGTGATTCCGATGGTGCCGGGTGCCGGGATTTATTATACAACTTATTATCTGGTTATGAATCAGTTGGGAATGGCAGCATCAAAAGGCCTGGAAGCAGTCAAGGTTTCGTTTGGAATAGTCCTTGGAATTGCCATTGTATTATCCATTCCGAGAGATGTGTTCCAGAAAGGCTACTGGAAGCAGCTGAAATATCACAGAAAAAAGAAAAATATTTTAAATTAATATATAGTTAGGAGATAAGAATCATGAGTAAAGTAAGAACAAGATTTGCCCCAAGTCCGACAGGAAGAATGCATGTCGGGAATTTAAGAACAGCATTGTATGCATATCTGATTGCAAAACATGAGGATGGAGATTTTATTCTTCGTATTGAAGATACAGACCAGGAGCGTTTCGTTGACGGAGCGCTGGAGATCATCTACCATACACTGGAAGAGACAGGACTCGTTCATGATGAAGGCCCGGACAAAGATGGTGGAGTTGGACCATATGTACAGAGCGAGAGAAACAAATCCGGACTGTATCTGAAATATGCCAAACAGCTGATTGAGCAGGGAGATGCTTATTATTGTTTCTGCGATAAGGAACGTCTGGAATCACTGAAAAGCAAAGTAGACGGAGAGGGAAGTGCAGAGATTGTTGTCTATGATAAACACTGCCTGGGACTGAGCAAAGAAGAAGTACAGGCAAATCTGGATGCAGGTAAGCCTTACGTTATCCGTTTTAATATGCCGACAGAAGGAACAACAACTTTCAAAGATGACATTTATGGAGATATTACGGTTCCGAATAATGAGCTGGAGGATCTGATCCTTATCAAATCTGACGGATATCCGACTTACAATTTTGCGAATGTTATTGATGACCATCTGATGGGAATTACACACGTTGTACGTGGAAATGAATATTTATCTTCTGCACCGAAGTACAACAAGATCTATGAAGCATTTGGATGGGAGATTCCGACTTATGTGCACTGTCCGCTGATCACAGACGAGACACATAAGAAACTGAGTAAGAGATGCGGACATTCTTCTTATGAAGATCTGATCGATCAGGGATTTGTGAAAGAAGCAGTTGTAAATTATGTTGCACTTCTTGGATGGTGCCCATCTGATAATCGGGAGATTTTCTCACTGGAAGAACTTGTGAAAGCATTTGACTACCGTCATATGAGCAAGTCTCCGGCTGTATTTGATATTGTGAAATTAAAATGGATGAACGGAGAATATCTGAAAGCCATGGACGAAGACAAATTCTTTGAAATGGCAAAACCGTATATTCAGGAAGTTATTACAAAAGATTATGATTTGAAGAAAATTGCCGGATTAGTTAAGACAAGAATTGAGATTTTCCCGGATATCAAGGATCAGATTGATTTCTTTGAAGAACTTCCGGAATATGACACAGCAATGTACTGTCATAAGAAGATGAAAACAAACGAAGAAAATTCTCTGGAAGTATTAAAAGAAGTACTTCCGCTCCTGGAAGAGCAGTATGATTTCAGCAATGATGCTTTATTTGCTCTTCTGAAGAAATATGTTGATGAAAAAGGTGTCAAGACTGGTTTCGTTATGTGGCCGATCCGTACTGCGGTATCCGGAAAACAGAGCACACCTGGCGGTGCTACAGAGATTATGGAGATTCTTGGCAAAGAAGAATCTGTAGCCAGAATTAAAAAAGGTATTGAATTATTAAGCAAATAGAGGTATATATGCAATTAAATCATGCTCAGAAAGAGGCGGTCGCCCATAAGGAAGGACCTTGTATGGTTCTTGCCGGTCCCGGTTCAGGGAAAACTCTTACCATTGCAAAAAGAATTGAATATCTGATTATGAATTATAAGGTAAGACCAGAAGAAATTCTGGTCCTTACCTTTACAAAGTATGCGGCAAAGTCAATGAAACAGCGGTTTGCCAAAGTTATGAAACAGCAGGCGTCTGCGGTGACATTTGGAACATTTCACGGTGTTTATTACGGGATTTTAAAGTGGGCTTACAAACTTACTTCCGCGAATCTTCTGACGGAAGAAGAACGAAAAAATCTGCTTACAGGGATCGTTTCGAAGACGGACTGGGGTGAGGATGAAGAGTTGCTACGGGAAGAAGATTTTCTTAAGAATCTGTCGGAGGAGATTGGAAATGTGAAGAATCACCGCTACAATATAGAAACATATGAAGCAAAGCAATATGGCGAAAATCGTTTTCGGGATATTTATACTGCTTATGAGAAGGAAAAGAAGCGTCTTCATAAGCTGGATTTTGAAGATATGCTGCTGGAGTGCAGCCTCCTGTTTGAGAGCAGACCGGATATACTGGCAAAATGGCAAAAACGTTTCCCGTATATTCTGGTGGATGAATTTCAGGATATTAACCGGGTACAGTATGATGTCCTGCGGATGCTGGCGGGCGAAAACGCCAATCTGTTTGTAGTGGGGGATGATGACCAGTCTATTTACGGATTCCGCGGAGCGAGTCCGGGAATTATGCAGCAGTTTATGAAAGATTATCCGCAGGCAAAGCAAATCCTGCTGGATGTGAATTACCGTTCAACAGCACATATTGTGAATGGAGCGCTGCGTGTGATCACAAATAATAAAAATCGCTTTTTGAAGAAAATCAAGGCAGAACAGAAAGCAGATCTGACAGTTCATGTACAGGAAGTGAGAGATCCGTTTGAAGAAAGCAGGTATATTCTGGACCGGATAAGGGAAACTTTAAAAAGTGGGATACAGTATGAAGAAATTGCAGTTTTATACCGCACTGCTGCTGAGGCAAGAGTGATGGCGGAAACATTGATGGAACATCAGATACCGTTTCAGATGAAAGAACATTTATATAATATATATGAACATTTTATCGGACAGGATATCAAAAGCTATCTGCACCTGGCAGAAGGAATTGTCACAAGGAAAGACCTTTTAAGGATTGCAAACCGCCCGAACCGCTACATCAGCCGAGACAGCATGCGCAGTGACAGGGCAGATTATGAAAGTCTGAGGAAATATTACCAGAATAAAAAATGGATGCAGGATCGCATTGATCAACTGGAATGGGATATGAAGATGATTGCAGGAAAAAGTCCGTATGCAGTGATCCAGTATATACGAAAAAGAGTCGGTTATGATGCATTTCTGAAAGAATATGCCGCTTACCGCAGACTGTGTACAGAAGAACTGTTTGAGGTGCTCGATGAGATTCAGGAGAGAGCAAAAGCGTATGCGACAATTCCAGAGTGGTTTGCGCACATTGAGCAATATGAAGAAAATTTATGGGAAAACAGCAGAAAAACGCAAAAAGAAGGCATTTGTATGCTGACAATGCACGGGGCGAAAGGATTGGAATATGATACCGTATTTATCCTTGGCGCAAATGAGGGCAGCATGCCATACAGGCGGGCTGTCATGCAGGATGAGACGGAAGAGGAGAGGCGCTTGTTCTATGTGGCGATGACACGGGCAAAACGCCAGCTTGTCATCAGTTATGTAAAAGAAAAAAACGGAAAAGACTGCAGTCCTTCCCGTTTTGTAAAAGAGCTCTTCTTATAATTCTTCAAATTCCTGCTCATCCATCCACTCGTCAAATGCATCGGCAGCGATGTCGTATTCGTCATCGTCTTCGATATTGCCAAGTGTCGGCTCGCCGTCTACTTCTTCGTAGCGGTAGAGATAAACATCACCGTCTTCACTCTCACCTTCTTCATTCAGAGGAAGCAGCGCAATATACTCTCTTCCGTTTGCTGAATATGTAGTTAAAACTGCGCAGTCAATCTCTTCATCATCTTCCATTGTAAGAGTTACTGTGATCTGCTCTTCATCTGTGTTCATATTCTGTTCACTCATAATATAATTCTCCTTTTTCTAAGATAACTTAACTCTATCAAAGGAACAGGCAAAAAGCAAGGATGTAGTAGCCAAATTAAGAAAAATGTTGTAAAATAAATCTGCGTGTACATAAGGAGGAAAACAGCATGTTAAGAAAAAAAATATCACTGCTTCTGGCAGTCCTGTTAGTCTGCATGTTAGGAATGACTGCATGCAAAAAAGATGTAGGAACACCGGAAGATAATGCAACAGCCGAAGAAGATACAGACGAAAATGCAGATCAGGAAAAGTACTTAATCGGCTTTTCCGTGATCGATATGGAGAACCCGTATTTTATTACATTGGAAAGTGCGACGAGAGAAGTTGTGGAAGCAGATGATTCTACTCTGATCACAAAAGATCCAGGCGGGAATGCGGACAAACAGGCAAAGCAGATTGATGAGATGATCAAGGATGGTATCAATGCCATTATTTTAAGCCCGGTAGACTGGGAGAAGATCACACCATCTCTTAAGAAACTTAAGGATGCCGGTGTGAAGATCATTAATGTAGATACGCAGGTAAAAGAGATGTCCTATGTGGATGCCTATGTAGGCTCTGATAATAAGAATGCAGGATATATCTGCGGAGAGGATCTGATCAAAAAGAGTCCGGACGGAGGAACCGTTGCAATTCTGGAATGCCCGACACAGAATTCCATGAATGAACGTATCACTGGATTTGAAGAGGCGATCTCCAAAGCAGAAAAAGGGTTTGAAGTAGTAGACAGAGCAGATACAAAAGGAAAATTTAACAAAGCATTGAAGGCAGCAGAGAAGATGTTGAAGAAATACCCGAATCTGACTGCGATCATGTGTGGCAATGACCAGCTTGCGGTTGCGGCAAAGACAGCAGTGAATGTTGTCGGTAATGATAAAGTACTGATTTACGGTGTGGATGGTTCACCGGATATTAAGAAAGAATTAAAGAAAAGAGAGAACCAGATTGTAGGAACAGCAGCACAGTCACCGATTAACATAGGAAAGAAAGCTGCAGAGACAGCAGACAATATTCTGGATGGAAACGATTATGAGAAGGAAGTCTATGAAGAAGTCTTTATGATCAATAAAGATAATGTAGATATGTACGGCACAGATGGTTGGCAATAGAGTACAGAAAGGGAAAAAGGACACAAAGAATGAAGAATACGCAAGGGCAGCAGTTACCGATGGGGGTTACGGTACAGGAAGATGGAGTCAGTTTTTCCGTTGCAGCGAAGAAGGGGAAGGCATGTTGCCTTCTCCTGTATCATGCAGGGGAAAAAGAACCATGTGCCAGATATCCGATGCGGCAAAGTGAAGGTGCGGTATATACAGTAAAGGTGACAGATATCCAGTCAGATGCATATTCCTATGAGTATCTGATGGATGAAGAAGTTGTGACTGATCCGTACACAAAAGCATTTACAAAAGAGAATAAGAGTCAGGTCCTGATCCCAGAATATGACTGGGAGGATGACAGATATCCGGCTTATGCATATAAGGATGTTATTGCGTACAGCCTTCACGTGCGTGGATTTACACAGGATAGTTATTCAAAGGTTGCACACAGAGGAACCTTTGAAGGTGTCATAGAAAAGCTTCCTTATCTGAAAGACCTGGGGATCAACCAGATTCAGTGTATGCCGGTTTATTCATTTCTGGAAGGAAAAAGAAAGCCAAATTACTGGGGATATGGACCGGGGTATTTCTTTGCACCGAAGAACAGCTATTCTGCTATATCTGACGGTGTGCGTTCGTTGAAAAACATGGTGAAAGCATGTCATGCGGCGGAGATTGAAGTCGTGCTGGAAATGCCCTTTTGTCCGGAGACGCCGATCTATCAGGTGCTGGACTGCCTGCGCTATTACAGGCAGGAATATCATATAGACGGATATATCCTGAATCCGGCAGCAGTATCAACCAGAGCAGCGTATGAAGATCCGTATTTACAGGACTGCAAGCTGATGGTACATCATACGGAATTTCAGAATGTGATGCGCCGGTTCTTAAAAGGAGACGAGGGTATGGTGGAAGCAGTGACTTACTGGCTACGTCATCTGTCGGAGAAAGAAGGAAGCTTCAATTATATTGCGTCACATAATGGCTTCACGCTTATGGATCTTGTATCCTATGAAGGAAAACACAATGAAGCGAACGGAGAAAGTAACCAGGATGGACCGGATTATAATTACAGCTGGAACTGCGGAGCAGAAGGCCCATCAAGGAAGAAAGCGGTTGTAAGCTTAAGGAGAGGACAGCTGTATAATGCGCTGTTTCTTGTATTTCTGGCACAGGGGACACCGTGTCTGCTGGCGGGGGATGAGTTTGGCAATTCACAGAAAGGAAATAACAATGTCTATTGTCAGGACAATTCAACAGGCTGGGTGAACTGGAAAAAACTGACGACGCATCAGGAACTGCATGATTTCGTGCGGGATCTGATCGCATTCCGCAAACGTTATAAAGTATTTCATCCGGCGCAGGAGATGAGCGGAACAGATACGACTAGATGCGGAGTTCCGGATGTATCCTACCACGGAGAATATGCATGGAGAATAGAGAAGGAAGTCGCAAGTAGACAGCTGGGTGTATATTACAGTGGAACATCGCTTGAAGCAGAGGACTGCTATGTCGCTTATAATATGCACTGGATCCGTCATACATTTGCTCTGCCATCTCTTCCGAAAAATAAAAAATGGTATCTTGCCGCTTCCACAAAAGACGGTATAAAAGCTGAAATGATCTGTTTGGGTGGACAGAAATCTATCGAAATTGAAGAAAGAACAATAGTTGTCCTGGTTGCAAAATAAGAAAACAGGGATACTCTCTTGAAAGTTATTGAAAAAAAGTGCATAATAAATATAAAGTATGTGAAAGAAATGACAAAGAATAAATGAAGAGGAATGGAGATATAAGTATGAAGGCGTTAAAACATCTGCAAACGATCAATCACCACAAACTATTGGTTATGAAACATTGTTTTAAAGTTGGATTATACAAGCAAGGGCTGCTTCACGATCTGTCCAAATATTCTCCGACAGAATTTCTGGTCGGCTGTAAGTATTATCAGGGAACAAGAAGCCCGAATAATGCAGAACGTGAAGCAACCGGATATTCTACAGCGTGGCTGCATCACAAAGGTCGTAATAAGCATCATTATGAATACTGGATTGATTACAGTATAGTTCCGGGAGAGGGGATTGTAGGGCAGAAGATGCCGGTAAAGTATGTGTATGAGATGTTTATGGACCGGATCGCAGCATCCAAAACTTATCTGGGTGATAAGTATACAGACAAAGAGCCGCTTCAGTATTATGAGAAAGGTGCGGCGAAGCTTGGCAAGATGATCCATCCGGAGACAGCGACACTTATACATAAGCTTTTGAAGATGTTGGCAGAAAAAGGTGAGCGTGCAACATTCAAGTATGTAAGAGAGCAGGTCAGAGAATTGAAACGCCAGCATATGATATAGGAAAATGTCACGATTGAAAAAAGATTTAAAAAAATTAAAAAAGTTTAAAAAATATGTTGACATTTGGGTTGGGCTATAGTATTATAATCTACGGACAGAGCGAGAGAGATAAATAAAAATAAGCTCAACGTCCTATGCGGAAGTGTCGGAACTGGCAGACGAGCAAGACTAAGGATCTTGTAAGCATTGCGCTTGTGTGGGTTCAAGTCCCATCTTCCGCATTTTTTATTTGTGGTGGGAATCCTTGATTTTTTCAAGGGTTCCCGCTCTTTTTTTTGAATAGGATTGTTTTAATGGTTCCTGTGATTCCCGTGATTCCCGTGATTCCCGCCTTAATTTAGAGTTGCTGTTCATTGACGGACAAAATCTAATTTTTTATAATAAAAGTAATATAGCATTGAAATATGTTGTTGTAAATATGCGGGAAGAGTCAAGGAGGGTACTGTTATGACGATCAGAGAGCAGCTCGAAGAGCGTGAATTAGAATATTTAAGTTCTTATGCAGCGAAAAGTATTGCATCACGGGGAAGAAAAAGACCGGAACCACAGTGTGATCTCAGACCGGTATTTCAAAGAGACAGAGACCGAATCTTACATTGTAAAGCATTCCGCAGGTTAAAACAGAAGACGCAGGTCTTTCTTTATCCGAAGGGGGATCATTACCGGACAAGACTTACACATACATTGGAAGTATCGCAGAATGCAAGAACAATCGCGAAAGCGTTGAGACTGAACGAAGATCTGGTGGAGGCAATCGCATTGGGACATGATCTGGGGCATACACCGTTCGGACACGCAGGGGAACGTGCGCTTGCCAGTGTCAGTCCATCTGGATTCAGTCATAATATACAGAGTGTGCGTGTAGTAGAATATCTGGAAAAACAGGGACAGGGACTGAATCTGACCTGGGAAGTAGTTGATGGGATTGAAAATCATAAGACTAGTGGAAATCCGCATACGCTGGAAGGACAGATCGTGAGATTGTCGGATAAAATTGCGTACGTCAATCACGATATTGATGATGCGATCCGTGGAGGAATCCTGAGGATAGAAGATATTCCGAAGTGTTATACGGATATTCTCGGAATGACGACAAGAGAAAGGCTGAATACGATGGTGCATGATGTGATCATATCCAGTATGGATCGTGATAAGATCGTGATGTCATCGGAGATCCAGGATGCGATGAGCGGACTCAGAGAATTTTTGTTTGAACGTGTTTATACAAATCAGGATGCAAAAGGTGAGGAAGGAAAAGCCATTCATATGATCACCAGTCTGTATCAGTATTATATGGAACATCTGGAGGCAATGCCGGAAGAATTTCTGACCATTCTGGAAGAACGAGGTGAGCCGGAAGAAATGATCGTGTGTGATTATATTGCCGGAATGACGGATAACTATGCCGTAAAGAAGTTTCAGGAATATTTTATCCCAGAATCTTGGAAATATTAAAAGGAAATCAAAGTTCTTTGTTGAATATTTAGCATGAGGGTATTTTTAAGACAAAGAAAAAGGGCGGAGTATATGTATTATTCTGATGAGATTATAGAGGAAGTCAGATCCCGCAATGACATTGTGGATGTGATTTCCAGCTATGTGAAATTACAAAAAAAGGGCAGCTCTTATTTCGGTCTGTGTCCTTTTCACAATGAGAAGTCTCCATCATTTTCAGTAAGCCGCGGGAAGCAGATGTATTATTGCTTTGGCTGTGGTGCAGGTGGGAATGTATTTACATTTTTGATGGAGTATGAAAATTATACTTTTCAGGAAGCACTGAAATATCTGGCTGACAAGGCCGGGGTAGAACTTCCGGAAATGGAATATTCTGCACAAGCGAAGGAGAGAGCTGATCTGAAGGCAATTCTGCTTGAGATCAATAAAATCGCAGCACAGTATTTTTATGTACAGCTTAAGAGTTCAAAAGGAGAAGCCGGACTTTCTTATTTAAAAAGGCGGGAACTGTCGGATGATACGATTAAGGCTTTTGGGCTGGGATATTCCAATAAGTATAGCGACGATTTGTACCGTTACCTGAAAGAAAGAGGATATAAGGACGAGATGATTGCGAAGGCTGGTTTGATCAGTATTGATGAGCGGCATGGTGCGCATGACAAGTTCTGGAATCGTGTGATGTTCCCAATCATGGATGTGAACAGCCGTGTGATTGGATTTGGCGGTCGCGTGATGGGAGATGCGAAACCAAAATATCTGAACTCTCCGGAGACACTGATTTTTGACAAGAGCAGGAACTTGTACGGATTGAACCGTGCAAGAAGCACAAGAAAGCCATATTTTCTTCTGTGCGAAGGGTATATGGATGTGATTTCGTTGCATCAGGCAGGATTTACCAATGCGGTTGCATCTTTAGGAACTGCATTGACACCGGGACATGCTTCACTGATCAAGCGTTACGTGAAGGAAGTATATCTGACTTACGACAGTGATGAGGCAGGGACGAAAGCAGCACTGCGTGCAATCCCGATTCTTAAGGATGTAGGGATTACGGCAAAGATTATCCGTATGGAACCTTACAAAGATCCGGATGAATTTATCAAGAATCTCGGAGCGGAAGCTTTTGAAGAACGGATTGGCAGAGCAAGGAATGGATTCATGTTCAGCCTGGAAGTTCTGGAGCGGGATTATGATATGCATTCACCGGAAGGAAAGACTGATTTTATGCGGGAAGTTGCAAGACGGCTTGGAGAGTTTGAAGAAGAGATTGAGCGCAATAATTACATAGAAGCTGTTGCGCAGGCATATCACGTGGGATATGAAGAGCTTCGCAAATTAGTTGTGAAGACTGCCGTACAGCAGGGACTGGCAAAGCCGGTTTCCAGACCGAAACAGACACGAAAAGAGAAGAAAGAAGATGGGAATATTACGTCCCAGAAGGTGCTTCTGACGTGGCTGATCGAAGATGAGAATATATTTTCACAGATCTGTAAATACATTTCACCGGAAGATTTTACCGGCGATATATATCGGACAGTTGCTTCTATATTGTATGAACAATATGAGAAACAGCAGGTGAATCCGGCACAGATCATGAATCATTTTACGGATGAGGAAGAACATCGCGAAGTTGCGAGTCTGTTCCACACGAAAATCAAGGAACTGACAACTCTTGGGGAGCAGGAGAAAGCATTGAAAGAAACAATCATCCGTGTGAAGAACCACAGCATTGAAGAGGCAGCAAGGAATCTTGCGCCGACAGATATTGCAGGACTGCAGCGTCTGATGGAAGCAAAACGTCAGCTGCAGGACCTCGAGAAACTGCATATTTCCATTAATTAGGGATAAAATATAAACAAGCAATGAGAGGATGGCATTACATGGACGAACACATGGCAAAATTTGAAGAGAGATTAAAAGAACTGGTGAAGCTTGGAAAGAAGAAAAAAGGGATTCTTGAGATTCAGGAAATCAATGACTTCTTCCATGATATCGATCTGGATTCTGAACAGATGGAGAAAGTATTTGAATATCTGGAAGGACAGAATATCGATGTGCTTCGTATCAGCTCCGATGATGACGATATTGATGATTCGGATATTGTAATCTCAGACGAGGATGAAGTAGATGTTGAGAAGATTGACCTGTCTGTTCCAGATGGAGTCAGCATTGAAGATCCGGTCAGAATGTATCTGAAAGAGATCGGTAAAGTTCCGCTTCTGACAGCGGAAGAAGAAGTAGATCTTGCAAAACGTATGGCAGAAGGCGATGAGAGCGCCAAGAAGAGACTGGCAGAAGCGAACCTTAGACTTGTTGTCAGCATTGCAAAGAGATATGTTGGACGAGGCATGTTGTTTCTTGACCTTATTCAGGAAGGTAACTTAGGGCTGATCAAAGCAGTAGAGAAATTCGATTATCATAAAGGATTTAAGTTTAGTACGTATGCAACATGGTGGATCCGTCAGGCGATTACAAGAGCAATTGCCGATCAGGCAAGAACGATCCGTATTCCAGTGCATATGGTAGAGACGATCAACAAATTGATCCGTGTTTCCAGACAGTTATTGCAGGATTTAGGACGTGAACCTACGCCGGAAGAGATCGCTGCGGAGCTGGACATGCCGGTAGACAGAGTGCGTGAGATCCTTAAGATTTCCCAGGAACCGGTGTCGCTGGAAACTCCGATCGGTGAAGAGGAGGACAGTCATCTTGGTGACTTTATTCAGGATGATAATGTACCGGTGCCGGCAGAGGCAGCAGCACAGACTCTTCTGAAAGAACAGCTGGATGAAGTACTGGACACGCTGACAGAGAGAGAACAGAAAGTATTGCGACTGCGTTTTGGTATGAATGACGGACGTGCACGTACACTGGAAGAAGTTGGTAAGGAATTTGACGTTACGCGTGAGCGTATCAGACAGATTGAAGCAAAAGCACTTCGTAAGCTTCGTCATCCGAGCCGCAGCAGAAAATTAAGAGATTATTTAGACTAAGAAAGAGGCGCCTATGGAACTATCAAAAAGACTGTACGCAGTTGCAGCTCTTGTGACAGAGGGCGCCTCTGTTGCAGATGTTGGAACTGACCATGGCTATATCCCGATTTATCTGATACAGGAGAAGATCGCATCACGGGTAATCGCTATGGATATTAATAAAGGACCGCTTGAGCGGGCGAGAATACATATTGAAGAACAGGGACTGTCGGATCGGATTGAGACAAGATTGTCGGATGGTACACAGGCACTTGTTCCGGGAGAAGCAGATACGCTTATCACCGCTGGAATGGGTGGTGGACTTGTGATCCATATTCTGGAAGATGGTAAAGATGTGATCAATCAGATGAAAACCTGTATTTTACAGCCACAGTCAGAGATTGACAAAGTACGACGGTATCTTACGCAGGAACAGTTTTTGATTGTCGATGAGGATATGGTGGAAGAAGATGGCAAATACTACCCGATTCTCAAAGTGGAGCATGGAGAGTCGGAAACTTATGAAGAGTATGAATACTATTATGGAAAGAAATTACTTGAAAAGAAGCATCCGGTGCTAAAGGATTTCCTGTTGCGGGAATGTGCGATCCAGGAGAAGATTTTGCAGCAGTTAAATAAACAGGCAGACAGTACAAGTATTCAGGTGAGGAAAGCAGAGCTTGCAGAAGAGATGCTAAGAACAAAAGAAGCACTGGAACGAATCACGGATGTGCATAATGCAGAATAATCTGCAAGTATTATAGCCGGAGATATCTGATTAACAGCATATTATAATAGAAAATAAATGAGAAACCCGGAAACGGGAATACAGGAAACAGAGGTGAATAGTATGCTCTGTAAAGAGATCATGGAAAAAATAGAAAATGTATATCCAAAGGATGCGGCGCTCTCCTGGGATAATGTCGGACTTCTTGCCGGAAGAGACGATAAAGAAGTCCGTAAAATCTACGTTGCGCTGGATGCGACAGATGAAGTGGTGGAGGATGTGATCTGTCAGAAAGCAGATATGCTTGTAACACATCATCCGTTGATTTTTGGCGGTATGAAACAGATCAACAACCGGGATTTTATCGGCAGACGTCTGTTACAGCTGCTCGGTAATGATATTTCTTATTATGCAATGCATACAAATTACGATGTATGCAGGATGGCTGAGCTTGCAGGCAATCTTCTGGGGCTCAATGATACAGAAGTACTGGATGTTACCGGAATGCGCATACAGCCGGAAACAGGTGAGGAGTATCCGGAAGGCATTGGTGAGATTGGCAGCTGGCAGAAACCGGTAACTTTAAAAGAATGCTGTGATAAAGTAAAGAAAGCATATGGGGTTCCGCAAGTGAAAGTATTTGGTGATCTTGCTCAACAGGTATCGCGGATCGCTCTCTGTCCGGGTTCCGGAAAAAGCGTGATCACACAGTCGCTGGCAAAAAAAGCGGATGTATTGATTACCGGAGATATCGGTCATCACGAGGGGATTGATGCAGTTGCACAGGAACTTGCAATCATTGATGCAGGACATTATGGTGTGGAACACATTTTTATAGAAGATATGAAGAATTATCTGCAGGAAGCGTTTCCGCAGACAGCGGTTATAAGTGCTGCCATCCATCATCCGTTTACGGTGGTATAGGAATGGCAGATGTTGCACAGACATTTTCGGACAGATGCAAAGAAAGGATGATGTGAAATGTATCAGGTAAAAATCCATGACGAGATCAGACAGTATGAAGCCGGAACAACCTATCTGGAGATCGCAAAAGAATATCAGAAAGAATATTCCCATGATATCGTACTTGTCACGGTTGATGGTAAATTACAGGAACTTCACAAGAAAGTAAACAGAGACTGTACACTTAACTTTGAGACAACAGCATGTGATAGTGGGCACAAAACATACAAAAGAAGCATGAGCCTTTTGCTTGTCAAAGCAATTTACGATGTAGCAGAACACGAGAATGTTGATAAAGTCCGGATCCACTATTCCGTCAGTAAGGGATATTATTGTACAATTGAAGGCAATGTTGTACTGGATCAGCAGTTCCTGGATCAGGTAGAAGCACGGATGCATCAGATGGTAGAGGCAGATCTTCCAATCAATAAGAAATCTGTAAATACCGATGATGCGATTGCGACATTTGCCAGATACGGTATGCATGATAAGGAGAAATTGTTTGCGTACCGCAGGGTTTCCAAAGTAAATATCTACAGCATTAATGAATTTGAAGACTATTATTATGGATATATGGTTCCGAGCACCGGGTATTTAAAATACTTTAAATTGTATCTTTATGATGACGGATTTGTGCTCCAGATGCCGGAACAGAAGGAACCGGAAATTGTTCCGCCATTTGAGCCGCAGAACAAATTATTCCATGTATTAAAAGAATCCACAAGTTGGGGTGATATGCAGGGGATTGAGACTGTTGGTGCACTGAATGACAGGATTACCAAAGGTGATGTGCGGGAGACAGTACTCGTCCAGGAAGCATTACAGGAGAAAAAAATTGCGGAAATAGCTGCAACGATCGCTGCCAGACCGGAATTAAAATTTATCCTGATTGCCGGTCCGTCATCATCCGGAAAGACAACATTTTCCCATCGACTGTCAGTACAGCTTCGTGCCTGTGGTCTGGTGCCGCATCCGATCGCGGTAGATAATTATTTTGTAGAACGGGAAGAGAATCCGGTGGACGAGAACGGAGATTTTGATTTTGAATGTCTGGAAGCAGTAGATGTGGAGTTATTTAACAGACAACTGGGAGATCTGCTTGCAGGAAAGGAAGTTGTTCTTCCAAGGTTTAATTTTGTGACCGGACATAAGGAATACGGATCGGACGTGAAGAAGCTGGGAAAAAATGATGTTCTCGTCATCGAAGGAATCCACTGCCTGAATCCGAAACTGACGCAGAGTCTTCCGGATGAAAATAAATTCAAGATCTATATCAGTGCACTGACACAGCTGAATATTGATGAACATAACCGGATTCCGACAACAGACGGACGTCTGCTCCGGAGAATTGTCCGGGATGCAAGAACAAGAGGCGCTTCGGTTGCGCGGACAATCAATATGTGGTCATCTGTAAGAAAAGGGGAAGAGAAGAATATTTTCCCATATCAGGAAGAAGCGGATGTGATGTTCAATTCGGCGTTGATTTATGAACTTGCTGTATTGAAACCATATGTGGAAGCACTTCTGTTCGGAGTGGACAGAAAAGCACCGGAATATGTAGAAGCAAAACGATTGTTAAAATTCCTGGATTATTTTGTGGGAATCGGAAGTGAAAACGTTCCAACGAACTCCCTACTGCGGGAATTCATTGGAGGTGGATGTTTTCAAATTTAATTCTTGAACATATGATTTGAGATAATTGCTGTGATAATTTAGGAACGGTAGAATTTGATGAGGCTGTCCAGTCGGGAACTCATGTTGCGCATGAGCAGATCCAGTACTGTGACAGCCGTCATTGCTTCTACGACAACGACAGCGCGGGGAACAATGACAGGATCGTGGCGCCCGGTAATCTCAATTGTAGTATCTGTAAGCTCCTGACAGTCTGTTCTCATGACGGTATCCTGTGGCTGGGAGATAGATGGCGTTGGCTTGACTGCTGCCCGCAGTATGATCGGACTGCCGTCGCTCATACCTCCGAGTGTACCGCCAGAGTGATTTGTTACTTTGGTAAGCTTACCAGCGTCAAGACGGAAAGAATCGTTGTTGTTACTTCCAAGTGCGGCAGCAGCCTGGAAACCGTCGCCAATCTCCACACCTTTGACTGCACCGATGGACATAACCGCACTGCAAAGTGCAGCGTCCAGTTTATGAAATACGGGCTCTCCGATACCGGCAGGTACACCAGTGATCACACATTCGATCATGCCGCCTGAGGAGTCCTGCTTTCTGATACATTCAGCAAGGTAGTCAGAAGCCCTGGCTGCGTAATCGTTATTTGGCATATAGAGTGCATTTTCTGTAATCTGATCGTAATGATATTCATTTTCCGGAATGACAATATCTCCGATGGAACGGGTATAAGCTGTAATGGTGATACCGAGTTGTCTTAATATCTTTGCGGCGATTGCTCCGGCTGCAACACGTCCGATCGTTTCGCGACCGGAAGAACGTCCGCCACCACGGTGGTCGCGAAAACCGTACTTGGCATCAAAAGTGTAATCTGCATGTCCCGGACGATAGCAGTCTTTGATCTTGCCATAATCTCTGGAACGCTGGTCTGTATTCTCGACCATGATGGAAATTGGCGTTCCGGTTGTATGACCTTCAAAAACGCCAGATAAAATACGTGCTTTATCGGACTCTTTTCTTGCAGTTGTAAAGCGGCTCTGTCCCGGTTTTCTGCGATCGAGATAGATTTGAATATCTTCTTCATCTAAAGAAAGTCCCGCAGGACATCCGTCTATAACAACCCCGATTGCGGCACCGTGTGACTCGCCCCAGGTTGTGATTGTAAATAAATTTCCTAAAGTTGAACCTGCCATAGTTGTTCTCCATTTCTTCTATAATATGTAGTCTTTGAAATTATTCGGTATGTAAAACGATACAACTTATTATATAGGAAGCAGAAGAAAAGCGCAACGGATGAATAAGGGCGGATATTCAAAAATTCTTCATATTTTCCTTAAAATTTAGTCTGTACTTTTATGGATATGCATATTATAATGGGACATGTGAATAAAAAAGGAGTAAGCGCTTATGAGTAAGAATGACAAAAGAGCCGATGAGATTATCGAAGAAACAATGCGGGAATTATATGGTGATCTTCATAAGTCTGAGATCCGTGATTCAATAGATGAAGATGATTTCGATGAAGATGGATTCGAAGAATTTGATGAAGATGATGAAGATGATTATGAAGAAATCAGCCACAGAAAAGCAAAGAAAACTCATGCGGCAGGTTATGATGAAGAACCGGATTATGAGGACTTTGAGGACTTTGAGGGTGAAGAAGGCGAGGTAGAGTCGGACGCAGTAAAAGAGGCATCAAAAGCATACAAGAAACGCAAACGTAAGAAAAAAGCAGGAAAAGTGATCGGAACTATCGTGGGGATCCTCGCAGTAGTTTATATCGGAATTGCACTTTATTTTGGAAGCCATTTTATGTTCTATACGAAGATCAATGGCAACGATGTTGCGCTTAAGAGTGTAAGCCAGGTGGAGAGCAAGTTAAAGAAAGATGTCGGAGATTATGTACTTACATTGAAAGAAGCTGACGGAAGTACAGAAGAGATTGACGGATCAGACATTTCCCTGGAGTATGTGCAGTCTGATGAACTTGCAAAATGTGTAAAACAGCAGAACAATTTCCTGTGGATCACATCACTTTGGAATCATCCGCAGATTGAGGCTTCAGTTGGTGTAAAATACGACAAAGAAGCACTGGCAGATGAGATCAGTGGTTTGAATTGTATGGATAAGAAGAACCAGACTAAATCAAAAAATGCATATCCGAAATTCATGGATACCCGATTTGAGATTGCACCGGAAGTTATCGGCACAGAGATTGATGAAGATGCGTTCAATAAAGCAATTAAGGAAGCATTAGACGGATTCCAGTCAGAACTGGATCTTACAAAAGAGGGATGCTATATTAAGCCGGATTATACTAAAGACTCACAGGAAGTCAAAGATGCTGCTGAGAAGATGAACAGCTATCTCGGAGCAAAGGTTACATATGATTTTAGTCCGAAGACAGAAGTCGTAGATTCTACTGTTATTTCACAATGGGTGAAAGTAAACAAGAAGATGAAAGTGAAGTTTGACAAAGATGCGGTGAAGAAGTATATTCAGAGTCTTGCGTCCAAATATAATACCAGGGGAAAGACACGCACTTTCAAAACCGCAACCGGAAACACAGTCAAAGTGGATGGCGGAGATTATGGCTGGTGCATAGCGCAGGACAGCGAATACAAAGAGCTGACAAAGAATATCAAAAAAGGTGAGACAGTCACCCGTGAACCGAAATATTTAAGTAAAGCAGCATCCCATGATACGATGGATATGGGAGATACTTATGCAGAGGTAGACTTAACGAATCAGAGAGCATACTTTATTAAGAAGGGTAAAGTTGTGCTCAGCACAGATGTTGTAACCGGTAATCCGAACAAAGGCAATGCAACACCGCCGGGCGTGTATTCTCTGACATATAAAACAAAGAATGCAACACTTCGTGGTGAGAGAAGACCGGATGGTACTTATTCCTATGAGACGCCGGTTAAATACTGGATGCCTTTCAATGGAGGAATTGGATTCCATGATGCTTCATGGCAGCCGACTTTCGGAGGAAGCCGTTATAAATCACACGGTTCCCATGGTTGTGTCAATTTACCGCCATCAGTTGCACCGAAGATGTATGAACTGGTATACAAAGATGTGCCGGTTGTATGTCATAATTAGAAAAGTGCTGCTGGCAGCAATTAAGGAATAAAGAGATAATAAGCAGTAAATGATGAAAATCACAGAAAGCAATGAGGATAAGATCATGTATGAATTAATTAAAAAAGATGGTCTTGCCAAAAGAGGAAGATTGCATACAGTGCACGGTGTTATAGAGACACCTGTATTTATGAATGTGGGAACGGCAGCCGCGATCAAGGGCGCAGTTTCCACAGATGACCTCCAGCAGATCAAGACGCAGGTGGAACTTTCAAATACGTATCATCTCCATGTACGTCCGGGAGATGAAGTTGTGAAAAAGCTGGGCGGTCTTCATAAATTTATGACCTGGGATAAGCCAATCCTTACAGATTCCGGCGGGTTTCAGGTTTTTTCTCTGGCAGGACTCAGAAGAATCAAAGAAGAAGGAGTTTATTTCAACTCCCATATAGACGGGCACAAGATTTTTATGGGACCGGAGGAAAGTATGCAGATTCAGTCTAATCTTGCGTCTACAATAGCAATGGCATTTGATGAATGTCCGTCGAGTATTGCAAAAAGAGATTATATGGAAAAATCGGTTGACCGGACAACCAGATGGCTGAAACGCTGTAAGGCAGAGATGAACCGTCTGAACAGTCTTCCGGATACGATCAATAAGCAGCAGATGCTTTTTGGAATTAACCAGGGTGGCGTCTATGAAGATATCCGTATCCGCCATGCACAGGAGATTGCACAACTTGATCTGGATGGTTATGCGATCGGCGGACTTGCGGTCGGAGAAACACATGAAGAGATGTACCGGATTCTGGATGCGGTTGTACCGCATCTGCCTGAGAACAAACCGACGTATCTGATGGGAGTCGGCACACCGGCAAACATTCTGGAGGCGGTTGACCGTGGAGTAGACTTCTTTGACTGTGTATATCCAAGCCGTAACGGAAGACATGGACATGTCTATACGAATCATGGAAAACTGAATCTTTTTAATGCCAGATTTGAACTGGATGATAAGCCGATCGAGGAAGGATGCCAGTGTCCGGCATGCCGTTCCTATTCCAGAGCGTATATCAGACATTTGCTGAAAGCAAAAGAGATGCTCGGCATGCGGCTCTGCGTGCTTCACAATCTGTATTTCTATAATACGATGATGGAAGAAATACGGGATGCTATAGAAGCGGGAAGATATAAGGAATATAAGAAATGGAAACTGGACGCAGTTTCGGGGAATAATTCGTAAAATTTCTATGAAATTGTGGGAAATAGCTTGCTAGAGCCTGCATTATTGTGTATGATAGCAATAGTGTTTAAAAATATTAGGAGGAAGAAATATGTTTACATTAGCAGCACAGAGTTCACCGGTAAACGGGATTGTTTTAGTTTTAATATATGCATTGATCTTTGGTGGATTCTGGTTTTTATTCATCAGACCACAGAAGAAAGAACAGAAGAGAGTACAGGCTATGATCGCAGAGATGGAAGTTGGAGATACAGTACTTACATCAAGCGGTTTTTACGGTGTGATCATCGACATCAGTGATGATGATCTGATCGTGGAATTCGGTAACAATAAGAATTGCCGTATCCCGATGCAGAAAGCAGCAATTGCACAGGTCGAGAAAGCATCTGCTGAATAAGAGATATAATTGAAGAAGATATCAGAAAGGGATGTCCGTAGAGGGCGTCCTTTTTTATATATTCCTGATATTAGCATATTGCATGCACCTATATAGATATAGAAAAACTATATAAAAAAGACCAGTTTTGTACGTGCGAAAATACATTGTAAGGCGCGAAAACAGGCAAAATTGCACAAAATCATGTACAAGCGTTGTAATGAGAACGATTATCAAAAATATGCTTGCTATTTTATTCACAAGATGATATACTTTGCAACGAAAAACAGAAAACGAAGGATGAAAGGAGTATGTGCGATGACACAGCGTGAACAGTGGGAAGGCTTCTCCGGAGAGAACTGGAGACATTCCATAGACGTAAGAGATTTTATTCAGGAAAACTACACACCATATGAGGGAGATGAGTCCTTCCTGGAAGGTCCTACAGAAGCAACCAACACATTATGGGAAAAGCTTCAGGAACTGCAGAAAGAAGAACGTGCCAAAGGCGGAGTCCTTGATATGGAGACAGAAGTTGTATCCGGACTTACAGCTTATGGACCGGGATACATCAGTGAGGAAACAAAGGATCTTGAAAAAGTAGTTGGTCTTCAGACAGACAAACCGCTTAAGAGAGCGTTTATGCCATATGGTGGTATTAAGATGGCTGAGCAGGCATGTACAACTTACGGATATCAGCCAAGCGAAAAGCTGCATGAGATTTTCACAAAATATCATAAAACACACAACCAGGGAGTATTTGATATCTATACACCGGAGATGAAAAAAGCAAGACATAACAAGATCATCACAGGTCTTCCGGATACTTACGGAAGAGGACGTATCGTAGGTGATTACCGTCGTGTTGCATTGTATGGTGTCGATTTCCTTATTGAAAAGAAACAGTATGATTTTGAGCGTTATGCAAGACATGGTATGAAAGGAACAGATTTCCGTCTCCGTGAAGAGCTTGCAGATCAGATCAAAGCGTTGAAAGAGATGAAGGAAATGGCTGCTGCTTACGGATTTGATATTTCAGAGCCGGCAAAAGATGCAAAAGAAGCAGCACAGTGGCTGTATTTCGGATACCTTGCAGCAATCAAGACTCAGAACGGAGCTGCAATGAGTGTCGGACGTATTTCTACATTCCTTGATATTTATATTGAAAGAGACTTAAAAGCCGGAAAACTGACAGAGAAAGAAGCTCAGGAACTGATCGACCATATGGTAATGAAGTTCCGTATGGTTAAATTTGCAAGAATCCCATCTTACAACGAGCTGTTCTCAGGAGATCCGACATGGGCAACACTGGAAGTAGCTGGTCTTGGACAGGATGGACGTTCTATGGTAACAAAGAATGATTATCGCTTCCTGCACACATTGAAGAACATGGGACCGTCACCGGAGCCAAACCTTACAGTATTATATTCTTCAAGACTGCCAGAGAACTTTAAGAAGTTTGCAGCTTTGATTTCCGTAGAGACAAGCTCAATCCAGTATGAGAACGATGATGTTATGCGTCCGGTATGGGGCGATGACTATTCAATCTGCTGCTGCGTATCGGCAACAGAGACAGGTAAAGAGATGCAGTTCTTCGGAGCACGTGCAAACCTTGCTAAGTGTCTGTTATACGCAATCAACGGTGGCATTGATGAGAAGAACAAAGTTCAGGTAGGACCTGCTTACCGACCAATCACATCGGAATATCTTGACTTCGATGAGGTGATGGAAAGATATGACGAGATGATGGAGTGGTTAAGCAAGCTGTATGTTGATACACTGAACATGATCCACTATATGCATGACAAATATTACTATGAGTCAGCACAGATGGCACTGATCGATACAGATGTAAAACGTTCTTTCGCAACTGGTATTGCAGGATTCTCTCATGTAGTAGATTCCCTTTGCGCTATCAAATATGCAAAGGTTAAACCAATCCGTGACGAAGACGGAATTACAACTGACTTTGAGATCGAGGGAGACTTCCCAAGATATGGTAACGATGATGACCGTGCAGATGACATGGCAATCTGGCTTCTGAAGACATTTATGCACAAGCTGAACAAATGCCACACTTACAGAAATTCTGTACCGACGACATCTATCCTTACAATTACTTCTAACGTTGTATATGGTAAAGCAACAGGATCTCTTCCGGATGGAAGAAAAGGTGGCGAGCCGTTATCACCAGGTGCTAACCCGTCATACGGCGCAGAGAAGAGCGGTTTGTTAGCTTCACTGAACTCCGTAGCTAAACTTCCATATGAGCTGGCGCTGGATGGTATTTCCAATACACAGACAATCAGTCCGAGCGCACTTGGACACAGCGATGATGAAAGAAAAGAAAACCTTGTACATGTTATGGATGGATACTTTGACCGCGGAGCACATCATCTGAATGTCAATGTATTTGGTGTAGACAAACTGCGTGATGCTATGGAACATCCGGAGAAACCGGAATACGCAAACTTTACAATCCGTGTATCCGGATACGCTGTTAAGTTCATTGACCTGACACGTGAGCAGCAGTTAGACGTAATCGCAAGAACATGCCACGAGCAGATGTAGTCTGAACATTTGATTTGAAAAATACTAAAGGAGCAAAACAATGATGAAAGGATATATCCATTCTCTGGAAAGTTTTGGCTCCGTTGACGGACCGGGTGTACGGTATGTGATCTTTTTATCTGGATGCGCAATGCGCTGTCAGTTCTGTCACAATCCGGACACTTGGAATATGCAGGCAGGAACGCCTTACACAGCAGATGAACTGCTTGAAAAAGCATTGAGATACCGCTCTTACTGGGGAAGTAAGGGCGGTATTACCGTCAGTGGAGGAGAACCACTTCTGCAGATTGATTTTCTGCTGGAGCTGTTTACAAAAGCGAAAGAAAAAGGAGTTCACACAACTTTAGATACCTGTGGTAATCCATTTACAAGAGAAGAACCATTCTTTTCTAAATTTGAAAAGCTGATGGAAGTAACAGATCTTGTAATGTTAGATATTAAGCATATGGATGAGGAGCAGCATGTGCTTCTGACCGGACAGAAGAATGACAACATTCTTGATATGGCAAAATACCTGTCGGATACAGGTAAATCTATGTGGATTCGTCATGTACTGGTACCGGAAAGAAGTGACAGGGACGACTATTTATGGAAACTGCATGATTTCATAGAGAAACTTGATCATGTAGAACGTGTGGAAGTGCTTCCATATCATACGCTGGGAGTATACAAGTGGAAAGAACTTGGTATCCCTTACGGACTGGAAGGCATCGAACCTCCGACGCAGGAAAGAATTCAGAATGCGAATGAGATTCTGAAGACTGCAAAATATTTATGATGCCAGGGACAAAAGCCAAAAAATCACAATGTGCTTGCACATGAGTGGTTTTTTGGCTTTTTCCCTTAATATCATATTTATAAAAGTATATGAAAATACTGGAATGTGCCAAGGCACTTTCTTTTTTTGCGACGAGGAAAATGCTGTGACAAATGGCAGCTATGGAGCTATCCGGGAAAACATGATATAATAAGAAGAAAAATGATAAGGGAGGATTTGGATATGGTGAATTATTCGGAAGATCCAAACAGACAGTATCATATACAGGTCGCACCCGGTGAAGTTGGAAAGTATGTTATTCTTCCGGGAGATCCAAAACGCTGTAAGAAGATTGCAGAACATCTGGATGATGCAAAACTGGTTGCAGACAGCCGGGAGTTTGTAACTTATACCGGAACACTGAACGGAGTAAAGGTCAGTGTCACATCTACCGGAATTGGAGGTCCTTCGGCGGCAATTGCTCTGGAGGAATTAGTAAAGGCAGGAGCAGATACATTCATCCGTGTCGGTACAAGCGGAGGAATTGATCTTTCCGTAAAAAGCGGAGATCTGGTTATTGCAACCGGAGCAGTCCGCATGGAAGGAACAAGTAAAGAATATGCGCCGATAGAATATCCTGCTGTAGCAGATATAGAAGTCGTGAATGCATTAATCGGAGCGGCGAAGGAGATGTGCGTTCCCTATCATGCCGGGGTAGTGGAAAGTAAAGATTCCTTTTACGGACAGCATACACCGGAGAGCAAACCAGTAAGCTATGAGCTGCTGAACAAATGGGAAGCATGGAAGAGAATGGGGTGCCTTGCGTCTGAGATGGAATCTGCTGCATTATATATAGTAGGAAGTTATCTTCGCGTGCGGATAGGAACCGTGCTTTTGGTGATGGCAAACCAGGAACGCGCAAAAGAAGGTCTGGACAATCCGGTAGTTCATGATACGGAACTTCCAATAAAAACTGCGATTGAGGCAATCCGTAGCCTGATAAGAGAAGATCGGAAAAAACAGAAAATATAAGGAAGGAGCGACAGATGGACAGTATACAACAACTGATCAGAGAAGCTTTTTCTGCGCTTGAATATGCCTATGTACCGTATTCGGGATTTAAAGTCGGTGCGGCGCTTCTTACAGAGAGTGGAAAAATCTACACCGGATGTAATATTGAAAATGCCGCATATACGCCAAGCAACTGTGCGGAGAGAACGGCATTTTTCAAAGCGGTCAGTGAAGGAGAACGACATTTTACAAAGATCTGTATTGTGAATGAAGATACAAAAGGTATGCATACTTATTGCCCGCCATGCGGAGTGTGCAGACAGGTGATGCAGGAGTTCGCAGATCCTGATAAATTAGAGATTATTCTGGCAAAAAGTCAGGATGAATATGTAACTTACAGCCTGAAAGAATTATTGCCACTTGGTTTCGGCGCAGACAATTTGTAATTTTAGCGTATTAAAGTCTTGAAAGCTGTAAGAAAATAAGATATTATAGGATGTATATTATTTATATTAACAGAGCGCACTCTGTTTTAAGTGATATAACATTCGAAAGATTTTGCCGGTGGCAGGTTCTTATAGATACGTGAGTGCGTTGAAAGATATATTTACACAGGAAGGAAGAGCGATTATGAATTTAAATATTGGTGTGATCAAAGGGGATGGAATCGGACCGGAGATTGTAACAGAAGCAATGAAGGTTCTCGACAAAGTTGCAGATGTTTACGGACATACATGCAATTACACACAGCTTCTGATGGGTGGAGCTTCTATTGATGTACACGGAGTACCGCTTACGAGTGAGACAGTTGCACAAGCAAAAGCAAGTGATGCAGTGCTGATGGGATCCATCGGAGGAGATGCAAAGACTTCACCTTGGTATCAGTTAGAGCCGTCCAAGAGACCGGAAGCAGGACTTTTAAAGATTCGTAAAGAACTGAATTTATTTGCTAACTTAAGACCGGCGATTCTTTATGATGAACTGAAAGGCGCATGCCCATTAAAAGAAGAAATCACAGAAGGCGGATTTGATCTGATGATCATGCGTGAACTGACAGGAGGTCTCTATTTCGGTGAGAGAAAGACCATAGAAGAAGACGGCGTGATAACTGCGCACGATTCACTTACATATAATGAAAATGAGATCCGCAGAATTGCAAAGCGTGGTTTTGACATCGCTATGAAGCGCAGAAAGAAGGTAACAAGTGTAGACAAAGCAAACGTACTTGATTCTTCCAGATTGTGGAGAAAAGTTGTAGAAGAAGTTGCAAAGGATTATCCGGAAGTAACACTGGAACATATGCTCGTTGACAACTGTGCAATGCAGCTTGTCAGAGATCCGAAACAGTTTGATGTAGTTCTTACAGAGAACATGTTTGGAGATATTTTATCTGATGAAGCAAGTATGGTAACCGGTTCCATCGGAATGCTGGCAAGTGCGAGCCTTAATGAAACCAAATTTGGCCTGTACGAGCCAAGCGGCGGTTCTGCGCCGGATATTGCAGGAAAAGGAATCGCAAACCCGATCGCAACAATTTTATCTGCGGCAATGATGTTAAGATTCAGCTTCGATCTGGATAAAGAAGCAGATGCAATTGAGAATGCGGTTGAAAAAGTATTAAAAGAAGGATATCGTACGATTGATATCATGTCAGAAGGAAAGACACAGGTTGGAACTGAGAAAATGGGAGACCTGATCGCAGGATATATCGAATAGGAATGTCAATAAGGTTACAGGAGGCAAAGAAACATGAGAAGTGATACAGTAACAAAAGGAAAACAGCAAGCACCGCATCGTTCATTATTTAATGCACTTGGTCTTACACAGGAAGAGATGGAAAGACCACTGGTCGGGATCGTAAGTTCATATAATGAGATTGTGCCGGGACATATGAATCTGGACAAAATCGTTAATGCGGTAAAACAGGGAGTTTCCATGGCAGGTGGAACACCGATTGTATTTCCGGCAATCGCTGTGTGTGACGGAATTGCAATGGGACATATCGGAATGAAATATTCCCTTGTAACAAGAGATCTGATCGCAGATTCTACGGAAGCAATGGCAATGGCACATCAGTTTGATGCACTGGTTATGGTGCCGAACTGCGATAAGAATGTACCGGGACTTCTGATGGCAGCGGCAAGAATTAATGTGCCGACAGTATTTGTAAGTGGCGGTCCTATGCTTGCAGGTCATGTAAAAGGACAAAAGAGAAGTTTGTCCAGCATGTTTGAGGCGGTTGGAGCCAATGCAGCAGGAACAATGACAGATGAAGATCTGTGTGAATTTGAAAATAAAGTATGTCCGACATGTGGATCCTGTTCCGGAATGTATACAGCGAACAGCATGAATTGTCTGACAGAAGTGCTTGGAATGGGACTCCGCGGTAACGGAACAATCCCGGCCGTATATTCTGAGAGAATCCGCCTTGCAAAACATGCAGGTATGAAAGTTATGGAGATGCTTGAGAAGAATATCCGCCCAAGAGATATTATGACAAAAGAAGCAATCTTAAATGCATTGACTGTAGATATGGCACTGGGATGTTCTACAAACAGTATGCTGCATCTGCCGGCAATCGCTCATGAGATCGGTATGGATTTTGAAATCGATTTTGCAAATGGCATTAGCGAGAAGACACCGAACCTCTGCCATCTGGCACCGGCAGGCCCGACTTACATGGAAGACCTGAATGAAGCCGGCGGTGTATATGCAGTTATGAACGAGCTGAATAAAAAAGGCTTACTGCATACAGAGTGTATGACGGTTACAGGTAAAACCGTCGGAGAAAATATTAAAGAAGCAGTCAACAAAAATCCGGAAGTTATCCGTCCAATCGACAATCCATATACACCAACAGGCGGACTTGCAGTATTGAAAGGTAATCTTGCACCGGACGGAAGTGTTGTAAAACGCTCCGCAGTTGTAGATGAGATGCTGGTACATGAAGGACCGGCAAGAGTATTTGAATGCGAAGAAGACGCAATCGCAGCAATCAAGGGTGGCAAGATTGTAAAAGGTGATGTAGTTGTAATCCGCTATGAAGGACCGAAAGGTGGACCGGGTATGCGTGAGATGCTGAACCCGACTTCTGCAATCGCAGGAATGGGACTTGGTTCCAGTGTTGCCTTAATTACAGACGGACGTTTCAGTGGAGCATCCAGAGGAGCATCCATCGGACATGTTTCACCGGAAGCCGCAGTTGGCGGACCGATTGCGTTAGTTGAAGAAGGAGATATTATTAAGATTGATATTCCGAAACTGAAACTGGAACTGGATGTATCTGATGAAGAACTGGCTAAGAGAAAAGCAGCATGGACACCGAGAGAGCCGAAAGTTACAACCGGTTATCTGGCAAGATATGCTTCTATGGTAACATCCGGAAACAGAGGAGCTATTCTGGAAGTTCCAAAACAGTCATAAGACAAGACATAAGAGAGTAAGGTTACAGAACAGGAGAAAGATAGGTATGCAGTTGACAGGATCAGAGATCGTCATCGAATGTCTGAAAGAGCAGGGCGTAGATACTGTTTTCGGATATCCGGGAGGCGCAATTTTAAATGTCTATGATGAATTATATAAACACAGTGATGAGATTACTCATATCCTGACTTCCCACGAACAGGGCGCAGCACATGCAGCGGATGGATATGCGAGAGCAACCGGTAAAGTTGGTGTATGTTTCGCCACCAGCGGACCGGGTGCTACGAATCTTGTGACAGGAATCGCTACCGCATACATGGATTCTATTCCGGTAGTAGCGATCACCTGTAATGTAGGAGTGTCACTTCTTGGAAAAGACAGTTTTCAGGAAATTGACATTACCGGTATTACAATGCCGATCACAAAGCATAATTATATTGTAAAAGATGTGGCCAATCTGGCTGACACGATCCGTAAAGCGTTCGTGATCGCCAAATCCGGAAGACCGGGACCGGTCCTTATTGATATTCCGAAAGATGTTACAGCAAATAAGACAGAATATATAAAAGAGGAGATCAAACCGGTAGAACCATCTGATAAGATTTCAGAAGAAGAACTAGCGGAAGCATTGGAATTAATTAAAAAATCTAAGAAACCGTACATATTTGTAGGTGGAGGAGCTGTCCTTTCCGAAGCAAGTGAAGAATTATATACATTTGCGAAGAAAGTAGATGCGCCAGTAACGGATTCCCTTATGGGAAAAGGTGCATTTCCAGGAAACGATCCGGCATATACAGGAATGCTTGGAATGCATGGAACAAAAGCATCCAACTACGGAGTCAGCGAGTGTGATCTTTTGATCGTAGTGGGTGCAAGATTTAGTGACCGTGTAACAGGAAATGCAAAGAAATTTGCAAAGAATGCAAAAATCTTACAGTTTGATGTGGACGCAGCAGAGATGAACAAAAACGTGCTGATCACAGAAGGTGTAGTTGGAGATATCAAAGTAATTCTTGAAAAAATAAATGCAAAATTAGAGCAGCAGAGTCATCCGGAATGGATGAAGAAAATTATGGATTACAAAGAAAAATATCCACTGACTTATCATCCGGAAGCGCTTACAGGTCCGTTCATTGTAGAGGAGATTTACCGCCAGACAAATGGTGAAGCAATCATTTCCACAGAAGTTGGACAGCATCAGATGTGGGCAGCACAGTATTACAAATATACGAAGCCAAGAACACTGCTGACATCCGGCGGACTTGGAACGATGGGATATGGACTTGGAGCTGCTCTTGGAGCTAAGACCGGAAGACCGGATAAGACTGTTGTCAACATTGCAGGAGACGGATGTTTCCGTATGAATATGAATGAGATTGCGACAGCAACCCGACATAACATTCCGGTGATTCAGGTTGTTATCAACAACCATGTACTTGGTATGGTACGCCAGTGGCAGAATCTGTTTTATGGACAGCGTTATTCAGCAACTGTACTGAATGATGCAGTAGATTTTGTAAAACTGGCAGAAGCAATGGGTGCCAAAGGTGTCCGCGTAACAACACAGGCGGAATTTAAAGAGGCGTTCAAAGAAGCGTTAGCATCAGGGAAACCTGTTGTGATAGACTGTCAGATCGATCAGGATGATAAAGTATGGCCGATGGTAGCACCTGGAGCTGCGATCAGCGAAGCTTTTGACGAGAACGATCTGGAAACAAAATAACATATAAATTAGCTAGATGGAGGAACGACTATGAAAAGAGTGTACAATTTTTCGGCAGGACCGGCAGTTTTGCCGGAAGAGGTATTAAAAGAAGCAGCAGACGAGATGTTGGATTACAATGGAACCGGCATGTCGGTAATGGAAATGAGTCATCGTTCGCAGTCGTTCCAAGAAATTATTGACACTGCAGAAGCGGATATTAGAGAACTGATGAACATTCCGGATAACTATAAAGTGCTCTTTTTACAGGGTGGTGCATCACAGCAGTTTGCCATGATCCCGATGAACCTGATGAAGAACAGAGTGGCAGATTATATTATTACCGGACAGTGGGCAAAAAAAGCCGCAGCAGAAGCAGAAAAATACGGAAAAGTAAACCGTATCGCATCTTCTGCTGATAAAACATTTTCTTATATCCCAGATTGCAGTGATCTCCCGGTTTCTGAAGATGCAGACTATGTATATATTTGTGAAAATAATACGATTTATGGAACAAAATACAAAACATTACCGAATACAAAGGGCAAGACGCTGATAGCAGATGTATCTTCCTGCTTCCTGTCCGAACCGGTAGATGTAAGCAAATATGGTGTGATCTATGGCGGTGTCCAGAAGAACATTGGACCTGCAGGAGTAGTGATTGTGATCATCCGTGAAGATCTGATCACAGAAGATGTACTGCCGGGTACACCGACAATGCTGACTTACAAGACACAGGCAGATGCAAAATCTCTGTATAACACACCACCGGCTTATGGCATTTATATTTGCGGAAAAGTATTTAAATGGCTGAAAAAACAGGGCGGTCTGGCTGCCATGAAAGAGCGTAATGAAAAGAAAGCAAAGATCCTGTATGATTATCTGGATCAGAGTAAACTGTTCAAAGGAACAGTTGTAAAAGAAGATCGTTCTCTGATGAATGTTCCTTTTGTTACAGGAGATGAAGAACTGGATGCGAAATTTGTAAAAGAAGCAAAAGCTGCAGGACTGGAGAATCTGAAAGGACATCGTACAGTCGGAGGTATGCGTGCAAGTATATACAATGCAATGCCGATTGAAGGCGTAGAAGCATTAGTTGCATTTATGAAGAAATTTGAAGAGGAGAATCTGTAGTATGTATAAATATCATTGCCTGAATCCAATCTCTCAGGTGGGGCTGGATCAGTTAACAGAAGAATATACACCTGTAAACGAGGCGAAAGAAGCAGATGCGATTCTGGTCAGAAGCGCTGTTATGCATGAGATGGAATTTTCAAAAGATCTGAAAGCAGTGGCAAGAGCCGGAGCCGGCGTGAATAACATTCCATTGGAGCGATGCGCAGAAGAAGGTATTGTTGTATTTAATACACCGGGTGCAAACGCAAACGGAGTTAAAGAACTGGTGCTGGCAGGCATGCTGCTCGCATCCAGAGATATCATTGGCGGTATTGGCTGGGTACAGGAAAATGAAGAAGACGGCAATATTGCCAAAGACGCAGAAAAGGCGAAGAAAGCATTTGCAGGCTGTGAGCTGGAAGGAAAGAAACTTGGAGTGATCGGTCTTGGAGCAATCGGAGTTCTGGTTGCCAATGCAGCGACACACCTTGGCATGGATGTGTATGGATATGATCCGTATGTGTCTGTTGATTCTGCATGGAGACTTTCCAGAAGTATCCATCATGCTAAGACAGTGGATGAGTTATACAGTGACTGTGATTATATTACGATTCATGTTCCGGCACTGGACAGCACAAAAGGAATGATCGATAAGCATGCGATTAGTCTGATGAAAGACGGAGTAGTAATACTGAATTTTGCAAGAAATATTCTTGTAGATGAAGAAGCAATGGTAGATGCACTTGTATCCGGACATGTGAAACATTACGTGACAGATTTCCCGACACCTACAGTGACAGGAGTAAAAGGTGCAATTGTTATCCCGCATCTGGGAGCATCTACAGAAGAAGCAGAAGACAACTGTGCAGTAATGGCAGCAAAACAGCTGAAAGATTATCTGGAAAATGGAAATATAAAAAATTCTGTCAATTATCCGGACTGTGATATGGGCATTCGTGGAGAGAATACGAGATTATTGCTTCTGCACCACAATGTACCGAATATGATCGGCCAGTTTACAACGATTTTGGCAAAAGATAATATGAATATTGCAGATCTTACAAATAAGAGTAAAGGTAAATATGCATATACAATGATCGACATTGATTCACCGGTGCCGGCAGGTGTTGTAGAAGAATTAAAAGAGGTAGGAGAGGTACTCCGGGTTCGTATTCTGGCTTAAAATTATAGGACAGATGATGCAATCCCCTTGATTTTCAGTAATTGGAATTCAAGGGGATTTTTGTAACAATCTTAAAGGATTCTTAATAAAAAAGTAATATTACTTTCATTGCGAATTATGTCGAAGAAGAGTATACTGAATAAGTGTTGAAAAAGATTATGGAATGAGGGGGAATACGAATGAGTGGCACAAGGCATCAATATGGAATTAAGCAACATGAGCAGAGACGAAAAAGGGATCGGCAGATGCGCTGTCTGATTACAATTGTCGCAGTATGTATCGTATTAATTCTTGCATATATGATAGCCGGAGTTCTTCGTAAAAAAGCTGTACTGACACTGCAATTTGAGAATGTTGCAATATTGCAGGGAGAAGATGTTCCAACATTGAAGGCGAAGGTAAAAGTTGAGAAGGATGATGGACCTACGTTGGACAAGAAAAGCAAATATACATCAAAGGATTTTATCAGAGATCTGGAAAAGGGAAAAGGCTATAAGATTATCTGTAAAGTTGATCCGAAGACAGAGGGAAGTTATAAAGCAACAATTAAGCTGAGTGAGTCCTTACAGAAGAAGCTGGATGATGACTGGAGTAAGAAAATACAGCTTACAGTCAAGGACGGAAAAGTCCGTGTAAAGAATAAAGTCGGACGGTGGGAGAAGAATAAATTTAAACGTTACGATGGTACTTATGTCAAATCTGATTTTGTTGTATCCCGTGGTGATACTTATTATTTTGATGAGAATGGCAAGATGGCAACTGGCTGGCATACAATTAAGAGTACAACATATCATTTCAATAAAAAAGGAATCATGCAGACCGGCTGGCAGAAGAATGGCTCGGATAAGTATTATATGACGAAGTCCGGAGGAGCAGTAACCGGCTGGCAGAAGATTGGAAAGAATACATATTATTTTGAAAATGATGGAAAGATGGTAACCGGCGAAGTGAATATTGGTCTGTCTGTCTGCAAATTTGACAAAAAAGGTAATCTGATTTCTAAAAAAGCGGGAAAAGTTGATCCGAAGAAACCTATGGTAGCGCTTACATTTGATGATGGCCCGGGACCAAGAACGCTGGAGTTGTTGAAGGCATTGGAGAAGTACAACGCACATGCAACATTCTTTATGGTCGGACAGAATGTTTCTATTCATAAAGATGCATTGAAGAAGATGAAAGAGATTGGTTGTGAGTTGGGAAATCATTCTTATAATCATGCGAATCTTTCAAAACAGGATGCCAAGGGCCTGAAGGATCAGGTAGATAAGACCAATGATCTGATAAAAGGAATAGTCGGAAGAGGAGCAACTGTGCTTCGACCTCCATATGGAGCAATCGGTGGTGTTATGCATGAGAAGGTTAAGATGCCGATGATTCTGTGGAATATTGATACTTTAGACTGGAAGACAAGAAATGCGCAGAAGACGATTGAAACGGTTATGAACAATGTAGGAGATGGTGATATCGTCCTGATGCATGATATTCATACAGAAAGTGTGGATGCTGCATTGAAACTGATCCCGAAACTGGAAAAAGAGGGCTATCAACTTGTGACAATTTCTGAGATGGCAGAAGCCAAAGGTCAGAAGCTGGAGAATGGTGTGAAGTATTGTGACTTTACGGCAAAGACACTAAGCAAAGCAAAAGAAAATCAGGAATCAGAAGAATAGAAGTTATAAATAAAAAGGAAAGATGATTCGCAGAGTATGCAAGTCATCTTTCTTTTTTTGCTGTTATTGTATTAGTATAAATTGCCGATAACAGATTCTCCCAGGTATTATAATAATTTGGAAGAATTGTTATCATCATTTTATAATCTATGTAAGAATTAAATAATATGTCTGGCAGCAAGATCAGTGTTATGTCTGTCGAGCAGTTTGTGAATCTTATCTGTCGGAACGAGTACGGAACTCATTGTGATATCATGATTCAGAGAATCGATGATCAGCGCAATGAATTTACTCATATCGGCAACGACGAAATAAGGCTTCTCAAGTGCAGCCGGTGGAAGATAAGTAAGGTTTGTTGTAATTACGCGGTCGATATACCCTGCTTCATAATATTCATCAAACTTCTCAAAGCCTTCTGTAAATAAGCCGAAAGATGTGCAGACAAATACACGGCTGGCGCCACGCTCTTTGATCTGTTTTGCAACGTCTAACATACTCTCACCGGAAGAAATCATATCATCAATGATGATAATGTTCTTGCCCTTGATATCTGTACCGAGAAATTCGTGGGCAACGATCGGGTTTTTCCCATTTACGATGGTAGAATAATCACGGCGTTTGTAGAACATTCCCATATCTACACCAAGTACGTTTGAAAAATAAACGGCACGATGCATTGCACCTTCATCCGGGCTTACGATCATCAGATGATCTTTGTCTACAATCAGATCCGGTTCAGCGCGGAGCAGTGCTTTCATAAACTGATACGGTGGGTTGAAACTGTCAAATCCGTGTAATGGAATTGAATTCTGAACACGTGGATCATGAGCATCGAAAGTGATGATATTGCTGACACCCATATCGATCAGTTCCTGAAGTGCGAGTGCACAGTCCAGAGATTCTCGTTTGGTACGTTTATGCTGTCTGCTCTCATACAGAAATGGCATGATTACATTCACACGGTGTGCTTTTCCGTTTGCAGCAGAAATGATTCGTTTCAGATCCTGATAATGATCATCCGGTGACATATGGTTCAAATGACCACTTACAGTATAGGTTAAACTGTAGTTGCAGACGTCAACCATTACAAAAAGATCTTTTCCACGGATGGATTCACCAAGAAGTCCCTTGGATTCACCAGTGCCGAAACGTGGACAGTCACAGTCAATCAGATAGTTGTCGGTACTGTACGCACGGAATAAAGGAGAAGTGTGATTCTCTGTCAATGTGTTCTGGCGAAAAGAAACAATATAATCATTTACTTTCTTTCCGAGATCAATACAACTTGCATGTGCGGCAATCTTTAACGGTGCTATCGGTAAAGAGGATTCCATTAATTTTATGTTTGGCATAATAATCTCCTTAAGTATATTTTTTCGCTTATAGCTCTTATTTATTTATACCACTATTTATAGGAACAGGTCAATCTTTCCAAATGACTATTTTTCCTCTTCTTGTCAATTCTGTCTATGTAAGTTATAATAATATAGTTAAAGAGAAAGGAAACAGGGCGTATATATGAAACATGTACACATTGTTGATAAAGTTCTTCCGGGAAGTATCGCAGAAGAACTGGAAATTGAAAAAGGAGACAGGCTGATTTCGATCAACGGACAGGAGATCGGGGATGTTTTTGACTATCATTTTCTGGTAAATGATGACTTTCTGACGGTGCTCATTGAAAAGTCGACGGGAGAACAGTGGGAACTGGAGATTGAGAAAGATTACGAGGATGATCTGGGAATTGAGTTTGGACAGGGACTGATGGATGAATATCGTTCCTGCAGGAATAAATGTATGTTTTGCTTTATTGATCAGATGCCGAAGGGGATGCGCGAGACATTATATTTTAAAGATGATGATTCTAGACTGTCTTTTTTACAGGGGAATTATATCACCCTGACGAATATGAGTGATGATGATGTGGACCGTATCATACGGTATCATCTGGAGCCGATCAATATATCCTTTCATACGACGAACCCGGAACTTCGCTGTAAGATGCTGCATAACCGGTTTGCAGGTGAAGCACTTAAGAAGATCGACCGGCTGTATGAAGGTGGAATTACGATGAACGGTCAGATCGTATTGTGTAAAGGTGTGAACGATGGCGAGGAGCTGGAGAGGAGCATACGTGACATGATGAAGTATCTTCCGTGTCTTCAGAGCGTGTCGGTTGTACCGGTTGGGCTTACGAAATACAGAGAAGGACTGTATCCGCTGGAATCATTCACGAAGGAAGATGCGAAAGAAGTGCTGTCCATTATCCATAAATGGCAGAAAAAGGCATATGATGAATTTGGTTATCATTTCATTCATGCCGGAGATGAATGGTATATTCTCGCTGAAGAAGAGATGCCGGAAGAGGAACGCTATGATGGTTATCTGCAACTGGAGAACGGTGTTGGCATGATGCGGCTTTTACAGAATGAATTTGCAGAAGAATATGCCGGGCTGGAGGGGGATGACACAGAACGTGAAGTGTCAATTGCGACAGGAGTGCTGGCGTATCCATTGATTTGTAGGATGGCATCGGCGATTGAAAAGAAATACACAAAGACAAAGATCCATGTCTATGGTATACGCAATGATTTCTTTGGAGAGAAGATTACCGTGTCAGGGTTGATTACCGGAAGAGATCTGATCAGCCAGCTTACGGATCAGCCGCTTGGAACATGTCTGCTTCTTCCATGTAATATGGTGCGTATACAGGAGCAGGATTTTCTGGACGATCTGACAAGAGATCAGGTAGAAGAGGCTTTACAAGTAAAGACAGATATTGTAAAATCAAGCGGGCGAGATTTTATAGAAGCCGTTTTGAAACACGAAAAAGAATAACAGATAACAAAAGATTCATAAAGATATAAAGTATAGGAGATAAAAGATGAGTAAACCAGTAGTGGCTATCGTAGGAAGGCCGAATGTAGGAAAGTCAACGCTTTTCAATGTGCTGGCAGGCGAGAAGATATCGATTGTAAAAGATACTCCGGGAGTAACAAGAGATCGTATTTATGCAGACACCAGCTGGCTTGACAGAGACTTTACATTAATCGATACCGGTGGTATTGAACCAGAGAGCAGGGATATTATTATTTCACAGATGAGAGAGCAGGCGCAGATCGCAATTGATACTGCGGATGTGATCATTTTCATTACAGATGTAAGACAGGGACTGGTGGATGCCGATTCGAAAGTAGCAGATATGCTCAGACGTTCCGGTAAACCGGTCGTGCTTGTTGTCAATAAAGTGGACAGTTTTCAGAAATTCATGGCAGATGTATATGAGTTTTATAATCTGGGAATCGGTGATCCACATCCGATTTCTGCATCTTCACGTCTCGGGATCGGCGATATGTTAGATGCTGTGATCAAGTATTTTCCGAAACATACCGGGGAAGAGGAAGAGGATGAACGTCCACGCGTGGCAATCGTCGGCAAGCCGAATGTTGGAAAATCTTCGATCATCAACAAGCTGGTCGGAGAAGACCGTGTAATTGTATCAGATATTGCCGGTACAACAAGAGATGCAATTGATACGAACATTATTCATAATGGAAAAGAATATGTATTTATCGATACAGCAGGACTCCGCCGCAAGAATAAGATCAAAGAAGAACTGGAACGTTACAGTATTATCCGTACAGTAACTGCGGTGGAACGTGCAGATGTGGTGCTGATCGTGATCGATGCAGAAGAAGGCGTGACAGAACAGGATGCGAAGATTGCCGGGATCGCACATGAGAGAGGAAAAGGCATCATTATTGTTGTGAACAAATGGGATGCAATTGAGAAGAATGATAAGACAATGCGTGAGTATGAGAATGAAGTTCGAAGAATTCTTTCATTTATGCCTTATGCAGAGATTATGTATGTGTCTGCAAAGACGGGGCAGAGACTTCCGAAATTATTCGATATGATCGACATGGTGATCGAGAATCAGACACTTCGTGTTGCTACAGGTGTCCTGAATGAGATCATGTCAGAGGCGGTTGCCATGCAGCAGCCACCGTCAGACAAAGGAAAACGTCTGAAGCTTTACTATATTACGCAGGTTGCGGTTAAGCCGCCGAGTTTTGTCATCTTTGTAAATGACAAAGAGCTAATGCATTTTTCATATACCAGATATCTGGAGAATAAGATCAGGGAAGCTTTTGGCTTTAAGGGAACTTCACTGAAGTTTTTTATTCGAGAGCGAAAGGAGAAAGACCGTTAGTTATGGAACGTATCGTATGTTTGGTGATCGGCTATATATTTGGACTGTTCCAGACCGGTTATCTCTATGGAAAGGCACATCATGTAGATATCCGCAAACAGGGAAGCGGCAACGCAGGAACAACGAATGCACTCCGCACAATGGGTTGGAAAGCAGGAGCGGTGACATTTTTAGGTGACTGCTTCAAATGTGTATTCGCAGTAGTGGTCGTGCATCTTCTGTTTGCGAAAAATTATGGAGACATTCTTCCGCTTCTTTCTATGTATGCAGGAATGGGTGCGGTGCTTGGACACAACTATCCGTTTTACATGCATTTTAAAGGAGGCAAGGGAATTGCGGCTACGGCAGGTCTTCTTGTCAGTACAACAAATGTATGGATGGTACTGATCTGTCTTGTGTCTTTCGTTTTGATCGTAGGAGTGACCAGATATGTATCACTCGGATCACTGGCAGTTGTTATCATTTATCTGATAGAAATTATTGTATATGGAAAGATGGGCGGATTTGGAATGCAGGGTGCGCATTTAATGGAAATGTATATTATCGCTGCACTTCTGATGCTGTCTGCATTTTACAAGCACAAAGAAAATATCAAACGTCTGTTAGCCGGTACAGAGAACAAACTCAGTGTCGGTAAAAATAAATAAAATGTTAGGAGGAGGTATTATGGTAAAAGTAGGTATTATGGGAGCCGGAAGCTGGGGAACTGCACTGGCACTTTTGCTTCATTCCAACGGGCATGAAGTGACAGTATGGTCGATCAGTGAAGAGGAAGTGCAGATGCTTTCGGAAAAGAGAGAACATGAATCAAAACTTCCGGGTGTTAAGATTCCGGAGGATATGCTCTTTACTTCCGACATGGAGTCTGCGATCAAAGGAAAAGATTTTCTTGTTCTTGCGGTTCCGTCTAAATTTACAAGAAGCACGGCACGGAGTATGAAACCGTATGTTGCAGATGGACAGATTATTGTCGATGTTGCAAAGGGTATTGAGGAAGATACGCTGATGACGCTGTCACAGCAGATCGAGGAAGAAATCCCGCAGGCGGATGTGGCAGTTTTATCCGGACCGAGTCATGCAGAAGAAGTTGGACGCGGACTTCCGACAGCAGTCGTAATCGGGGCAAAGACAGAAGAGACAGCCGTTTATCTGCAGGATAAGTTTATGAATAAAGTATTCCGTGTGTATATCAGTCCGGATATGCTGGGTATGGAGCTGGGAGGTTCTCTGAAAAATGTAATCGCTCTGGCTGCAGGTATTGCAGATGGACTTGGCTATGGCGATAATACAAAAGCTGCGCTTATTACAAGAGGAATTGCTGAGATTGCCCGGCTTGGTGTAAAAATGGGCGGAAGTATCGAGAGTTTTACAGGCCTTACCGGAATCGGTGATCTGATCGTAACCTGTGCCAGTGTACACAGCCGTAACCGTAAGGCGGGCTATCTGATGGGCCAGGGAATGTCCATGCAGGAAGCGATGGATGAAGTGAAGATGGTAGTTGAAGGTGTATACTCAGCGAAAGCTGCTGCAAAGCTTGGAAAGAAATACGATGTGGCACTTCCAATCGTTAATAAAGTGAATGAAGTGCTGTTTGAAGGAAAAGATCCGAGAGAAGCAGTAGATGAACTGATGTTGCGTGATAGCAAAACAGAACATATGACATTAAAATGGTAAAAATATAAATATGACATTTGTTGCGAAGAGCCACTTGATTGTGTGTGTCAAGTGGCTCTTCGCAACAATATATGTAAATACTCTGTAGAAAACAGAGAAAAATACCGATATAATAGAGTTAAGTTAATAGCAGTGGTTGAAAACGGCTGGCTGAAGTATCATAGGGGAACTTATGGACGAGAGTAGAGGAAAAAGTATCAATGTAAACCTGAAACTGGAACTGCAGTACGGAGAAAGAAATTGCTTCCTGGAAGGAAACTTTCAAATAAGAACGGACAAAGAAAATGGCTTTATTATCCGGGAAGATTACAGACAGAGTATCAGAAAAGAATTACAAGGATTAGGATTCCCATCCAGTGCCTGTGGCACGATTTATCTGGAAGAGGGGATCTTTTATTTTATCCAGAAACAAAAACGACAGATCAGCATTACAAAAGAACTGTATCCGGCTGTGGCGGAAAAATACAGCACGAATGCAGCAAATGTAGAGAGGAATATAAGGACAACAATTGAAAAAGTCTGGACGAGAGGAAATTTACAGAGACTGGATGACTTTGGCAGTGGGATGATCGAGTATAAGACAGGACGGCCGACAAACGGAACCGTCATTCATACACTGGCAAGAAAAGTGCAGGAGTCATCCGTGCAAGGTCGATAAAGGTCGATAAACAGGTGGAAAAAACGAATACTTTCAGGAAATGAATGTGCTATGTTTAAAACAAAAACAGATGGGGGAGTAAATTTATGGCTTTAGCACATCAATTTATAGTAAGGGGAATGAAAGAAGAATTATTGATTCCGTCGGAACAAGAGTATATTTTTGTATCGGATCACCTGATGCGGTATATTCAGGATAGTATGAGATGGATTCATACAAGCTGGAATGACCAGATCGAGCTGGAAGGATTCCCGGACGAGGGATTCGCTGTAATCACGGAAATGGAAGTAGAGCGGATACTGGAGATCATACGACCGTGGAAGGCATTGTTTCTTGCGTCGCCGGAAAATTTCTGCCTGACGATACAGGAAGATTCGGATATCTGTTACCGGGAAGTACCGGTGACAAGACGGGAAGTTATAGAAGAGATGGAAGGATGGATCGGGATCTGCGATCTTGCATTAAAACAACACAGCCAGCTTGTTTATCAGGGACTGTGAAAACAAAAAAACAAAGAGAAACGTGTTCTAAACGGATGTGTTGGCGGCATAAACTGTTATCAGCATAACAAGGGGGTATTCATATGGACACGTTTCAGATGTACGAGGATATAAAAGCAAGAACGAACGGAGAAATCTATATAGGTGTGGTCGGACCTGTGCGGACCGGAAAATCTACATTTATCAAGAGATTTATGGATGTGCTGGTGCTGCCTTATATGGAGGATGAGCATGCAAAGGCACGGACAAGAGATGAATTGCCACAGTCCGGTTCCGGAAAAACAATTATGACAACCGAACCGAAATTCGTTCCAAAGGAAGCGGCAGTCATTCATTTGCAGGAAGACCTGAACCTGAAACTCCGGCTGATCGACTGTGTAGGCTATATGGTAAACGGGGCAACGGGGCATCTGGAAGAAAATGCACAACGGATGGTGAAGACTCCCTGGTTTGAAGAAGAGATCCCGTTTACACATGCAGCGGAAGTGGGCACAAGAAAAGTGATCCATGAGCATGCGACGATCGGGATTGTAGTAACAACAGATGGAACAATCACAGAAATAGATAGAGAGGCATATCTGGAAGCAGAACGAAAGACGATCATGGAATTACAGAACATTGGCAAGCCGTTTGTTGTATTGGTAAATTCAAAGAAACCATATGCAAAAGAGGCGCAGGAAACAGCCGAGTGGCTGGAAGAAACTTATGGTGTCCGTGCGCTGACTGTGAACTGTGAAAAGTTAAAACCGGAGGATATTACAAAAATCATGGAGACAGTTCTCTATGAATTTCCAGTTTCAGAAATCGAATTTTTTGTCCCAAAATGGGTGGAGATGTTGCCGGCGGATCATGAGATCCGGAAAGAAGTAATCAGCTATGTCCGAAAAATTCTTGATATGTACGGTCGGATACAGGACGTGGCAGGAAAAGTGCCGGAATGGGACAGCAGTTACATAGATCGTGTACATATACGGAATATTGAGACAGACACAGGCCGCATACAAATACAGATCGACATTGGCGAGAGTTATTATTATGAGTGGATGACGTCTCTTACAGGAACACCGATCCGTGGTCAGTATGAACTGATCGATGCAATGCGAAAGCTTACGAAGCTGAAAGAAGAATATGAAGGAATCCGGGATGCGCTTGCGTCTGTACGGATGCGTGGGTATGGCATGGTGAGTCCAAGGAAAGAAGAAATCGAACTGGATGAGCCGGAACTGATCCGGCAGGGAAATAAATTCGGTGTAAAGATCCACACGCAGGCGCCATCGATCCATCTGATCCGAGCCAATGTGGAGACGGAGATCGCGCCGATCGTTGGAAATGAGCAGCAGGCACAGGATCTTCTGAAATATCTGAAAGAGCAGTCTGAAGAAAAAGAAGGCATCTGGGAGACAAATATTTTCGGAAAATCAGTAGAAGAGCTCGTAATGGACGGCATGCGCGGGAAAATGGCGGCGATCAACGAAAAGAGTCAGGAAAAACTACAGGATACAATGAAGAAGATCGTAAATGACAGCAATGGCGGAATGGTCTGTATTATAATTTAAGGATTGCATTCTTGTATCAAAAGCGTTAAAATTCTACTATATGGACAACAGAAAGAGGTTTTATGGAGGTACGATATGAAAGTAGCAATTTTAACTGCAAATACGCAGGTATATAAAGAACAGGAAGAAGATAAAGGCGGAAAGGTTATCCGCAAGATTGTGGAAGAAGCAGGGCAGCATGTGATCTTTGCAAAAGCACTTCCTGTAGATAAGAAGGTATTATCTACAGTTATGCAGAGAATGGCAGATGGTAATATGGCAGACATTATCTTGACAACAGGCGGAGCCGGATGCGCAGCGGGAGATGTTACACCGGAAGCAACAACAGAGATTCTTGACAGACCAGTACCGGGGATTCCGGAAGCAATCCGTATGCACTTGATGCATCTGACAAAACGTTCTATGTTAAATCGTGGTGTTGCCGGATTCAGAGGTAATACACTGATCGTGAACCTTCCGGGAAAAGCAGGTGCAGCCAAAGAGTCTCTGGAATATATTCTTCCAGAAATCGTTCATGCAGCAGAATTAGGTCAGAAAGAGAATTAGGAATCATATGCAGGTAAAGATATATACAGACGGTGCGGCGAGGGGAAACCCGGACGGACCGGGAGGGTATGGAGCAGTGCTTGAGTATGTAGATCCGAAAGGAACACTGCATACGAAAGAACTGTCACAGGGATATAAAAAGACAACGAATAACCGGATGGAATTAATGGCAGTGATCGTGGCACTGGAAGCGTTAAACAGACCGTGCGAGGTGGAATTATATTCGGATTCCAAGTATGTTGTAGATGCTTTTAACCAGCATTGGATCGACAGCTGGCTGAAGAAGGGATGGAAGCGCGGCAAGAATGAGCCGGTGAAGAATGCAGATCTCTGGAAACGTCTGTTGAAAGCAAAAGAATCTCACCAGGTTACATTTATCTGGGTGAAGGGACATGACGGACACCCGCAGAATGAACGGTGCGACACACTTGCCACAACTGCGGCAGATGGAAATGACCTGATTGATGATACGATCCAGTAGATATAGAAGTGTAAGTAAAACAAAGAAAAATTGATATTGCAGTTCTGAAAGATATGTGTTATATTTATTAAATTGCAAGTAAGACAGGTAATCGCGGCTGTCAGGACCGAAAGGGGACAGGCGAGGAAAGTCCGGGCTTCACAGGGCAGGATGCCGGATAACGTCCGGTGGAGGTGACTCCAAGGCAAGTGCAACAGAAATATACCGCCTGTGCATGCAGGTAAGGGTGGAATGGCAGTTTAAGAGACTACCGCTTCTCTGGTAACAGCGAAGGCAGATGTAAACCCCATCCGAAGCAAGACCGGATAAAGACGATGTGGCGGCCCGTCACGTCTTAGGTAGGTCGCTTGAACCTGCCGGTAACGGCAGGTCTAGAAAGATGATTACCCAACGACATAACCCGGCTTATCGTTTTGCTTGCATATATTTATGAAACGATTTGAAAAATGTATTATAGATGATGCTATCCGTTCCAAGCTGATTTGGATTTTAGTTTGTCATCATAATAAAAAGCAGCTCGATATGAGCTGCTTTTTATGTTATGGCGACGAGGAAAACGCGTCATGCTTGATGATAGCATTGACAACCGCTAATCAGCGAACAAAACTCGCAAAGCGTGTTTTGTCGCTGTGCCAGAATGATTCAAATAAGCTATTAATGTCAGCTTTACTTGTGTTAAATTAGCCGCGTCCGTGATATTTCTCTTCGCAGTAGAGACAGCGGTATACTTCCTTTTCGGGATCAGTCAGTACGAAGACATGATCCAGTTCCTGCTCGATAGAAGTAATGCAGCGCGGATTTTTGCAGCGGATCACATTTGTGATCTTCTTCGGAAGATGAAGTGCTTTCTTGTCTACGATTTGTGAGTCTTTAATAATATTTACTGTAATATTATGATCGATGAATCCGAGAATATCCAGATCCATAAAGTCGATCGGACACTCGATCTTCATAATATCTTTCTTGCCCATCTTACTGCTTTTCGCATTTTTGATAATAGCGACACAACAGTCCAGTTTGTCCAGGTGCAGATATTTATAAATATCCATGCTTCGTCCTGCCTGAATATGATCCAGAACAAAACCTTCTTCGATTTTTCCAACACTTAATGTATTATTTAACATGATTATGTATGCTCCTTTCTTATACTTCAATCTCTAACAATGTAAGGATCAGAGCCATACGGATATAAACACCGTACTGTGCCTGTTTGAAATAAGCAGCTCTCGGATCATCATCTACTTCTACGGAGATTTCATTTACTCTTGGAAGCGGATGAAGGACATACATATCTTCCGGGGCAAGCTTCATCTTAGCGGCATCCAGAATATAAAAGTCTTTCATGCGTACATAATCTTCTTCGTTGAAGAAACGTTCTTTCTGTACACGTGTCATGTAGAGAAGATCCAGTTTTGGAAGTGCATCTTCCAGACGTTCTACTTCCTCGTAAGGGATATTCTTCTTATCCAATACATCGGAACGGATGTAGCCTGGAAGTTTTAATTCTTCCGGGGAAATAAGTACAAAACGGATACCTGGATATCTTACTAATGCATGGATCAAAGAGTGTACAGTACGTCCGAATTTCAGATCGCCGCAGAGACCGATCGTCATATTATCCAGATGTCCTTTTAAAGAACGGATTGTAAGAAGATCAGCTAAAGTCTGGGTCGGATGCTGGTGTCCGCCGTCCCCGGCATTGATAACCGGGATACCGGAATGTTTGCATGCAACAGTTGCGGCACCTTCTTTTGGATGGCGCATTGCACAGATATCTGCATAGCAAGATATCATGCGGAGTGTATCGGAAACGCTTTCGCCTTTTGCGGCAGAGCTTGAATTAGCAGAAGAAAAACCTAGAACATTACCGCCAAGATTATACATCGCTGCTTCATGACTTAAACGGGTACGTGTACTAGGTTCATAAAATAAAGTTGCCAGTGTCTTGCCTGCACAGGCATGTGCGTATTTCTCCGGGGTGGCTTCAATATCGTTCGCCAAATCCATCAGTTTATCAAGTTCTTCCACAGAAAAATCCAGTGGACTAATCAAATGTCTCATAAAAAACCTCCTGTTATTTTCAAATCTATTGAAAATCTTTCATATATCATATAATAAATAAAAAGGTTTTTCAATGTCTGCAGAGAATTTTTTCAAAGAACAATCCGGTGAAAAACCATAACGGTGCATAGTCCAGCCGGATTAGTCCGCGGATCTGGAAGCGTGCATGGCTGTAATTCCACGGACATGCATGGAAGTGCCTGAGGAGGCTTCCGGTCGTATATTCTGTAAAGAAAATACAGACGGTGTAAAAGCACCCACGTACAAAGGCAGGAAAATGCTGGATCCGTCGGCAGATAGGAGAGAACAGGCATGCCAGTCCGTAGATGGGGAACATCCAGATGGAAGTGTGTCCGGTTAATGTGTGGTTGTCTTTTTTCAGGGAACGAAGACCGGTATAGAGAATTTCGATACACCAGCCGAACATTCCGCATTGGAGAAATTTTCGCTTCATGGAAGATAGTATAAGAAGGAAATGTAGATTTTATACGTAAAATGTATTATAATAATTGACGGTTTATGCAAAAAAGTGAGGAGAACAGACGATGGCATCATTAGAAGAATTGAGATTGCAGTTAGATGAGATAGATGATCAGATGGTCCGCCTGTACGAAGAACGTATGAAAGTATGTGCACAGGTCGGCGAGTATAAGATCAAGAATGGGAAGAAGGTTCTGGACCGTCAGAGAGAGAAGAATAAATTACAGGCAGTGTCAGAGAAAGCTTCTTCTGAATTTAATAAAAAAGGTGTACGTGAATTGTATGAGCAGTTAATGTCCATGAGCCGTAAATTACAGTACCAGCAGCTTGTAAAGGCAGGAGCACTTGGGAGACTTCCGTTTATTGAGATGGAATCCCTGGATGCGAAAAATGCAAGAATCGTATTTCCGGGAACAGAAGGTGCATACAGTCAGGCAGCTACAAAAGATTATTTTGGTGAAAATTGCAATAGTTTTTATGTGCGGACATTCCGTGAAGCAATGGAAGCGATCGAAGATGGGGCAGCAGATTATGCCGTGCTGCCAATTGAGAATTCAACAGCCGGCTCCGTAGATGAGATGTACGATCTGCTTGTTGAGTTTGAAAATTATATCGTAGGTGAGACAATTATTCCGATCATTCATACACTGTCCGGAGTTCCGGGAGCAAAACTTACAGATATTGAACGTGTGTATTCCAAAGGCGTTGCGTTGATGCAGGCATCACATTTTCTGGATGATCACAGCGACTGGCAGCAGATCAGTGTGGCGAATACAGCGATTGCGGCGCGTAAGATACGGGATGACAAAGATCAGGCACAGGCAGCTGTATGCAGTGCTTATGCGGCAGAGGTACACGGATTAGAAATATTAGAAGAGAATATCAATGATGATCAGACAAATTGTACACGCTTTATTGTGGTTACAAACCAGAAAGTATTTTTAAAGCACGCACAGAAGATCAGCATCTGCCTGGAACTGCCACATGAGAGCGGTTCGCTGTACAGACTGCTGTCGCATTTCATTTACAATGATCTGAATATGACACGGATTGAATCCCGCCCGATTGAGGGAAAAAACTGGGAGTATCGTTTCTTTATTGATTTTGAAGGAAATATGGCAGATCCGGCTGTGAAAAATGCAATCCGCGGACTGAGAGAGGAAAGCCGCAATATGAGGATCCTTGGAAATTATTAGTTTCAGTATATATAATTTCTGCGATGTACAGGATTGTAAGAGCGAATAAAAGTGTAAGTGACAGGAGATAAGCAAGGAGCAAGAAGATGAGAACAAAAGAATTAATGCTTTACAAACATATGGAAGACGGTCAGATTCTGACGGATATGACGTTCCTGATGGAAAACTATGATAACGATTATTATAATACAGAAGATATGAAAGGTCTGCTGTTTGAGCAGATGAATGACATTTTAGAACTGTCAGCGAGTCATGGATTTGAAGGAAATCTGTGGCATACATATCTTACATACCTTCTGGCAAGCCATGAAAATGCATACAGTACTTCCTGTGAGATTACAGGAGCAATCGATGGAAGTCTGAACCAGGTTGCGCTGCATGATTTTGAGATATTCAAAGAATTATTTGATTATGATTTTAGAAAGATGGAAGAGGCATTTGGCGTGGATTGCATATCCATGATCAAAGAATATGCAGGAGACAGCAGTCACGGTAATGTATTTAACAAGCGTATCCGTGACCGTATCTGTGATCTGGCAAAGAGCCTCGCAGAAGCAGAAGACGCACAGGACTTCAAAGAGAAAATAACAGGATTTTATAAGGAATTCGGCGTTGGAAAACTGGGACTTCACAAAGCATTCCGGATTGAGCATACAGATGAGAGCGCACAGATCGTGCCGATCACCAAGATTGCACATGTACACCTGGATGATCTGGTTGGATATGAGATTGCAAAGAAGAAGCTGATTGATAATACGAAGGCATTCGTAGAAGGAAAACGTGCAAATAACTGTTTGTTATTCGGAGATGCAGGAACCGGTAAATCCACATCCATCAAGGCAATCCTGAATCAGTATTATGATCAGGGATTGCGTATGATTGAAGTGTACAAGCATCAGTTCCAGGATCTGAATGACGTGATCGCACAGATCAAAAACCGGAATTATAAATTTATCATTTACATGGATGATCTTTCTTTTGAAGAATTTGAAATTGAGTACAAATATCTGAAAGCGGTCATTGAAGGCGGTCTGGAGAAGAAACCGGATAATATTCTGATCTATGCAACATCGAACCGCAGACATCTGATCCGTGAAACATTCAAGGACAAAGAAGACAGAGACGAAGAGCTTCATACAAATGATACCGTGCAGGAAAAATTATCGCTGGTTGCCCGTTTTGGCGTTACGATTTACTTTGGAAAACCGGCGAAGAAGGAATTTCAGGAGATCGTACTTGCTCTTGCAGAAAAGAATGGCATAGATATGCCGGAAGATGAACTGCTTCTGGAAGCAAATAAGTGGGAATTAAGCCACGGCGGCTTATCCGGACGGACAGCACAGCAGTTTATTGACTATCTCCTGGGGACAAGATAACATGCAAAAAGATCTGACACATGGAAATGTACAAAGAACGATGCTTGTATTTGCAGGACCGATGATTGTCGGAAATCTTCTGCAACAATGTTACAACATTGCGGATACATGGGTAGTCGGACAATTTCTGGGAGCGGGAGCGCTGGCGGCAGTCGGGGCGGCATATACGCTTATGACATTTCTGACATCTGTCTTGATCGGACTGTGTATGGGGAGCGGCAGTGTTTTTTCCTTTTACTATGGAAAAGGAGATAAAAGAAAGATGCAGGAATCGATTCTTGCGTCTTTTCTCTTTATCGGAATCATTTCTGTGATTGTAAATATTGCTGTATTTGCAGGAATGGACCTGATTCTTAAGCTGATGCGGATACCGGAAGATATCTATACATATATGAAAAAATATGTATGGGTGATCTTCTGGGGAATCTTCTTTGTATTTTTGTATAATTTTTTTGCGTATTTACTGAGAGCAGTTGGAAATTCGGTAACGCCGCTTCTCTTTCTGGCAATCGCATCTATGCTGAATATTATTCTTGATCTTTTGCTTGTTGTGAAATGGAAAATGGGAGTTGGAGGAGCTGCGTGGGCGACCGTGATTGCGCAGATCATATCGGGAGTCGGAATCGGCTACTATCTTTGGAAGAAGGAGCCGGAGCTACGCTTTATAGGAAATGGCATTTCATTGAAGGAGGCATGTTCAAAAGAAGTACTGCCGGAAGTGGTACGGTTTTCGCTAGCCGCAAGTGTGCAGCAGTCGGTGATGAATTTCGGTATCCTGATGATCCAGGGACTGATCAACAGTTTTGGAACTGCGGTAATGGCAGCTTATGCAGCTGCAGTGAAGATTGATTCCTTTGCCTACATGCCGGCACAGGAGTTCAGCAATTCGTTCTCTATCTTTACATCGCAGAATTATGGCGCAAAAGATGAAAAACGAGTGAAAGAAGGCGTGCGGGCAGCAGTGAAAACATCTCTTATCTTCTGTGGAATTGTATCTGTGCTGATCTTTTTGTTTGCAAGACCGCTGATGCTGATCTTTGTGAAAGCAACCGAAGTGAAAGTATTGCAGATTGGTGTACAGTATTTGCGGATTGAAGGCGCATTTTACTGTGGAATCGGACTTCTGTTTCTGCTGTATGCTTATTACCGTGGAACTGGGAAACCGGAAATGTCGGTTGTGCTGACTGTGATTTCTCTTGGAACACGGGTGTTGCTTGCGTATACATTGGCACCATTACTGGGAGTGCGGATGATCTGGTGGGCAATTATAATCGGATGGTTTCTTGCTGATATAACGGGAGTTTTATATATGAAGAAAAAGAAGATATGAGTTTTTCACACAGGACGGGATAATATAGAAAACATTATGGGAGATATGACAGAAAAAGTCGTGCGGGAATTAATCCTGCACGGCTTTTATATTGCTGATATCAGAGTCGATCATGAGAGAGTAGTTGGTGTAATAAACTACAAATCCCGGTCTGGCTCCATTTGGTTTTTTTACATGTTTTTTCTCTACATAATCAATCTCAACTTTATCGCTGCCACGGCTCTTGGAATAGTATGCGGCAAGTCTTCCGGCTTCTTCAAAAGTACGATCCGGAAGTTCATCCCCATTCGTTTTGACGATGACATGGGAACCCGGAGCACCTTTTGCGTGGAACCACCAGTCACCGCCATTTGCGAAAGAGAAGGTCAGTTCATCGTTCTGCAGATTGTTTTTGCCGACGTAGATGTGATAACCATCGGAAGAGATATAGTGCATTGGCTTGTTTTTTAATTTCACTTTCTTTTTCGTATATTTTCGGCGGACATAACCGCTTTCGATCAGTTCTTCCTTAATTTGTGCCAGATCTGCTTCGCTTCGGGCAATATCCAGAGCGTTGCTAATCGATTCCAGATAGTGGATATCGTCACCAGTTTCTGTGAGAAGTTTTGATAGTGCTTCAAAAGTACGTTTCTGCTTATTATAACGTGCAAAATACTTCTGGGAATTCTCCTGTGGTGTTTTGACCGGATCAAGCGGAATAGTGATCTCTTTGCCGGTGTAATAGTTAAGTGCTGTCAGTTCTTTTGCACCCGGTGCAAGATTGTATCCATAGGTATTGATCAGTTCTCCGTAAACTTTGTATTTTTCTCGGTTTTCAGTATCTTTTAACTGCTTTTTCTGCAGGTCGTATTTCTTACGTGCACGTTCTAATGCAGTCTGGACAACGTGACGCAGGTCTGCACTTTTCTGTCGGATTCTTGTCAGCGTGTTCTTCGTTGCATAGTAAGTATGGAGTACTTCGCTGATTGAATCGTATTCCTGCTTTGTAAAAGTATCAAAATGTGATAACAGAAGTGCAGAAAATTCTTTTGGCGTCTCACCATCTGTGTAGATGACCGGGTGAAAATTCCCTGCTTTTACATCTTCTATATAATAGGAAAACTGACGATACAGATGGAACAGAAGATCGTCTTCGTATTCTTTTGGCGTTATACCGGAATCCATGCCGGCAAGAAAGCAGATGTCTTCTGCGATTACCGGGCTGATACCTGTGAAACTTGTATAGATCGCTTTGCCCAGCGGGCATGGTTTTTCTTTTAATGTGAAAATAAAAGTATCAGCATCTACCGTCAGAGGGTTTTTTTTACCCATTGTATCCGGAATAAAATACGGTCTGCCCGGCAATACTTCACGTACAGAACTCATCTGTGCGGAGATGTGCTTGATACTGTCGATGATCCGTCCGTCTGCATCGCAGAAAATAATATTGCTATGTTTGCCCATAATCTCAACAACCAGTGTCTTCTGGCAGAGATCACCTAAATCGTCCAGATGCTCGATCTGGATCTGTATAATCCGTTCCAGTCCCGGCTGTGTGATCCTGGTAATGCGTCCGTTTCCGATATGTTTGCGCAGAAGCATGCAGAAATTCGGCGCATTCATCGGACTTGGCTTATTCACATTTGTCAGATAAATAAGCGGTAAAGATGCACTGGCTGAGATATATAGGCGCTTTTGCCCTTGTGGTGTCTTTATTGTAAAGAGAAGCTCATCGGTTTCCGGCTGTGCGATCTTGGCAATCCGCCCGCCGGAGAGCTGCTCGGTAAGTTCTTTTGTAACTGCTGCAACAGTTGTTCCGTCAAATGCCATAAAAATAGCTCCTTTCTGTCTGATTTCAGGCTCATTTGTATAGTATATCATAGTTGACTCTGTTTTCCAAATGGCTTATAATGGACGATGGAAAACGGTCTGTAATATGTAGAGCGTTAATAAAAAAGGAACGAGGTTTCTATTATGATAAAGAGTATGACGGGATTCGGACGTTGTGAAGTGACCGACGGAGAACGTAAATTTACAGTTGAGATGAAAAGCGTGAACCATCGATATCTGGATGCCAATATCCGTATGCCGAAGAAATTAAATTTTTTCGAGACATCTATCCGTAATCATTTAAAAAAAAGTGTGCACAGAGGAAAAGTCGATATATTTATCAATTATGAGGATTCTTCAGAGGGACAGGTTGTATTGAAATATAATGAGGCACTGGCAACTGAGTATCTGTCTTATTTTAAACAGATGGAAGAGAAATTCTCACTGGAGAATGACATCCGTGTATCTGCGCTTTCACGTTATCCGGAAGTCATTACGATGGAAGAGCAGGCTGTTGACGAAGAGGAACTGTGGAAGGGACTTAAGAAGGCACTGGACGGTGCTGTGAAGCAGTTTGTTGAGACGAGAACGCTGGAGGGAGAGAATCTTAAGAAAGATCTGATCGAAAAACTGGATCATCTGCTGACACTGGTTGAACAGATTGAAGAGCGTTCCCCGAAGATTATTGCGGAGTATCGTGAGAAGTTGGAAAATAAAGTAAAAGAACTTCTCGAAGATACACAGATTGAGGAGAGCAGGATTGCAGCAGAAGTTGTGATCTTCGCAGATAAGATTTGTACCGATGAAGAAGTGGTACGCTTGAGAAGTCATGTTGTACACATGAAAGAGACTCTGGAATCAGAAGACAGTGGAATCGGACGTAAGCTGGATTTCATTGCGCAGGAGATGAACAGGGAAGCGAATACAATCCTGTCAAAGGCGAATGATCTGGAGATTTCCAATATCGGAATCGAACTGAAGACAGAGATTGAAAAAGTCAGAGAACAGATTCAGAATATCGAATAAGAAGTGTGAGGAAGAGCAAATGAAAGAGAGAGGAATACTCATTGTTGTTTCCGGATTTTCCGGCTCCGGTAAAGGAACTTTAATGAAAGAACTGCTGAAGCAGTATGATAATTATGCTTTATCTGTATCAGCAACGACGAGAACTCCGAGACCTGGAGAGGTAGACGGACGGGAATATTTCTTCCATGAGATCGAAGAATTTGAAAAAATGATTGCGAAAGATGAACTGATAGAGTATGCTAAATACGTGGAGAATTACTATGGTACACCGCGTGCATACGTGGAAGAACAGTTAGAAGCAGGGAAAGATGTGATTCTTGAGATAGAAATCCAGGGTGCATTAAAAGTGAAAGAAAAGTTCCCGGAGACATTATTACTGTTCGTAACTCCGCCGAGTGCAGCAGAGCTTCGCAGACGTCTGGAAGGACGTGGCACAGAGACACAGGATGTGATCGAGAGTCGTTTAAGCAGAGCCGCACAGGAAGCGGAAGGCATGGATGCATACGATTATCTGATCATCAATGACGATCTTCAGGAATGCGTGCAGCAGATGCATGAGATCATTCAGGGAGAGCATAGAAGAAGTTTCAGAAATCACACATTTATTGAACATATGAAAGAAGAGTTGAAAGGAGAATAGTGTATGTTACACCCATCTTACACAGATTTAATGAAAGTGGTAAACAAAGACGTCGAGGAAGGCGAGACAAAGGTTGTCAACAGCCGATACTCTATCGTTATGGCAACAGCAAAAAGAGCCAGAGAGATCATCGATGGTTCTATGCCGTTAGTAGATACAAAGCCGGGAGAGAAGCCACTTTCTATCGCAATTGACGAGCTGAATCAGGCGAAGATTACAATTGCAGCAGAAGACGAGGAAGAATAGAGTCTGACAGGTAATGTATGTAAGGCAGATGCCAGATGGTATCTGCCTTTCTTCTGATAGAAGGATAAATTCTGATAAAAGAGTAAGAGGAGACGTAAGAATGAATATATTATTTATCTCACTGGGCTGTGATAAGAATCTGGTAGATTCTGAGGTTATGCTGGGCCTCCTGGATGCAAAAGGATATCAGATTGTAGATGATGAGACACAGGCAGATATCATTGTGATCAACACATGCTGTTTTGTGCACGATGCAAAGGAAGAGAGTATACAGACGATTCTGGAGATGGCAGAATATAAGAAGGAAGGGCGACTGAAAGCACTGATCGTAACCGGATGCCTGGCACAGAGATATCGTCAGGAGATCATTGATGAGATTCCGGAAGTTGATGCGGTTCTTGGAACAACAGCCTATGATAAGATTGTAGAAGCAGTGGAAGAAGCACTGGCGGGTGCCGGACATGTGGAACTTGAAAATGTGAATGCACTTCCGCTTGTCGATACAAAGCGTCTGGTGACAACCGGTGGACATTATGCTTATATGAAGATTGCAGAAGGCTGTGATAAGCACTGTACTTACTGTATCATTCCGAAGCTTCGTGGAAATTACCGCAGTGTTCCGATGGAGCGGCTGATACAGGAAGCAAAAGATCTGGCTGAACAGGGCGTAAAAGAACTGATTCTTGTGGCACAGGAGACAACGTTATATGGAAAAGACATTTACGGAGAAAAATCTCTGCATAAGCTTTTACGTGAATTGTGCAAGGTAGATGGAATTCGCTGGATCCGTATTCTGTACTGTTATCCCGAAGAGATTGATGATAATCTCATCCAGGTTATGAAAGAAGAAAAGAAGCTCTGTCATTATCTGGACCTGCCGATTCAGCATGCTAACGATGAAATCTTAAAGCGCATGGGAAGAAGAACTTCCAAAGTACAGTTAGAAGAAATCATTGGAAAATTAAAACGGGAAATTCCGGACATCACACTTCGCACAACACTGATCACTGGTTTCCCGGGAGAAACAGAAGAGCAGCACGAAGAGCTGAAAGCGTTTGTAGACGAGATGGAATTTGACCGGCTCGGCGTATTCACATATTCGCCGGAGGAAGACACACCGGCGGCAGAGATGCCGGATCAGATACCGGAAGAAGTCAAAGAAGACAGACAGGCTGAGATTATGGAGTTGCAGCAGGAGATTGCATTTGCACAGGCAGAAGATATGATCGGTGAAGAAGTGCTTGTCATGATCGAGGGAAAAGTTGCAGATGAGAATGCATATGTCGGACGTACTTACAAAGATGCGCCGGGCGTTGACGGATTGATTTTTATTAATACAGATGAAGAACTGATGTCGGGAGATTTCGCAAGAGTGAAAGTGACCGGTGCAGTAGAATATGATTTGATAGGAGAGTTGTTGTAATGAATTTACCAAATAAGCTGACAGTATTACGAATTATCATGGTACCTTTCTTTGTTTTTTTTATGTTGACGAACGCAGGCGGTGCAGCCAATAAATGGATCGCGCTTGTTATTTTCTGCGTGGCAAGTCTTACAGATATGCTGGACGGTAAGATTGCTAGAGCAAGAGGTCTGGTTACAAACTTTGGAAAATTCATGGATCCTCTTGCAGATAAGTTGCTTGTATGTTCTGCAATGATCTGTCTCATTCCGCTTGGCAAGCTGACGGCATGGTTTGTAATCGTTATTATCGCAAGAGAATTTATTATCAGCGGATTCCGTCTGGTAGCTTCTGACAATGGCATTGTCATTGCGGCAAGTTACTGGGGAAAGTTTAAGACCGTTTCACAGATGTTTATGGTGATCGTGATGATCATGGATCTGGGTGGGGTATTTGATGTGATCGGAACAGTCCTGATGTGGGCAGCACTGATTCTGACCATTGTTTCTTTAATTGATTATATTGCGAAAAATGTTGAGGTTCTTACGCAGGGAGGAATGTAAAGTGACAGTTGAATTTATCTCTGTCGGAACAGAGATTCTGCTTGGAAATATCGTAAATACAAATGCAGCATATCTGTCTGAAAAGTGTGCAGGTCTGGGCCTTTCCTGCTATCACCAGAGTGTTGTCGGGGACAATGAGAAGAGACTGGAAGATGCGCTTCGTCTGGCACTGTCAAGAAGTGATATTGTGATTCTTGGCGGTGGACTTGGTCCTACAAAGGATGACCTGACAAAAGAAGTGACAGCAAAAGTATTTGGAAAAGAACTGTACGAAGATACACGTACAAGAGCCCGAATCGAAGATTATTTTGCACGGGTGCACAACCGCAATATTACAGCAAATAACTGGAAACAGGCAATGGTTCCGGAAGGCGCGGTTGTTGTTGATAATGACAATGGAACGGCTCCCGGACTGATACTGGAAGAAAACGACAAGACAGCGATTTTGCTTCCAGGTCCTCCTAATGAACTGAAACCAATGTTTGAGTCAAAGATTGCTCCATATCTGAATGGCTTACAACCGGAAGGTATTTATTCTAAAATGGTGAAGATCTGCTCTATGGGAGAAAGCAGAGTGGAGACGGTTATTACGGATCTTCTGGAGACACAGACCAATCCGACACTTGCGCCTTATGCAAAGACAGGAGAAGTACATCTCCGTGTGACTGCCAGAGCAAAGAGTGAAGAAGAGGCAGATGCTTTAATGAAGCCGATGATGGATGAGCTGTTCTACAGATTCGGAGATAAAATCTACACAACCGAAGAAGATGTGACGCTGGAAGATGCAGTTGTGGAACTCCTGAAAGGGAAGAAGATGACAGTGACAACCGCAGAGTCCTGTACGGCTGGTCTGCTCGCAGGACGGATCATGAATGTTGCAGGTGCATCGGAAGTGTATGAAGAAGGCTATATTACTTATGCCAATCGTGCAAAGAGCAAACTGCTTGGTGTAAAAGAAGAGACACTGGAAGCATACGGCGCAGTAAGCGAACAGACTGCCAGAGAGATGGCAGAAGGTGCAGCAAAAGCAGCCGGAGCAGATGCCGCACTGGCGGTGACCGGTATTGCAGGGCCGGGGGGCGGAACCAAAGAGAAACCGGTCGGACTGGTTTATATTGGATGCTATGTAAAGGGACATACAGAAGTAAAAGAATTTCATTTTACCGGAAATCGTGCGAAAAACAGAGATTATGCCGTTGTGCGTGCTCTGACATTCCTGCGAGAGGAACTGGTAAAAGAAAGGAGTTAAATCCGAAATGAATATCAGAAAAATACAGATACAGGAACTTTTGCCGGCACTGCATCTGGCGGCAGAAGTATTTGCAGAAGATGTTGCACCGGCATATACTGATGAAGGCGTCGGGCGTTTCCATGAATTTATCAGCTATGACTCTTTCCGCGAGATGTTTGAACGGCAGGAAGTGACTATATTTGGTGCGTTTGAAGGTGTGCAGATTTGTGGAATGATCGCAGTTACAAACAACGGGCACATCAGTCTGTTCTTTGTACGAAAGGCATTTCAAAGACACGGTATCGGACGTATGCTTTATCTGGCAGCTGTTGCATTTGCGGCAAGAGAAGTGCATGCTTCTAAGATTACAGTAAATGCTGCGCCACAGACTGTAGAGGCATACGAGCATCTTGGAATGCACAAGGTGACAGAAGAACAGGAAAAGGACGGAATCCGTTTTGTACCGATGGAAGCGGAGCTGGTGCAGAGTGCATACGGGCAGTATAGTTATCATTACGGCACCGGAAATCCGGGACAGAATACTTATGGTTACGGTGCAGGCAGTTCTTCAAGCAGCTCTTATAGTTATGGCCCGGGACCGGAAGAAAACGGGCAGGGACCAGCAGGAACATACAGTCATCAGGTACAGATGCCACAGCGGAGATCTGCAGTACCGGTCATCGTTGGAGTTGTTGCGGCTATCATACTTTTGATCGTAGCGGTCGGCGGCGCATTTTTATTTGGAAGTTTTATCTATTATAAAGCAAAAGATGACGTAGGAATCACAGAAGATCAGCCGTATGAGGATGACGGTGACAGCTGGGATGATTCGGATGATATATACGATAATGATGAGAATAATGGAAACAGTGGTTCAGACAGCCAGAACAAGACAGACGAAAGCAGTGTGTCAGGCGTTGATAAGATAGAAGCCTATAAGGCAGATAATCTTTCTTACAAGGTGAAAAATGAGACATACAGCTTCCGTGATTCGGAAAAGACTTCTACAATCATTGATTTTAATGTTGCTTATCCACAGATCAGTGGTCTGAAAGGAAAGAATGCAGATAAAATTAATAAAACAATAAAAAACTGTGCAATGTCTACCGTGGATGAGATTTATACACATCCGGATGAGAAGATCAAGCAGAAAGTAATCGAAGCAAACACACCGGCACTGATCAGTTATGTAAAATGCAAAGTGACCTATGCAACGAATGAGTATATCAGTGTTGTATTTGAAGATACAAGTGCCAGAGGTGAATACAGCGAGTATCAGACAGATCTTCGTACTGTAAATATTCGTCTTCGTGACGGGAAAATTTACGAAGTCAGAGATATTGTAAAGCTGGATGACACATTTGTAGAAAACTGGGCAAAGATCATGCAGAAAGAGACCGGTGACAGCAGTTTTCTTACCGACCTTACTACGGCTGAGATGAAAAAGGCACTGGAAGGCAATGACAAAACAGGAGCTTATGTTCCAAATTTTTTTGTGAGCAAAGACGGAATCGAGATCGGATTCAATATGGGAAGCGCTTCATCCGGTAAGCAGAGTACAAAATATGCATGGGTGACAGCACCGTATACATTCGACGAAATTAAGAGTTCCGTTGCAGATACAGCGTTCTGGAAGGAACTTGACAGGTAAAATGCAGAGAAAAGGCGCAGAAAGCGCCGGAATTTGATAAAAAGTGACAATTGACGAGTAAAAGAATTTATGAGAAAATAAAATCAAGTACGGCGTTAAACATATAACAATGCCTACAAGAGAAAACACACACATAGTTGAAAGGAGTTTTATAATGATTTATTCACATGAAGTAGAGATGATGTGTCCGGTAGCTCAGGGTGCAAATCACGGACCAGCTCCGATTCCGGAAGAGGCAAAATGGGTAAAGGCAAAAGAAGTTAAAGATATTTCAGGTCTGACACACGGTATTGGATGGTGTGCTCCACAGCAGGGAACCTGCAAACTGACACTGAATGTTAAAGAAGGAATTATCCAGGAAGCCCTTGTTGAGACAGTTGGATGTTCAGGTATGACACATTCTGCTGCTATGGCATCTGAGATCCTTCCGGGAAAGACTATTTTGGAAGCATTGAATACAGACCTTGTCTGTGATGCGATTAATACAGCAATGAGAGAGTTATTCCTTCAGATCGTATACGGAAGAACACAGAGTGCATTCTCTGAAGACGGACTTCCGATCGGTGCAGGACTGGAAGACCTTGGTAAGGGACTTCGTTCTCAGGTTGGAACTATGTATGGTACATTAGCAAAAGGTCCTCGTTATCTTGAGATGGCTGAAGGATATGTTACAGGTATCGCTTTAGATGACCACGATGAAATCATCGGATATCAGTTTGTAAACCTTGGTAAAATGACAGACTTCATCAAAGCAGGTGACACACCGAATGATGCATGGGAGAAAGCAAAAGGACAGTACGGACGTGTTGAAGATGCAGTTAAGATCATCGACCCACGTAAAGAATAATCGCGATAGCGTACAGGTATTACATATCAGGTAAAATTTCAGGAGGACAATTAAATGGCTTTATTTGAATCATATGAGAGAAGAATTGATAAAATCAATGAAGTATTAAACAGCTATGGCATTGCTTCTATCGAAGAAGCAGAGAAAATCACAAAGGATGCCGGACTTGATGTATACAATCAGGTAAAAGGTATTCAGCCAATCTGTTTTGAGAATGCATGCTGGGCATACACAGTAGGTGCAGCAATCGCAATCAAAAAAGGATGTAAGACAGCAGCAGACGCAGCGGCAGCAATCGGAGAAGGCCTTCAGGCATTCTGTATTCCGGGATCTGTAGCTGATCAGCGTAAAGTAGGTCTTGGACACGGTAACTTAGGAAAGATGCTTCTGGAAGAAGATACAGATTGTTTCGCATTCCTGGCAGGTCACGAATCATTCGCAGCTGCTGAAGGAGCAATCGGTATCGCTGAGAAAGCAAACAAAGTTCGTAAGAAACCTCTTCGTGTTATCCTGAACGGACTTGGAAAAGATGCTGCAAAGATCATTTCCAGAATTAATGGATTCACATATGTACAGACAGAGTATGATTACTATACAGGAGAACTGAAAGAAGTACAGAGAATCGCTTACTCTGAAGGACTTCGTTCTAAAGTTAACTGCTATGGTGCCAACGATGTTCGTGAGGGTGTTGCAATCATGCACAAAGAAGGAGTAGATGTATCTATCACAGGTAACTCTACAAACCCGACACGTTTCCAGCACCCGGTTGCAGGTACATACAAAAAAGAATGTATCGAGCAGGGTAAGAAATACTTCTCAGTTGCTTCCGGTGGTGGTACAGGACGTACACTTCACCCGGACAACATGGCAGCAGGACCGGCTTCTTACGGTATGACAGATACACTTGGACGTATGCACTCTGATGCACAGTTCGCTGGATCTTCATCTGTACCGGCTCACGTTGAGATGATGGGACTGATCGGTGCAGGTAACAACCCGATGGTTGGTATGACTGTAGCTGTAGCCGTTTCCATCGAGGAAGCTGCAAAGGCGGGTAAATTCTAAGAAACGCCTGTTTTACAAGGGTTTTAGATTTAATAGAATGGAATAAAAAGTAAGAAAAAGCGGTTGATTAGACACTTATTAGACACTTATTAGACACTGTCTATTAGTCACTCGAGTCAGCCGCTTTATTCTAATTTCTTAAGGTCATTTCTTAGCCATTCAAGATCTCGAACTGTATAAACAGATTCGGTGATGTCCTTGATGCTGTGTCCGACCATTTCTTTTATAGCATATTCATATATTTTTTCCTGGTTTTTTATATTATATTTCATAAAGTTTTAAAGCAGCTAATTCATGCGGCTGATGATTCATATAACATAGAATATCTTCTTTTTGTTTTTACGCAGTATGTGTTATACTTTACAAAAATGGAAAGGATTGAAATTATGCGTCACGAAATTGTATCGCGTAACCCGGATGTGGAAGTACGGTTTTATTTATCGGTAGATGAAGGAAGTTATGTCGCACCGCACTGGCATGACAGTCTGGAGCTGGTGTATATGCTGGAAGGAAGTATTACCGTGACGACCGAGAACCAGAAAAATGTGCTGCAGGCAGGAGAATTTAATATTATTAATTCCAGGGTGATGCATTCCGTATTGAGTGGGAAGAACAGGGCTCTTGTATTACAGATCCCGAAAGAGATGCTTACTAAGTACATTCCGGATATTGAATTGTATCAGTTTGAAGTGGATATGCATCCGGAAAATGAGATTGATAAGACAAGACTTCAGAAGATGAAGAAAATCTTTGAAGATATGCATATTGTCTACGATATCCGTCCGGAGGCTTATCTGCTGCGTTTTAACAGTTTGCTGTATGAACTTCTGTACACGCTGGCTCATTCTTACTCTAAAAAAATTGTAAGAAAAGAAGCAGACCGTAATCAGAAAAATCTGGAACGTGTAAATGAGATCATGGTCTACTTAAAAGAGCATCACAGAGAAAAATGTCTTGTCCCGGAGATTGCCGCACATTTTGGATACAGTGAAGATTATCTGGCAAGATTTTTCAAGAAGCAGATTGGTATGACACTGATGGAATATCTGTATGCGATCCGGATTGTCAAGGTGCATGAAGAATTACTTGCAACAGATGCTTCTATCGGAGAGATTTTCGAAGCACACGGATGTACCAATTACCGTGTTGCCATGCGTACATTCAAAGAAAATTATGGATGTACTCCCAAAGAGGCAAGAAAGAAATCGAGAGAGAAAGAAAAATAAAAAGTCGGAATCGTCCTATTTTTAGGTCGCTTTTGTTTGTTCTAAAGATGAAAAATGCCTGTTATGATAAATGCAGATAGAAAGAAAAGCATACATAAGAAGGAGAGAAAAAATGGAACAAAAAACGACGAAAATCAGTTTCTGGGAAAGATTTTCCTATGGATGCGGAGACCTGGGATGTAACATCATTTATTCCGCAATGTCAGCATTTCTGCTGTTTTACTACACAGATTATGTGCATATCAGTGCCGGTATCGTAGGAACGATCATGCTCGTTTCACGTATTTTTGACGGTGTTACGGATCTGATTATGGGAGTGATCGTAGACCGTACCAAATCCAAAATGGGTAAATGCAGACCGTGGATTTTACGGATGGCAATTCCGTTTGCAATTGCCGGAATCCTCTTATTCAGTGTACCGTCAGGACTGGGGCAGACAGCGAAGATCGCATACATTTTCATTACATATAACTTAGTATCGTCTGTGATCTATACAGCGATCAATGTACCATATGCAACCCTGAATGCTCTGATCACACAGGATCAGTACGAGAGATCTGTTTTAAGTATTTTCCGTATGATCCTTGCAACAACCGGAACGCTGATCATCACAAACCTGACACTTCCGCTTGTACAGGCATTTGGAAATAACGCATCTGCATGGACGAAAGCATTTGCAGTGTTCGGAGTACTTGCAGTTATCATATTTTTAATTACATTTACAGGAACGAAAGAGAGAGTAAAACCTTCTGAACATACAAAGCAGGAGAAGATCCCGTTCTTCAAAGGAATTCGCTTACTATTCCAGAATAAATACTGGATCATGATCACACTGACACTGGTATTTATTTTCATCATTTATTCTCTGAACGGCGGAGCTGCTGTTTATTATGCAAAAGTTGTACTGAAAAATCCAAATCTGGTCGGACCGATGAATCTTGTAGCAAGTATCGTACAGATCGTGGCAATGTTCTTTACCGCATTTATCATTAAGAAGATCGGTAAGAGAAATATGCTGATTCTCGGAGCAATCATCTATGGACTCGGATTTGCAATGTTTGTATTTGTCGGAACAAGTTATATCGGAATCATGATCGCATCTGGATTAAAAGGTGTCGGTAATGCCGGAATTTCTTCCTGCATGTTTGCGATTGTATCGGATACGATCGAATATGGAGAGTGGAAGACCGGATATCGTACAGAAGGACTGATCAACAGTGCTTCAAGCTTTGGATTCAAAGTCGGAAATGGTCTTGGATCCGCTATGCTCGGATGGATTTTGGCACTTGGAGGATATGCAGAAAAAGCGGTAGCACAGAGTGCATCTGCACTGACAGCGATCAATGCGTTATTTATCTACATTCCGGTGTTAGCAGCAGTATTGATCGTAGCGATCATGTGCTTCTACAAACTGGATAAAGAATACGATGGAATCGTAACAGACTTAAAAGAAGGAAGAGGTGTCGCGGACAATGATTAAGAATCCGATTTTCAAAGGTTTTAATCCGGATCCTTGTATTTGCAGAAAAGGAGACGATTATTATATTGCGGTATCCACGTTTGAGTGGATGCCGGGAATCCCGATTTATCATTCAAAGGATATGAAAAACTGGGAGCTGTATACACATGTGCTGACAGATGAACAGGTAGATCTGAAAAAACTTCCATCAGCAAAAGGAATCTGGGCGCCGTGCCTTACTTACTGTGAAGAGGAAGATCTGTTCTATGTCGTATATGGTGTGATGAATTCCATGAATGCAAGATATTTTGATGTAGACAATTATCTTGTAACAGCAAAAGACATTCGTGGACCGTGGAGTGAGCCGGTTTATTTACATTCCGCAGGATTTGATGCTTCTATTCTTCACGACGATGACGGAAGAAAATGGATTGTTTCTCTGGAGTGGGAAACAAGAGAAGGATATGAAAAACCGGGCGTGATCTGTCTGGTTGAGTATTCCCCGAAAGAAAAGGCAGTAGTCGGATATCCGAAACGAATCTGGCGCGGCGGTACAGACCGAGGATGTATTGAAGCACCGCATCTTACAAAGAGAAATGGTTATTACTATATTATGTGTGCGGAAGGCGGAACCGGATACAATCACTGCGTGACGATGGGAAGATCCAAAAATGTATGGGGACCATATGAAGGGGATCCGAAGAATCCGATCGTAACAAGTGTTCCGGGCGAGTCGAATGAAAGACATGATCCGGATCATCTGAAACCGAAATATTTCAATCCGGACAGCGTTCTGCAGAAATCCGGTCACGGAAGTTATGTAGAAACTTCTCTTGGCGAGGTTTATCTGGTACATCTCTGTTCCAGACCGTTTGCACCGGAGCTTCGCTGCACGCTTGGAAGAGAGACGGCAATACAGAAAATGGAGTGGACCGAAGACGGATGGCTTCGCATGGCAGATGGAGATAATCTAGCGAAAGAATATGTAGAAGAAAGCAAACTGCCGGAATATCCGGTTCCACAGATTCCGGATTTTGATGATTTTGACGGTGAGGAGCTTGGAAACTGGTATTATGCACCACGTATTATGCCACAGAGTTTTGCTGATGTAAAAGCCCGTCCGGGTTATGTGAGAATCCGCGGACAGGAGTCCAGAACATCGCTGAATAAGGTCAGTATCCTTGCAAGAAAACTGACCAGTGTCTATGCAACGGTTACAACAAAGATGGAATACAAGCCGGAAGTATACCAGCACAGTGCCGGACTGATCATTTATTACGATAATATGAATTATATTAATCTGCGTAAATATTACAGTCAGACACTGGGTGGAAGTGCACTGTCGATCATCCAGCTTGAAAATGGAGAAAAGACAGAATATCTGGATACGAGAATTGCAGTGGAGGATGTTCCGATTTATCTGAGACTTCGGATTGAGGGAAGAGAGCTTTGGTTCGAGTGGAGTTATGACGGTGAGAATTATACAAGAATCGGAAGGACATTTGACACAACGAAGTTCTCTGATGAGTATTGTAAATATGGTGAGTTCACAGGAACATTTGTAGGTCTTACATGTGCAGACCGTGTATTGCATAAGCATTATGCCGATTTTGATTTCTTCTCTTATGAGGCAGATGAAGAAAAAGGAGTGCCGGCACCGGAAGAAAAATAATTGAAAATAATTTCAGGAGAGAAAGCCTGCAAAATACAACTTGTGTTTTGTGGGCTTTTCTGGTAAAGTAAACACAAGTTATATCTTATAGTTCTAAAGAGATTCTATTTGTATTAGAAAATACGAATATTCAAATGCTCCGGTTTGGAGCAAAATCCAGAAACTTTAATTTTAGAGGGAAACGATTGCTGAGTGTCATGTGAAGATGTTACGACGTCAGTTTGCCTTTGATATGTAATATTTGTTTAAATACTTAATTTGATTTTTAGTAAATAATTAGTTTGTAACAAGATGTAAAAAGTAACGATGAAAAATGCAGGAAAGTTTTATGACTGCATCAGGAAGAGGAGCGTTTGCCATGACAAACAAATTACGTCAGTATTTTCCGGTGATCCGTTCACGGGAAGAAGTAATGAAGGATATTGAGAAGGACAAACAGTTGAAGGATATGTTTTATAGCTGGAGAGAAGAAAGAAGGAATTTCTTGAAGACTTGCAGATGAAAATAGTCTGCTGATCATGGATATGGTAGTGCAGCTGGAAGAATTTAAACACTTTCCAGATACATATATACATCGGTTTGAGCAGGAGTCAGATACTGGTCTGGAAATGAATCTGCTTCAAAAATATTTATTTGTTCCGCTTGACATTTTTCAGAAGATTCAGCACAATAAAAATGGAGAAATAAAGATTGCGAATCGTCTTGAAGCGTGGCTTGCTTTCCTATGTATGGACAGACCGGAAGAGATCATCGCAATCATTGAGAAGTATCCGGATTTTAAAGATCTGTACAGTCAGATCTATGATATGTGCCGGAATATAGAAGAGGTGATGGCTATGTTTTCAAAGGAATTACTGGAGATGGATCGTAATACAGTGCAGTTAATGATTGATGACATGCAGAAGGAATTAGATGAGACGAAGGATGAGCTGGTTGGAACGAAAGGAAAACTGGATGAAGCCCAAGGACAGCTGGATGAAACGAAAGGACAGCTGGATGAAACGAAAGGACGGCTGGATGAAACGAAAGGGCAGCTGGATGAAGCCAGAAATGAGGTGGAATTGCTTCGAAGAAAGCTGGCAGAATTAGAAGGCAACAGATAAATTTATGAGAAAAACAGAAAAGAAATGTATAGCAGTCATAGATGATGAAGTGCAGATGTTAAAGGTTATCGGAAGATATGTAACAGAGACGCTGAAACAAAAGAATATGACAGATAAGATTAATGTGCGGTTGTTTTGTATGGCAGAAGAATTTCTAGAATCTGTGAAAAAGGATGAAAAATATCTTGCCGTATTTTCTGATATCGAGATGGATACGATGAATGGAATTGAACTCGGAAAGTGGCTGAACAAGAAACATGCACAGGAAAAGGGGGAAGCAATTCCCCTCATTTTTATTACATCACATGAAGAGTTTGCGATTGAAAGTTACCGTTTGGATGCATATCAGTATATTCTGAAAGAAGAGATGAAAGTTCGGATACCAGAAGTTTTAAGAAATATATTGCAGCAGCGGAGAGAGGAAGAAGACTCATACCGCGTGCTTGAAACGATAGAAGGTATGCAGAAAATCCGATATGGAGATATTCTTTATATTCAGAAAGCAAAAGGAAAGAAATATGTAGAGTATTACACACAGGATAAGGTTTACAGAGAACAGATCAATATGAAAACGTTGTGGGAGGAATTACAGCACAGAGATTTTGTATATGCAGACCGTAGCTGCCTTGTCAATATAGAGAAAGTCATACAGATACACGGAATGGAACTTGAACTTTCCGGCGGTGTGAGAGTAAGAATTGCAAGAAGGCATCTGATGGAATTAAAAGAATGTGTCAGACAGTACTGGGAGAGGAAGAAAAGGTATCATGGGATATAGAAGCATTATTATTATACTTGCGGTTCTGGAGGCACTGATGTCTGCATATCTGATGAAACAGGGAATGCCGGCAACGGCAGGAAGAAAAGCAGACAGATTTATATATGCCGGAAGTGTGGGAACTGTGGTTTTACTTGTGGCAGGTAAAGAGTATCCGATTGGAATGTATCTGACAGTGTTCTTACTCACACTGTGCGGCTTTATCTGTGTTGCACTTGGCACAGAGGCGTACGCATTTGCATTTGGAGTACCTGCTGTTTGCTATGGTGGTTTAAGTTTTTTGGAAGTATTTATTGCATCATGGGCAGTTCTGATGCAGGGAACAAGCCAGAATCCATCCAAGATGTGGAAATTGGACATGCTGCCAAAAACAGTAAGCTGCCTGATCGCGGGTGTAATATTTCTTGGTTATGTCTGTTTTATTTGCAAAAAGAAAACCATAAAGAGAATCGCAGAGGAATATAAAGGACTGATTGTAACATTTGGAGCAGGTTTACATATTGTAATTCTGATCTATCAGTTGATGTTGATGGGTGAAGGAACCAAATGGTATTTTCAGAATATTGTGACTGCAAATGTAATAGCGCTCCTGCTGATCTGGCTGTTATGGCAGTTCAGTAAATTTATTTTCCGCTATGAAAGCCTGCAAAGAGAGAATCAGATGATTGAATTTCAAAATACGATGATGGAAAATAATTATGCAAATCTGAAAGAAGCACTGGAAGAGAACCGGAGAATCAATCATGATATGAAAAATCATCTGCTCTTATTAAAAGAATATGAGAAGAGGCAGGACTGGAAAGAACTTCGGAGTTATCTGGATAAGATTACACCGGAGTATGAATCTGTGAAGTTCTATCCATGGACGACTTGTCAGCCACTGGATCTTCTGCTGAATCTGAAGATGCATATGGCAGAAAAAAAGAAAATTGTATGGAAGATAACCGCCTGTTCACTTGAAAAATTCGTATTGGAAGAAAATGAAATCTGTATTTTATTTGGCAATCTGCTGGATAATGCGTTGGAAGCAAGTGAAAAAGTTGAAAAAGGAGAAAAATGGATAAAAACAGAAATACAGAATCCGGGAAATATGCTTTTTATAAACATTGCTAACAGTATGGAAAAACAGCCGGTGAGGGAAGGGAAAAGATGGATTTCCCAGAAAGAGAATCAAAAATTCCATGGCTACGGTCTTATAAGTGTAGAACGCATTGTTGAAAAATATGAAGGAACAATCAGATATCTGGTCACAAAGGACAGATTCGAAGTACAGGTTTCCTTTTTCATGTCCTGAAAAATACCGTTTATGGCGAGGGTATTGCCCACTTCTGTCAGTGTGCTTATTCTTAGAAAAGGATAAGTAACTGATGGAGGTGGTTTTTTGTTATATCAGATTATTTTAAAAAATTTCAAAAGCAGTTGGAAAAATTATTTTGTCTATTTTACAGGGAACATTATAGGAGTCGCAGAATTTTTTGTGTTTTTAGGCTTGTATTCTGTATCGAAAGTAATTATGAAGGATGCATCTGCAGATTTTGGAACGATACAGGATATTATGTTTGCATGTATTCTGGTCTGCATTTTCAGTGTGGCGATTATGACATATTCTATGCAGAAATTTATGCGGTTAAGACTCAGAGAGTATCAGTTGTTTTATGTACTTGGAATGAAGCGGCGTAAAATGTATGGAATGATTCTTTTTGAGTATTTTTCAGGCTGCCTGGGAACTTTATTTGCCGGAATGCTTGCAGGACGGCTTATGCTTGGAGGTGTTTTGAAAGCATGGCATTATTTTTTTTCGGAATATATACGTCGTGTTCCGATTACAGTCTCTGTCTATATGGATACATGTAAATTAAGCGTGGCAGTATTCCTTGCGGTAGCATTTTCCCTGCTTGTGTGGGCAGATAATCATGGACTGCAGGATCTGATGAATGATGGAAAGAAGAAAGAGAAAAAACCACAGAGCAGAAAGTGGCTGGTATTTACAGTAGCAGGAGTTTTGCTTATAGCGGCAGGATATTGGATCTATGCCAGATATTCATTGGATTATGGATATCTGTTTTCTCATTTATTTTTGAATTTTGGAACATTTTTTGTAGTTTTATTTGGTGGAGGGATCTTGCTAGAGATACTACATAAAAGAAGAAAATTTTATCTGAAACATCTTCTCGGATTAAATGGATTGTACAGCCGATATCAAAGTAATATGTTGTTTTTCTTAATGATATTTACCGTACAGTTTGCAGCGGTTGGTTATTGTGGTGTACAGATTGCAGAGATTCTTCCAATTTCAGGGCAGGAAAAATATTTTCCGTACGATGCAGTATGGATGGGAAAAGATACAGGAGAAAATCAAAACTTTGTAAATCAGTGTGTAAAGGAATACGAAGGAAGTGTAAAAAAATTTCCAATGATCCGGGTGAGTGGTTATAGTGTTGAATTGGTTGGAATTTCAGAGAAAACATATGAGCAGTTATCCGGAAAACAGGTTCATCTTAAGAATAAAGAGATTGTATATATTCAAAATGAATACAAAACCTACAATGGGAAAAAAGTAATCATGGGAGCGATGGATTATGGACGCAAAGGATACACATGGCTGATGCCTGGCAGCTTTGATAAGGAAAAAGATGAATATGTCAGTCCGGAGTCCAATCATCCGATTGCAAGTAAAGACTGGGATCATCTGTACAGAATGAAAAGAATCGAAGCAGGAAACTGGTTCGGAAAATACAGGATCGGTGTAGAGGCAGAGAATGTTGTAGTATTTTCTGAAAATTATTTTAATAAATGGCATGAGAAATTAAAAAAAGAAAAAGAAGAACCGGATCTGTTATATTTATTTTCATTTCCGAATCGTACAGAAAAACAGGGAACGAAAGAATTACAGAAATATGTAAATAAATATGGAAATCAGGACTATGGACTAACAGATGAAGTACAGAAAACACTTTATGTAACTGCAACGTTTGTAACAGAGCTGGAAAAAAGCTTGCTCTTTCAATTATCAAATAAAGCGTTCTTTTTTCTTGCATTGCTTGTAAGTGGAAATTTTGCGTTATTTGTAAAGACGGCATCTGAACTGCCGGATTACAGGAAACGTTATGAATTCCTGTCATGTATGGGGATTACTAAGAAAATGAAGAAAAGAACGCTTGCCTGGGAAGTAAAACTTCTTCCGGAAATTACGACGGCTGCTGTGTTATTGCTCTCTGCCGGTTATGTAGAGATGGAAAAAATACGGGAATCTTACCTTGGCGTTGTACATGGAAGAGAAGTCTGGATCTACTGGGGCTGTCTGTCAGCAGGATATATATTGCTTACAGAAGTCATGCTTGAACTATTAAAAAAATGGGTTGCAAAGAGAGTGGAGGAAGGAAATAGAAGATGAGCGTTATAAAAGTAGAAAATCTTATTAAGAATTACAGAAAATCGACATGGAAAGAAAGTGAAGAAGATGTAAAAGTGTTAAAAGGAATTTCGTTTCAGGCAGAGCAGGGTGAATTTGTCGGAATTATGGGAAAATCCGGTTGTGGAAAAACAACACTTTTAAAAAATCTGGGTATGATTGATAAGCCGACAAATGGAAAAATACAGTTTGCGGGAGAAGATACGGATTCGCTATATGGTGATAAACTGGCAGAAATAAGGAATCAGAAGATTGGATTTGTATTTCAGGACTTTTATTTGATGGACAGCCTGTCTGTGGAAGAAAATATTATGCTCCCAATGATTCTGAAGAAAAGTCCGGTGAAAGAGATGCAAAAAAAAGCAAACAATCTGGCAGAACAATTTGAAATTGGAAAACTGCTTCAGAAAAATCCATATGAATTATCCGGTGGAGAACGTCAGAGAGTGGCAATCTGCAGGGCACTGATCAACGATCCGGAACTGATACTGGCAGATGAGCCGACGGGAAATCTCGATTCCCATTCCGGACAACTTGTTATTGACACATTAAACCGGATTCATACGGAGTATAAAAAAACGATTATTATGGTGACACATGATCCGAAAATGGCAAGCTACTGTGACAGGATTCTCCTTTTGAAAGATGGAAAGATCCTGGAAGAAATGAAAAGAGTTAAAGAACAGGAAAGATTTTATTTCAGGATTCTCGGAAAGATGGCAGATTTATAGAAAAACATGATATAATAGAATGCATCCACAAAAGAAAGAGAGGGATGCATATGGAATACGAAGGTCAGATCTGCCGCGCACCGATGGAGCGTTCATCTTATATGCTGCCGGTGATGGTAGGATGTTCTTATAACCGGTGCAGGTTTTGCACATTATTCAAACATTTAAAATTCCGTAAACTTCCACTTGCCCAGGTAGAACATGATCTGATCCGTGTGAAAGAAGCCGGAGGAAAGCCCAAAGCCGTATTTTTAGGCGATGGCAATGCATTTGATCTCCCGACGGAAGAACTGGCAGAGATCCTTAAGCTTGTCAGAAAATATTTTCCGGAAGGGCCATCTGTACGCATGGATGCAACCGTTACAGGAATCCTTGCAAAGTCACCGGAAGAGTTGGAACAATTACATAGTTTTGGAGTGGAGCATCTGTATCTGGGCATTGAGAGTGGTCTGGAAGAGGTGCTTGCTTTTATGAAAAAAGATCATACGATTTCTCAGGCTGGAAAGGCAATTGCAAGAATACAGGACGCAGGTATTGCATTTGACGCACATATTATGACAGGAGTTGCCGGACATGGAAAAGGCATGGAAAATGCCAGGGCATTAGCGGCATTCTTAAATGAGACAAAGCCGGAAAGAGTGATTAATTTCTCTATGTTTTTACATACAGATGCACCGTTATATCAGGAGATTCGGAACGGCAATTTCAAACCCGCAACAGAATTGGAGAATCTGAAAGAAGAAAAGCTGTTGCTGGAAGAGTTGGAACCAATGGATCTTGCTTATGACGGGTTTCATGATTTTATTGAATTCCGTGTGCGCGGGAACTTAAAAAAAGACAAAGAAAAGATGATAAAAAAGGTTGCGGATGAGATTATCAGGCAGGAGAAAAAGGAAGAAGTAATCGCTTATATTTCGGAATCGTGGTCGTAGGAGCAGGTAAATAAAAGAGAAATAAAAAAGAAAACAAAAAAGATATTCGTATATGCTTGACAAAAGTGACGGGTATTGCTATTATATAAAAACAGAACGCACTCTGTTTTTTAAATATAACGAAAGAGAGGTGCAGTCATGCAGAGAGTTTTTTCATTATTAGTTGACAACAATCCAGGAGTTTTAAGTCGGATTTCAGGATTGTTCAGTAGAAGGGGATACAGTATTGACAGCATTACAGCAGGCGTTACCGCTGATCCAAGGTTTACAAGGATAACAATCGTATCAAGTGGTGATGAACTGATTTTATCCCAGATTGAAAAGCAGGTCAGAAAGCTGGAAGACATTATTGAGATTAAGGTTTTGGAGCCGTCAGATTCCGTTTACCGTGAACTGATTATGGTTAAGGTAAAGGCAAACAAGTCGGAGCGTTCAGAGATCATCTCAGTAGCCGATATTTTCCGTGCGAAGATCGTTGATGTGGAGAAGGATTCCCTGATGGTTGAGCTTACCGGTACACAGTCCAAGCTGGATGCTTTCTTAAATCTTCTGGGAGGGTATGATATTCTGGAACTTGCAAGAACCGGAATTACAGGTCTGAACCGTGGCATGAAAGATGTAACACTCATCGACCAGGACGGCAATGTAGAGACACTCACACAGGAGTGATACTTTATGGTATTAAACGAAAGATACTTTCGTTTAATGATATATTTATAACACAATAAAAATTTATTATATTATTTAGGAGGAATGTTAAAATGGCAGCAAGAATTTTTTATCAGGAAGATTGTAATTTATCTGTATTAGACGGACAGAAGATCGCTATCATCGGTTATGGTAGCCAGGGACATGCACATGCACTGAACTTAAAAGAGTCAGGATGTGATGTTATCGTAGGACTTTATGAAGGAAGTAAATCATGGGCAAAAGCTGAAGCTCAGGGATTCAAAGTATACACAGCAGCAGAAGCAGCAAAACAGGCTGATATCATCATGGTCCTGATCAACGATGAGTTACAGGCTGATATGTACAAAAAAGACATCGAGCCAAACCTTGAGGAAGGTAACATGTTAATGTTCGCTCATGGTTTCAACATTCACTTTGGATGTATCAAACCACCGAAGAATGTCGATGTAACAATGATCGCACCAAAAGCACCGGGACATACTGTAAGAAGTGAGTATCAGGCTGGTAAAGGAACTCCTTGTCTGATCGCTGTAGAGCAGGATGCTACAGGAAAAGCATGGGATCGTGCACTTGCTTATGGTCTTGCAATTGGTGGGGCAAGAGCTGGTCTTCTTGAGACTACATACAGAACAGAGACAGAGACAGACCTCTTTGGTGAGCAGGCAGTACTTTGCGGTGGTGTTTGTGCACTTATGCAGGCTGGTTTCGAGACACTTTGCGAAGCTGGATATGATCCGAGAAATGCTTATTTCGAGTGTATTCACGAGATGAAACTGATCGTAGACCTGATCTACCAGAGCGGTTTCGCAGGAATGAGATATTCTATCTCTAACACAGCTGAGTATGGTGATTACATTACAGGACCGAAGATCATCACAGAAGATACAAAGAAAGCTATGAAACAGATCCTGACAGACATCCAGGACGGAACATTTGCAAAAGAATTCTTAGTAGATATGTCACCAGCAGGACGTCAGGTACACTTCAAAGCAATGAGAAAACTTGCTTCCGAGCATCCATCAGAGAAAGTCGGAGAAGAGATCAGAAAACTGTACAGCTGGAACGGAGAAGACAAACTGATCAACAATTAATCAGTAAGTCGAAGCGTTTAAAATCTGACTGTAAAAGAAATGTCGGACGGTGTAAAGTTCATCTTTACGCCGTCCTTTTTTCGTGGTAATCTGGATATAGATTTAGAAAGGAGTGGTGAGCATCATGGATAGCAGATTAGAAGACTTAAGATCCACCAGAAATCCAAAAGCACGTATTAAAATTATGAAAGGACATTTTGCGACGAGTAACTCGCATCTGAACACATATATCGATATGTCAACAGTCAAGACTCGTCATAACAATGCAAAAGAGACAGCGAAGGAATTAGCCAATGCATATATGACGAATGCAACGATCGATACGATTGTATGTCTGGATGAGACAGAAGTGATCGGAACATTTATGGCAGAGCATCTTGCGGATTCGAGCCAGATGTCTCTGAGTGCGGGAAATAATATTTCTGTGATCACACCGGAGTACAATATGCAGGGACAGATCATGTTCCGTGATAACAAACTACGTATGATTAGGAATCAACAGGTATTGCTCCTTGCTGCATCTGTTACAACCGGAAAGACAATCATGCGTGCCATTGAGTCTGTTCTTTATTATGGTGGAACTGTATGTGGAGTATGTTCGATCTTCAGTGCTGTTACAAAAGTTGCTGGAATGGAGATTAAGACAATCTTCACAAGTGCAGACGTACCGGCATATCATGCTTATGATTCGCTGAATTGTCCAATGTGTCAGAAGGGCGAGAGGGTAGAAGCGCTCGTGAACAGCTTTGGATATTCTAAGTTAGAATAGAAGTTATATTCATTAAAAACAACCTCGGCGGAACTGTCGCTGACAGTTCCTGACGGAGAAAACAGCAACAAAAAAACAGCCACATGACGGTATGGCTGTTTTTTTAATATGTCATTCTATAATTAAGCAATTCCGTTAACAGCTTTTGTTAAACGGGAAATCTTTCTGGAGCATGTATTTTTGTGATAAACACCTTTGCTTCCAGCTTTGTTGATTTCAACAATGGCATCTTTTAAAGCAGCTTTAGCTGTTTCAGCATCTTTCTTTGCTACTGCAGTCTCAACTTTCTTTACATAAGTTTTAACTTTAGATTTGATTGCTTTATTTCTAGCAGCCTTTGTTTCGTTTACTAAAATTCTTTTCTTTGCAGATTTGATGTTAGCCAATCTGTCCACCTCCGATTAAATATTTCGATCTGTTGTCGATTTTCCAGTTCGTTAGATCCGGACACGGACGTTCTAACGAAACATACGAACTTATTTTATGTCACGAAAGCTTTTCTGTCAATACATATTTATCAATTATTTGTAAAAACTAGGAAATACAGGTGAAAAAATGTAGAAGAAAGGCGGAAACAAAAATGATGGATCGATACAATGTGCGGACGGATCTTGCGCTGGAGCAGAGAGAACGATTTGTCTCGGATCAGATTGAGATTCCTGGAGTTGCTGTGGAAGAAACCTATGATGACATGTGTGAAGTGCGTGTGACGACAGTACGGATTGAGACAGAAAACGGTGCTGCAGTGATGGGAAAACCAGTAGGAAATTATATCACGCTGGAAGCACCGAAAATGGCAGAAGCAGATGAGAGCTATCACAGAGAGATTTCAGGGAAATTAATGGAAGTACTTGAGAGGTGCCTGCCAGAGAAGGAAGATGGACAGAGTATTCTGATCATTGGACTGGGTAACCGGAATGTCACGCCAGACGCACTGGGACCGCTTGTTGTTGAGCATCTGGATATTACAAGACATCTGGTGAAAGAATATGGAAAATATGCACTTGACGGGGAGGCGGACCGGCTCGTAAGTGCAGTTGTACCGGGTGTCATGGGACAGACCGGGATGGAGACAGTAGAGATCGTGCGGGGAATTGTGGAAGAGACAGAACCGGATTTTGTAATTGCGATCGATGCGCTTGCTGCAAGAAGTGTGAGAAGGCTGAACCGGACAATCCAGATTGCAGATACCGGAATCGCGCCGGGCTCCGGCGTTGGAAATCACAGAAACGCGATCACAGAGGAGACGGTGGGGGTCCCGGTAATCGCCATTGGTGTCCCGACTGTTGTTGATGCCGCGACGATTGTAGGTGATTCAATCGAAGAATATGTTGCAAAATGCCGGGACGAAGGAATGAGAGAAAATAAAGAACATCTGATTCCGCCGTATCTGTATGGGATGTTTGTCACACCGAAAGATATCGATGAAACGATGGAGCGGACAAGCTATACAATCTCGGAAGCGTTAAATGCTCTTGCCGCCGGACAGGCACATATTTAAAAATTGCACATCATATAGTGTTAAGAAAAGATATGAGAAAAGAGAAGAGATGAAAAATTGGTGCAGAAGAACTTCCAGAAAGAGGCAGCGAAAAAGCATGGCAGTAATGGCTCTGATGGCAGTATGCCTGCTTGCCGCTGCATGGGCAGGAACTATGCTTGCCAGAAAAACAAAGTATCCATATCAAGGAAGAGAATATGTGAACCGGGAAATTTTAAAATGTGCCTGGAAGCTGCATATGCCGGAACTTATGTATATAGAAGAAACAGGAAAAGAATCCTTTGAAAAATGGCTTATCAATCAGATGGAGCTATTATTTCCAATCGGATATATGGCAAATGGGGAAGAAGAAAAGACGCTGGCGGTTGAGGATGAAGATACTTACCGTCTGATTTTAAAGAAACAGGCAGAAGATGAAAATGAAGTGCTGGAGGACGGAACTGTAAAAAGCAACAAAGAGAAAACAGAAAAAACACAGACTGCAAAGATATCCGAAAAGAAGCTGAAAAATTATGCATATCTGCGCAGCCATTTTTATACCGTAGATCAGACAACAAAGACGGATGCAAAGGAGCTGGATGCCGGAAAACTTCTGAAAAAGAATATGAAGATCAGAAAAGACGGAAGCAAACCGAAGATTCTAATTTATCATACCCATTCCCAGGAGGCATTTAAAGATTCCAAAGCGGGAGATAAAAAAACATCGATTGTCGGTATGGGAGATATTCTGACGAAAGAGTTAAATGATACTTATCGGATCCCGGCAATGCACCACGAAGGAGTGTATGATCTGATTGGCGGGAAAATGGATCGTAGCCGTGCATACCAGCTTGCAGAAGTAAAGGTGAGGAAAATCTTGAAAAAATATCCGTCGATTGAAGTTGTGATCGATCTGCACAGAGACGGTGTCGGAAACAACACACATCTGGTGACATCCATAGATGGAAAGAAAACCGGACAGATCATGTTCTTTAATGGACTAAGCCGGACGAAGAAGAATGGAGATATTGCTTATCTTAAGAATCCATACATACAGGATAATCTTGCATTTTCCATGCAGATGCAGCTTGCTGCCGCAAAAAAATACCCTGGTTTCGCAAGAAGGATTTATCTGAAAAGTTATCGCTATAATATGCATCTGATGCCCAAATATCTGCTGATCGAGGCAGGTGCACAGACGAATACGGTAAAAGAAATGCAAAGATCGATGAAAGTCCTCGCAGACCTTTTAGATGCGGTGGTGGATCCATAAAAGTATTTACTTCGTGCCGGATTTTATGCTAATATATACAAAGTATGGAAAAGTATAGAAAAAACGGAAACATGTGGAAAAAAGAGAGAGGATATAGAAGGAATGGCGAAGAAAAACACATATGATGCGGAGAGTATTTCAGTATTAGAAGGTCTGGAAGCGGTAAGAAAAAGACCGGGAATGTATATCGGAAGCGTATCTACAAAAGGTCTGAACCATCTGATCTATGAGATTGTAGATAATGCGGTAGATGAACATCTGGCAGGATACTGCAGCGAGATCCATGTCACACTGGAAAAAGACGGTTCTGCCACGATTGCAGATAATGGACGTGGTGTGCCGGTCGATATGCATGCCAAAGGTGTGCCGGCAGAGCGTCTTGTCTATACAACGCTTCATGCCGGTGGTAAGTTCGATGACTCGGCATATAAGACAAGCGGAGGTCTGCACGGTGTAGGTTCTTCTGTTGTAAATGCACTGTCCGTATATATGGATGTGGAGATCAGCCGTGACGGCTATATCCACCATGACAGATATGAAAAGGGAAATCCGGTCGTAGAGCTGGTAGATGGTCTTCTTCCAAAACTTGGAAAAACAAGAAAAACCGGAACAAAAGTAAATTTCCTGCCGGATGGAACGATTTTTGAGAAAACAAGATTCAAGGCTGAAGATGTAAAAAGCCGTATGCATGAAACGGCATATCTGAATCCAGAGCTGACGATCGTTTTTGAAGACTTAAGAGACGGAAAAAAAGAGAAGATCACCTACCACGAACCGGAAGGAATCATCGGATTTATCCAGGATTTGAATGGAAAGAAAGAGAAGATCCATGAGCCGGTTTATTTTAAAGGAACTGCGGACGGAATTGAAGTGGAAGTGGCATTCCAGTATGTCAATGAGTTCCATGAAAATATTCTTGGCTTCTGTAATAATATTTACAACAGTGAAGGCGGAATGCATCTGACCGGATTTAAAACGACATTTACGACCGTGATCAACCAATATGCAAGAGAACTTGGAATTCTGAAAGATAAAGATGCGAACTTTACCGGAGCAGATATCCGAAATGGAATGACTGCGATCGTATCCATCAAACATCCGGATCCCCGCTTTGAAGGACAGACGAAGACAAAACTGGATAACCCGGATGCGGCAAAAGCGACAAGTAAGGTGACCGGCGATGAAATCGTGCGTTATTTTGATCGTAATCTGGAAACGCTTAAGAAAGTGATCGGCTGTGCAGAGAAAGCGGCAAAAATCCGCAAGACAGAAGAAAAAGCGAAGACCAATCTTCTGACAAAGCAGAAATATTCCTTTGACAGCAACGGAAAGCTTGCAAACTGTGAAAGCCGTGATGCATCAAAATGTGAGATTTTTATTGTCGAGGGAGATTCCGCCGGAGGATCTGCAAAAACAGCGCGTGACCGTATGTATCAGGCAATCCTGCCGATCCGTGGTAAGATCTTGAATGTAGAAAAAGCAACGATCGACAAGGTGCTTGCAAATGCGGAGATCAAGACGATGATCAATGCATTCGGCTGTGGCTTTTCGGAAGGTTATGGAAATGATTTTGATATCAGCAAACTCCGTTATGATAAGATCATTATCATGGCAGATGCGGACGTGGATGGTGCACACATTTCGACACTGCTTCTTACATTGTTCTATCGTTTTATGAAAGAGCTGATCGATGAAGGACATGTCTACATTGCGATGCCGCCACTTTATAAAGCGATGCCGAAAAAAGGCGAAGAAGAATATCTATACGATGACAAAGCGCTGGAGTGTTACCGAAAGACACACGAAGGTCCGTTTACATTGCAGCGGTACAAAGGTCTGGGCGAGATGGATGCAGAGCAGCTCTGGGAGACAACACTGAATCCGGAAACCCGTATTTTAAAAAGAGTTGAGATTGAAGATGCGAGAATGGCTTCTGCAGTGACAGAGATGTTGATGGGAACGGAAGTACCGCCGCGAAGAGAATTTATTTATGAAAATGCTGCAGAGGCAGAACTGGACGTATAAAGGAGAAGAAAGATGCAGGATTCACAGATCATAAGAACCGAGTATTCGGAAGTGATGAAAAAATCATATATTGACTATGCGATGAGTGTTATTGTTGCCAGAGCGCTGCCGGATGCACGTGACGGATTAAAGCCGGTACAGAGACGTACGCTTTACGATATGCACGAACTGGGTATCCGCTATGACAAGCCATACCGGAAATGCGCCCGTATCGTTGGGGATACGATGGGTAAATATCATCCGCACGGTGACAGCTCGATTTATGATGCACTTGTCGTGATGGCACAGGATTTTAAAAAAGGAATGATACTTGTAGACGGACATGGAAATTTTGGCTCCATCGAAGGAGACGGAGCGGCCGCCATGCGTTATACAGAAGCAAGGCTTGCGAAGATTACGCAGGAAGTGTATCTGGCTGACCTGGATAAAGATGTCATTGATTTCGTGCCGAATTTTGATGAGACAGAGAAAGAGCCGGAAGTTCTGCCGGTCCGTATCCCGAACCTTCTTGTAAACGGTGCGGAAGGTATCGCGGTCGGGATGGCAACCAGTATCCCAACACACAATCTTGCCGAGGTTGTAGATGCTGTCAAAGCATATATGAAAAATGATGATATCAGTACGAGACAGCTGATGAAATATATCAAAGGACCGGATTTTCCGACAGGAGGAATCGTTGTAAATAAAGACGATCTTGTGAGTATTTATGAAAGTGGAACCGGCAAGATCAAACTTCGTGGAAAAGTGGATGTCGAAGAGATGAAGGGTGGCAAGAAACGTCTTGTCATTTCCGAGATTCCATATACGATGATCGGAGCCGGAATTGGAAAATTCTTAAACGATGTCTGCAATCTTGTAGAGACAAAGAAGACAAGTGATATTGTAGATATTTCCAATCAGTCATCTAAGGAAGGAATCCGGATTGTTATTGAACTGAAAAAAGGTGCAGATGTAACCAATCTGACAAACATGTTATATAAGAAAACACGTCTGGAAGATACCTTTGGCGTAAATATGCTTGCTGTTGCAAATGGGCGTCCGGAGACGATGGGACTCAAAAGGATCATTGAGCATCATGTAGATTTTCAGTTTGAGCTGACAACGAGAAAATATAAAAATCTGCTTGCGAAAGAGCAGGATAAAAAAGAGATCCAGGAGGGTCTTATCAAGGCATGTGACGTCATTGACCTGATCATTGAGATCCTGCGTGGGAGCCAGTCTGTAAAAGACGCCAGAGCATGTCTGACAAAAGGAATTACGGAAAATATTAAGTTTAAATCTAATATTTCCAGAAAAATGGCGGCAATGCTCCGTTTTACAGAACGTCAGGCAAATGCCATTCTGGAGATGCGGCTCTATAAGCTGATTGGTCTGGAAATCGCAGCGCTTATGAAAGAGCATGAGACGACACTTGCAAATATTGCAAAATACGAAGATATTCTAAATAATTATGATTCCATGGCAGCAGTGATCATGGAAGATTTAGATCAGATTAAGAAAGAATTCGGCAGAAAGAGACGGACTGTTATTGAAAATGCAGAAGAGGCTGTCTTTGAAGAGAATAAGATCGAAGAACAGGAAGTTGTCTTCCTGATGGATCGTTTCGGTTATGCCAGAACGGTAGATGCCGCAACATATGAGAGAAATAAAGAAGCGGCGGACAGTGAGAATAAATATGTCCTGCATGCGATGAATACCGGAAAACTGTGTGTATTTACAGCAGGAGGTAAGATGCATCAGATTAAAGTGTTAGATCTGCCGCACGGAAAATTCCGTGACAAAGGTCTGCCAATCGACAATGTAAGTAATTATGATAGCACCGCAGAGGAAATTGTCTATATCTGTGATGCAGAACAAACCCGTTATGCAAAATTATTATTTGCAACGAAACAGGGCATGATCAAAAAGGTAGACGGACAGGAATTCCAGGTGGCAAAGCGTACGATCGCAGCTACGAAATTACAGGCAGATGATGCAGTAGTAAGCATTCAGGTGATCACCGATAACCAGCAGGTCGTCTTACAGACAAAAGATGGATATTTTCTGCGTTTTGCGGCAGATGAAGTTTCGGAGAAGAAGAAAGGCGCAATTGGTGTGCGTGGAATCAAACTCCGGAAAGAAGACGAGCTGGAACATGTTTATCTGTTTGAAGAAGGAACCGAGACAAAGGTCATGTACAAAGAAAAAGAAGTGACATTAAATCGACTGAAAATGGCAAAACGTGACGGAACAGGAACAAAGACAAGGGCATAAATAAGGGGATGGACAAATGATACAGGAAATTGCACCACATCAGTATGATAATACATACAGACCACAGAAACCGGAAGCAGAGGATTATGTGCTTTACTATGATGGAAGAGCAGTGCTTGTGACAGAAGGAGAGATTGCATTTCCGAAAGTCGCAGAGATCTGCAAAGCGTCAGAGACTGCCGGGGAGAAACTTATTTATCTGTTCACGATTGATGAAAAAGTGTACTATCTTCTGAATCATAAGACGACAGATAAGATGGAAGTTGTAGATGATGTGAATACATCTGTGAGTGTGGAACGCCTGCAAGTAGCCGGATATGTGTGGAAGGCTGTAGAATATTTCCGCAGTGCAAAGCCAAAATATCAGGCGTTTGCAGCGATTACCGGATGGCAGTTACAGCGCTGGTATGATACGAGACGTTTCTGCGGTTATTGCGGAACGCGTATGAAAGCAGATGGAAAAGAGAGAATGCTAAAATGTCCGAAGTGCGGATTGATGGAATTTCCCAAAATCTGCCCGGCTGTGATCATCGGTGTGACTCATGGAGACAGAATCCTGATGTCCAAATACACAGGCAGAAGTTATAAAAATTATGCACTGCTTGCAGGATTTAACGAAATCGGAGAATCGATAGAGGAAACCGTATCAAGAGAAGTCATGGAAGAAGTAGGCCTGAAGGTTAAAAATATTCGTTATTACAAAAGTCAGCCATGGTCTTTCTCCGATACACTGCTGATGGGATTCTTCTGTGATCTGGATGGAGAGGAAGAAATTAATCTCGACAGAGAAGAACTGGCAATGGCAGAATGGTTTGACCGGGAGAAGATGCCGGTAGAGCGTGAAGATTTAAGCCTTACAAATGACATGATGATGGCATTTAAAGAAGGAAGAGTATAGCAGAATGAAAAAACGAATTGCAGGAATACTTATTATTGCTCTGGCTGTGATGTTATTATCACCGGCGGGACAAATTCCAATTAGATTCGAACAGCGCCTGGGAGAATCTGGAAGAGCATGAAGATTTTATACATTTGTAAGAAGAGATTTCAGAAATTGCACAAAATGCAGTAGATGCATTCAGTTATGATCATCCTGAAGTTTTCTGGATTTATAATGTGAAGTACAGTTATCGGATTTCCGGACAATCAACGGAGACAGGATGCTTGGTGAAAATTGCGGGTATTACGTTGAAGCCACAGGAAGTTATTATGAAACCTATTATAAAAATATGAAAATTACTGTGAAAGAAAAAGGGAAAAAGAAAATAAAAACAGTAAAGTTGAGACAGAAAAAACATATGCGTGCAAATTATGTATATAAAATAGGCAAAATATAAATAATTCCTTGATTTTAAAAGGAAACAGTGTTATACTGACATATAGTAACATAAGCAACCCGATGACAGAAGAGTGGACGAAAGTTCACTCTTCTTTGTTGCTGCAGTATCTTACTTTAAATCAGAGAAAGGAAGTTTAGCGTTGTCAAAAAGAGAAATTTACGAACAGAAGACAGAAGAATATCTGACACCGATCGTAGAAGAATATGGATTTGAACTGGTCGATGTAGAATACGTGAAAGAAGGAAGCAACTGGTATTTACGTGCTTACATTGACAAACCGGGCGGAATCAGTGTAGATGACTGTGAGAAAGTAAGCCGCAGACTGTCAGACATTCTGGATGAGAAAGATTATATTGAAGACAGCTATATTATGGAGATCAGCTCTCCGGGACTGGGAAGACCGCTTAAGAAAGAGAAGGATTACAAACGTAATCTGGATAAGGAAGTTGAGATCCGTACTTACCGTATGATAGATAAGCGCAAAGAATTTACCGGAATCCTGAAAGCATACGATGCAGACACGGTAACAATTGAGCTTGATGATGAAACATTGAAAACATTTGAAAAAGGCGAGATAGCGCTGATTCGCCAGGCGTTCGATTTTTAGTTTAGGAGGAGGATAATCATGAACACAGAATTATTAGAAGCGTTGAATATTTTAGAGAAAGAAAAGGATATCAGCAAAGAGAGTCTGTTAGATGCAATCGAAAATTCGCTGCTGAATGCCTGCAAGAGTCATTTTGGCAAGGCTGATAACATTAAAGTGATCATGGATCGTGAATCCTGTGATTACCAGCTCTATGCTGAGAAAGAAGTTGTGGAAGATGTAGAAGATACGTTGGAACAGATCAGTCTGGAAGATGCAAGAAAGATGGATGGTAAATATGACATTGGAGATATCGTACATGTACCGATCGAATCCAAATCATTTGGAAGAATTGCAACACAGAATGCCAAGAACCTGATTCTTCAGAAAATTCGTGAAGAAGAGAGGAAAGTTGTATATGATCAGTACTTTGAGAAAGAAAAAGATATCGTAACAGGTATCGTACAGCGTTATGTTGGCAAGAATGTGAGTATTAATCTTGGTAAAGCAGATGCGATGCTGACAGAGAACGAACAGGTAAAAGGAGAAGTTTTCAAACCGACAGAGAGAATCAAATTATATATCGTAGAAGTTAAGAATACAACGAAGGGACCGAAGATCCTTGTATCCCGTACACATCCGGAACTTGTAAAACGTCTCTTTGAATCAGAAGTAACAGAAGTAAAAGATGGTATCGTAGAGATCAAGAGTATTGCAAGAGAAGCCGGAAGCAGAACAAAGATTGCTGTATGGTCCAATGATCCGGATGTTGATCCGGTAGGAGCCTGTGTCGGAATGAACGGTGCAAGAGTTAATGCAATCGTAAATGAACTCCGCGGTGAGAAAATCGATATTATCAACTGGAGTGACAACCCGGCAATCCTGATCGAGAATGCTTTAAGCCCGGCGAAAGTTATTTCCGTAATGGCAGATCCGGATGAGAAGGTCGCAAGCGTGATCGTGCCGGATTACCAGCTCTCACTTGCAATCGGTAAAGAAGGACAGAATGCAAGGCTGGCGGCAAGGCTGACCGGTTATAAAATTGATATTAAGAGTGAAACACAGGCAATTGAATCAGGAGAACTTCCGGAAAACTATATGGAACTGAGCGAAGGTGTCTTTGAAGAAGAAGTGGAAGACGGATACGAAGAAGAAGAGACCGCAGATGTAGATATGGATCTGGATCTTGTAGAAGAAACTGAGAAACCGGAAGAAATCAGTGAAACAGAAGAATAGGTGATTGTTTGAGCGCGAATAAAAAAATACCTATGCGTCAGTGCGTAGGATGCCGGGAAATGAAGAATAAAAAAGAGATGATCCGGGTGATCCGTACTTCTGAACAGGAATTTGTTCTGGATGCAACCGGCAAGAAGAATGGCAGAGGAGCGTATATTTGTCCGAACAGAGAGTGCCTGTCACAGGCAATTAAGAGCAAAGGACTGGAGCGTTCTTTTAAGCAGGCAATTCCGAAAGAAGTGTATGAGTCGCTGGAAAAGGAGATGGAGCATCTTGAGTCACAGTAAAGCATTGTCAATGATCGGGCTTGCTACAAAAGCCGGAAAAGTTGCCAGTGGTGAGTTCAGTACAGAAAAGGAAGTAAAATCCGCAAGAGCATATCTTGTGATCGTAGCAGGAGATGCGTCTGAGAATACAAAGAAGAAATTCCGCAATATGTGTGAATTTTATCAGGTACCGATTTATTTTTACAAAGATAAAGATACCTTAGGGCATGCAATGGGAAAAGAATTTCGTGCATCCCTTGCAATTCTGGATGAAGGTCTTGCAAAGGGAATTCGCAGACATCTGGAAACGGAAGAAGAATAATTGCATAAAGGAGGTAGTTAATATATGGCAAAAATCAAAGTATATGAATTAGCTAAGGAGCTGAATGTACAGAGTAAGGATGTACTGGAGTTCCTGGAGAGCAAAAAAATAGAAGTGAAAAATCACATGAGTGCACTGGAAGAGACTGCTGCCGGTCAGGTAAAAGAACATTTCAGTAAGAACCGGAAATCTGAGGGGGAAACCGGTGAAGCACCGAAAAAGAAAAATATCGTTCATGTATTCCGGCCGCAGAATACACAGAATGGCAATAAGCATGGAAGACGTCAGGGGACGAAGCAGACCATGACCCAGGGGCGTCCGATGCAGGTGAACAACGGAAGACCGGCAAAAGGATCGGTAAAACCGGAAGCACCGAAGACAGAAGAGAGAGTTAAAACAGCAGAGAAAGCCAAAGCAGCAGAAGTGAAGACAGCAGAGAAACAGGCAGTGAAAACGGAGATAAAGGAAGAGAATAAAGAAAAGAGAGAAGAAAAAGTAGTGAAGAATAACGAGAAACGTGTAAATAACGACAGACCGAATTCTGAGCGTACAACAAGATCAGAGCGCGGTGATAGAAGCGGTCGTAACGATAACAGAAATGACCGCGGCGGAAGAAATGATGACAGAAGAAACGACCGCAACGGAAGAAATGATGACAGAAGAAATGACCGTGGCGGAAGAAATAATGACAGAAGAAACGACGACAGAAGAAATGACCGCGGCGGAAGAAATGATGACAGAAGAAACGACCGCGGCGGAAGAAATGACGACAGAAGAAACGACCGTGGCGGAAGAAATAATGATAGAAGAAACGACCGCAGCGGAAGAAATAATGACAGAAGAAATAACGGACCTTCAATTCCGGCACCTGAGGCACCGACACAGAAGCCGCAGAGAAGTAACAAGGGCAAAGGCAAGGATGAGCATAAGAAAAAAGATTATCGCCGTGATGAAGAAGAAAGAATGCCAAAGAATAACAAGAAGCCAATGCAGAAACCACAGCCGAAGGAGCAGAAACAGGAAGAAGAGATTAAGTCTATCGTAATTCCGGAAGTTCTGACGATCAAAGAGCTTGCTGACAAGATGAAAGTTGTCCCTTCTGTGATTGTTAAAAAGCTGTTTATGCAGGGCAAAGTTGTAACAGTCAACCAGGAGATCGATTATGATACAGCAGAAGAGATCGCGCTGGAATTTGATGTATTATGTGAAAAAGAAGAAGTTGTGGATGTTATCGAAGAACTCTTAAAAGAAGAGGAAGAAGATGAGAAGAAGATGAAAAAACGTCCGCCGGTTGTATGTGTTATGGGACACGTCGACCACGGTAAAACTTCTCTTCTGGATGCAATCCGTCATACGAATGTAATAGGCGGCGAGGCCGGAGGAATCACCCAGCATATCGGTGCTTATGTCGTAGATGTTAAAGGTGAGAAGATCACATTCCTTGACACACCGGGACATGAGGCGTTTACAGCAATGCGTATGCGTGGAGCAAGCTCTACAGATATCGCAATCCTTGTTGTAGCAGCAGATGATGGTGTAATGCCGCAGACAGTAGAAGCAATCAACCATGCGAAAGCAGCCGGTGTTGAGATCATCGTTGCAGTTAATAAGATCGATAAACCAAGCGCTAATATCGAGCGAGTAAAACAGGAAATGACAGAGTATGAACTGATTCCGGAAGACTGGGGCGGAAGCACAATTTTTGTCCCGGTATCTGCAAAGACAGGAGAAGGTCTGGAAGATCTGATGGAAATGATCGTACTGACTGCAGAAGTAATGGAATTAAAGGCAAATCCAAACAGACGTGCAAGAGGACTTGTCCTAGAAGCACAGCTCGACAAAGGAAGAGGTCCGGTTTCAACAGTCCTTGTACAGAAAGGAACACTGCGTGTCGGAGATGCGATCGCAGCAGGATCTGCACATGGTAAAGTCAGAGCAATGATGGACGACAAAGGACGCCGCGTCAAAGAAGCAGGTCCATCTGTGCCGGTAGAGATTCTCGGACTCAATGATGTACCGAATGCCGGAGAAGTATTTGTCGGATGTGCAAATGATAAAGAAGCAAGAAACTTTGCTGAGACATTTATTTCACAGAGCAAAGTAAAACTTCTGGAAGAAACAAAATCAAAACTGTCTCTGGATGATCTGTTCAACCAGATTCAGGAAGGTAACTTAAAAGAATTAAACATCGTTGTAAAAGCAGACGTACAGGGATCTGTAGAAGCAATCAAACAGAGTCTTCTGAAACTTTCCAATGATGAAGTTGTTGTAAAAATCATCCATGGCGGTGTTGGTGCGGTCAATGAATCTGATGTAAGCCTTGCATCTGCATCTAACGCGATCATCATAGGATTTAATGTACGTCCGGATGCAACAGCAAAAGAAACCGCAGACCGTGAAGGTGTAGATATCCGTCTGTATCGTGTCATCTACAATGCGATCGAAGATGTGGAAGCAGCCATGAAAGGACTTCTGGATCCGGTATTTGAAGAAAAAGTACTAGGCCATGCAGAAGTACGTCAGCTGTTCAAAGCATCCGGTGTTGGTACGATCGCAGGATCTTATGTACTGGATGGAACATTTGAAAGAGACTGTTCTGTGCGTATCACAAGAGATGGCATCGTCGTATTTGAAGGTGCACTTGCTTCCCTTAAACGTTTCAAAGATGACGTGAAAGAAGTCAGAGCAGGCTATGAGTGTGGTTTCGTATTTGCAAACTTCAATGATGTAAAAGAAGGCGATCTTGTAGAAGCATTCAAGATGGTTGAGATTCCTAGATAGGAAGAAAAGAGGAGAGCAATTTGAGAAAACGTAGCATTAAGAATACAAGAGTAAATACAGAAGTACAGCGCGAATTAAGTAGTATTATCCGGGGCGGGCTCAAAGATCCGAGAGTTGCTCCATGGACTTCTGTTGTTGCGGCAGAAGTCGCACCGGATCTTAAGACTTGTAAAGCCTATATCAGTGTGCTCGGTGACGAAAAAGCACAGAAAGATACACTGGAAGGTTTGCAGAGTGCAGAAGGTTATATCCGCCGGGAGCTTGCGCATACATTAAATATGCGTAACACACCGGAGATTACATTTGTTCTGGATCAGTCGATCGAATATGGTGTAAATATGTCCAAAAAGATCGATGAAGTGACAAAAGGAATGAAAACAGAAGGTGACGAAGATGCTGAATAAGATACTGAGCGGAGCAAAAGAAATCGCAATCGGTGGTCATGTAAGGCCGGACGGAGACTGTGTAGGCTCCTGTATGGGACTGCGTCAGTATATCATTGAGAATTATCCAGATAAAAAAGTGACGGTATATCTGGAAGAAATCCCAGATTCTTTTCAATTCCTGAAAGGAATAGAGGAAATCCGTTCAGAAATCCCGGAGAATAAAGTCTATGATCTCTTTATCTGCCTGGATTGTGGAGATAAGGGAAGACTTGGATTTTCAGCACCGCTTTTTGAACAGGCAGCACACACATTCTGTGTGGATCATCACATCAGCAATGTAAGCTTTGCGATGGATAATGTGATCCGGCCGGATGCAAGTTCTACATCGGAACTGGTGTATGAACTGCTGGATAAGAAGCGTATCAGCAAAGAGACGGCAGAAGCGTTGTATCTTGGAATCGTACACGATACCGGTGTATTCCAGTATTCCTGCACTTCACCGGATACGATGCGGGCGGCGGCAGTACTGATGGAAAAAGGAATCGATGCGCCGGAGATTATTCATGATACATTTTATGAAAAAACATACAACCAGAACCAGATTTTAGGACGTGCACTCTTAGAGAGTATCCTTCTCCTGGATGGACAGTGCATTGCAACTTATGTGCGGCAGAAAGAGATGGAATTCTATGGTGTAAAACCGAAAGATCTGGAAGGAATCGTAAGTCAGTTGCGCAATACAAAAGATACAAAAGTTGCGATTTTCATGTATGAATTAAAGCTGAATGAATTCAAAGTCAGTCTCCGCTCGAATGACGATGTGGATGTCAGCAAGATCGCACAGTATTTTGGCGGCGGCGGACATAAAAAAGCGGCAGGCTTTACAATGACAGGTCAGCCGTTTGATGTGTTGAACAATGTCTCCGCACAGATCGTAGCGCAGCTTGAGGAGTAACTATGATTCATGGCATTATAAATATTTACAAAGAAAAAGGCTATACATCACATGATGTCGTTGCAAAATTACGCAGAATTGTCGGGCAGAAGAAAATCGGACACACAGGAACACTGGATCCGGATGCGACCGGTGTGCTGCCGGTCTGCTTTGGTAAAGCAACAAAATTATGTGATCTTTTAACAGACAAAGATAAAACATACGAAACGGTACTGCTGCTTGGGCGGGAAACAGATACACAGGATATATCCGGAACTGTACTGAGTGAAAAGCAGACCGGTACTGTGACAGAGGCAGATGTAAGAAGTGTGGTGGCTTCTTTTGTCGGTGCTTATGTGCAGACTCCGCCGATGTATTCGGCAATTAAGATTGGTGGAAAGAAGCTCTATGAGCTTGCAAGAGAAGGAAAGACAGTGGAGAGAAAACCGCGGAATGTTGAAATTTTTTCTATTGATATTCTGGAAATGGATCTGCCGCATGTGAAGATGCGGGTGCACTGTTCCAAAGGCACGTATATCCGTACGCTTTGCAATGATGTCGGTGCGAAGTTAGGATGCGGCGGCTGTATGGAAGAGCTTGTCCGTACAAAGGTGAGTTCTTTTGTGCTCACGGAAGCGAAGACGCTTGCAGAAGTGGAAAATTTTGTGTCAGACGGCAGACTTTCTGAAATCATAACACCGGTCGACGCAATGTTTGCACACTATCCGGCATTGTGTGTGACGGAAAAATGGGACAAATTCGCATATAATGGTAACGCACTTCCGAAGGATGCAGTGGGGGATGTGCCAGACGGGCACAGCATTTCGGACGTCCACAGAGTGAGGCTCTACAATTCAAAGGAGGAGTTTATCGGTCTGTACGATTATAAGAAAAGCGAAAATAAATACAAACTTGTAAAAATGTTTTATACGCCGGATGTATAGAACATGAGAGGGAAAAATATGCAATATATAGAAGGTCTGAATGAATATACAGAAACCGAAAAGTCAGCAGTGACCTTTGGAAAGTTTGACGGAGTGCATAAGGGCCACCAGAAGTTAGTTGAAGAAGTGCTCAGATGCTGCACAAATGGAAATATAAAAAGTGTTTTGTGTGCATTTGAGATGAACAAAAAAGACATTCTTATGACTCCGGATGAGAGAAGAGAAAGAATGGACGGCAAAATAGACTATCTTGTGGAATGTCCGTTTTCAGATGAACTCCGGCACATGAGTGCGGAAGATTTTATAAAAAAAATTATAAAGGGCGTTTTTCATGCTGAATATGTGGTTGTAGGGACTGATTTTCATTTTGGATATGGAAAAGAAGGCGATGCGCATATGCTGGAGGCGTATGCCGAAAAATATCATTATAAGGCAATCGTAGTTGAAAAAGCACGGTTTAAGCATCGGGAGATCAGTAGCAGTTTTATTAAGAGTCTGGTCAAAGATGGAAGCATTACAACCGCGAATTACCTTCTGACATATCCATACCCGGTAGAAGGAATTGTAGAACATGGAAAACATCTGGGAAGTGAGTTGGGATTTCCCACATGTAATGTAGAATGGCCGGCGCATAAAGTACTGCCGCCAAAAGGAGTGTATGTAAGCCGTGTTTATATTGATGGGGAAGTTTATGGCGCAATATCCAATATCGGAGTCAAGCCAACCGTATCAGATGAAAACAGAGTGCTGATCGAGAGTTATTTATATGGATATAGCGGAGATGCATACGGAAAAAACGTTAAAATTGAATTACTGGAATTCCGACGCCCGGAACATAAATTTTCTTCTATTAAGGAAATGCAGGTACGAGTCCGTCAGGATATACAGTATGTCAGAGAATACTTTGAAAAAGAGTAAAAGGAGAAACAGATGAATATAATAACTATATTTTCTCTGTTTGGCGGACTTGGACTGTTTTTATATGGTATGAGCCAGATGAGCGAAAGCCTTGAAAAAGCAGCCGGCGCCAAAATGAGAAGTATTCTGGCAGTCTTTACAAAAAACAGATTTATCGGACTGCTGGTAGGTATGATCTTTACAGCGATCATCCAGTCATCCAATGCTACAACAGTTATGGTCGTGAGTTTTGTAAACTCCGGACTGATGAATCTGATGCAGGCAACCGGAATTATTCTGGGAGCCAATATCGGAACTACAATCACCGGACAGTTGATTGCATTTAATCTGTCGGACATAGCGCCACTATTTGTAATCATCGGTGTGATTATGTCCATGTTCTGTAAGAACCAGAAGGTGCAGAGAGCCGGTGATGTGATTCTGGGATTTGGTATTTTGTTTATGGGGCTGAAAGTTATGGGTGAATCCTTGACCATTGTAAAACAGTCACCGGTTGTAAAAGAATTTTTAAGCTCTTTAAGCAGTCCGTTTATTGCGATCCTTGTCGGATTTATTGCGACTTCTATTTTGCAGAGCTCTTCGGCAACGGTTGGTATTATTATTTTGATGGCATCACAGAATCTGATCCAGTTTATGATCTGTCCGTTTGTAATTCTTGGCTGTAACATCGGTTCTTGCGTGTCTGCACTTCTTGCCAGCCTGAACGGAAGAAAAGATGCAAAGAGAGCAGCGATGATTCATTTCTTATTTAACGTGATCGGATCTGCAATTATGTTTACTGTGATCTTTATATTTACCAAACCAATCACAGGTGCACTGCTTGGAATTTCCGGTGGAAATGTGGCACGTGCGGTTGCCAATACACATTCTCTGATGAAAATCATAGAAGTGGCTATGTTGTTCCCGTTTATGGGCTGGATCGTGAAGCTGACTTACAAAGTAGTTCCGGGAAATGATGATACAGACGAAGATGAGTATGAACTGAATTATATCAAACAGTCTATGATGTCACCTGCAACGGCAGTTATGGATGCAATCCATGAGATCGAGCATATGGGAAAGGTTGCAATGAGCAATCTGGAACTGTCCATGCATGCACTCTGTGAGCTGGACGGAGAAGCAATTGAAAAGGTATACAAAACCGAAAAATATATTGATTTTATGAACAGTAAGATCACGGATTACCTTGTGAGAGCAAATGAGCTGGAACTTCCGACTGCAGATGCAGATAAGCTGGGAGGACTGTTCCATGTAGTAAATGATATTGAAAGAATCGGTGATCATGCAGAAAATATGGCTGAGGCTGCAAGAGAGAGAATTGATTCCGGCGTAAAATTAAGCGATAAGGCGATACGTCAGATGAATGATATGATGAAGTCGGTACAGACACTTCTGGAATATGCATTGGATATGTTTACAAATGGAAATCAAGAACATATGCGTGAGATTCTGGAACTGGAAGATGCCATTGATGAGCTGGAAAAGAAACTGCAAAGATCACATATCAAGCGGCTGACGAAGAACAAATGTACACCGGAAGCAGGAATGATCTTTGCAGATGCAGTATCCGGTCTGGAGCGTGTAGCCGACCATGGAACCAATATCGCATTTGCGATATTGGTACCGGATGAATACAAATCTGATGAAGAAGAAGAGTAAAATAATCCTTTACAGAGGATAAGTGTTGTGTTATACTCATCTGGTATGAACAGCCGGTGTTCGGTAACAGGATACTCCAACCGTTGCTTAATACCAGGCGATAATTAAGAGAATTAAAAGGAGGAAATCACAATGGTTTCAAAAGAACAGAAAGAACAGATCATTAAAGACTTTGGAAGAACAGCAGGAGATACAGGTTCACCGGAAGTACAGGTAGCTATCCTGACAGCAAGAATCAATGACCTGACAGATCATTTCAAAGCTAACCCGAAGGATCATCACTCAAGAAGAGGACTTCTTAAGATGGTAGGACAGAGAAGAGGACTTCTTGCATACCTGAAGAAGACAGATATCAACAGATATCGTGCTCTGATCGAGAAACTTGGACTTAGAAAATAATAATGATTTTAATAAAAATTCCGATTGCGTTATGCAGTCGGAATTTTTTGTAGAAAAAAGATATGGTGTATTTACATAAGATATGCTATAATATATTGGATTGTGGACGAGGGAGATATAATCCGAGACCACTGAAAAGGATATTGTCCGGTGGTAGCGAAAAGAGAGTGTCTTTTTCAGTAGTTTCGGTATCCTTCTTTCGCAGAACAGATGAATGAAGATAAAAGGAGAATACTATGTATAAGAAGTATGAGATGGAATTAGCCGGAAGAACACTTCGCGTAGATGTTGGTAGAGTAGCGAAGCAGGCGAACGGTGCAGTTTTAATGCACTATGGTGATACAACTGTACTTTGTACAGCAACTGCTTCTGAGAAGCCAAGAGAAGGAATCGATTTCTTCCCGTTAAGTGTAGAATATAATGAGAGAATGTATTCCGTAGGTAAGATCCCGGGAGGATTTAACAAAAGAGAAGGAAAAGCATCTGAGAATGCGATCCTGACATGCCGTGTTATCGACCGTCCGATGCGACCACTGTTCCCAAAGGATTACCGTAATGATGTTACATTGGAGAACCTGGTACTTTCTGTAGATCAGGATTGTTCACCGGAGTTGACAGCTATGCTTGGAGCAGCAATTGCGACTACAATTTCTGATATCCCGTTTGACGGACCGATCTCTACAACACAGGTTGGACTGGTTGACGGTGAATTTGTATTTAATCCGACAGCAGAACAGAAAGAAATATCTGATATGGCGCTGACGGTTGCATCTACAAGAGAGAAAGTTATCATGATCGAAGCAGGAGCGAATGAAGTTCCGGAAGCACAGATGGTCGAAGCGATTTACGCAGCTCATGAAGTGAACCAGAAAGTAATCGCATTTATTGATACAATCGTTGCAGAATGCGGAAAAGAAAAACACAGCTATGAGAGCTTTGCGATTCCGGAAGAATTATTTGCAGCAATCAAAGAAATCGTACCGCCGGAGACTATGGAGGAAGCTGTATTTACAGATGATAAACAGGTAAGAGAAGAAAATATCCGTCAGATTACAGATAAGTTAGAGGAAGCGTTTGCTGATAATGAAGAATGGCTTGCTGTTCTTGGAGATGCAATTTACCAGTATCAGAAGAAGACTGTCCGCAAGATGATCCTGAAAGATCACAAGCGTCCGGATGGAAGAGCAATCGACCAGATTCGTCCACTTGCTGCAGAAGTAGATCTGATTCCTAGAGTACATGGTTCTGCTATGTTTACACGTGGACAGACACAGATCTGTAATATCTGCACACTGGCTCCACTGTCAGAGGCACAGAGACTTGACGGACTGGATGAAAAAGAGACAACAAAGCGTTATATGCATCACTATAACTTCCCGTCATACTCTGTTGGAGAGACAAGACCATCCAGAGGACCGGGACGTCGTGAGATCGGACATGGAGCACTTGCAGAGCGTGCATTGGTTCCGGTGCTTCCGAGTGAGACAGAGTTCCCGTATGCAATCCGTACCGTATCCGAGACATTTGAGTCTAACGGATCTACATCAATGGCTTCTACATGTGCATCTTGTATGTCACTTATGGCTGCAGGTGTTCCGATTAAAGCTATGGTTGCAGGTATCTCATGCGGACTTGTAACAGGAGATACAGATGATGATTATCTGGTACTTACAGATATACAGGGACTGGAAGACTTCTTTGGTGATATGGACTTTAAGGTAACTGGTACAAAGAAGGGTATCACAGCAATCCAGATGGATATTAAGATCCACGGACTTACAAGACCGATCGTTGAGGAAGCAATCGCACGTACAAGACAGGCTCGTCTGTTCATCATGGATGAGTGTATGTCAAAAGCAATCGCAGAGCCGAGAACAGAGGTTGGTGAATTTGCACCGAAGATTATCCAGATGCAGATCGATCCTCAGAAGATCGGTGATGTTGTTGGACAGAGAGGCAAGACGATCAATGCGATCATCGAGCAGACTGGTGTGAAGATTGATATTACAGATGACGGAGCAGTATCTATCTGCGGAACAGATGCCAAGAGCATGGAAGAAGCACAGAAGCTGATTCACATCATTGTTACAGATTATGAAGCAGGACAGGTTCTGGAAGGACATGTTATCAGTATCAAAGAATTTGGAGCATTTATTGAGTTTGCACCGGGAAAAGAAGGAATGGTTCACATTTCCAAGATTTCCAAAGAGCGTGTAAACCATGTTGAAGATGTGTTGACACTTGGCGATAAAGTCAAAGTTGTATGCCTTGGAAAAGACAAGATGGGAAGATTTTCATTCAGCATGAAAGATGTTGCAGAATAAATTGCTGCGTGATACGTTGTAAAATAAAAGACAGTATGATAAATAAGGACCGTGCCGGGTTATCCGGTACGGTCCTTTGTGGATTTCAGGAATAAATAACTGTCCCGGGCATATATTGGAGATAAGAGGTGGACAAAACATGAAAGAAGAATGTATCTTATCGTTACTACCGGGGAAATTAAGAATCCAGATGCAGAAGATCGTGAAAGATTATGAAAAACTGCAGGAGATCAAAGTACGCATTGAGAAGCCGGTTTTTTATTTTCAGGATGGCAGGGAATATATGCTGAAAGATGAGTGGGGGAGACCTTATATTGCGACAAAAGAAGAAGTGCGGGAATTGCTGGAATATGTGAGCCATTATTCGCTGTATGCATACGAAGAAGAGATGAGGCAGGGATTTCTGACTGTGGAGGGCGGGCACAGGATTGGTTTTGCAGGACAGGCGATTTTAGAAGGAGGGCATGTGAAGAATCTAAAATATATTTCGTCCGTAAATATCCGGATAGCCCATGAAGTGATGGGATGTGCCGATTGGATTTTTCCATATATAACACGAAACCGATCGCTTTTTCACACCCTGATCGTGTCACCGCCGGGACAGGGAAAAACAACACTTCTGCGTGATATTGTGAGGCAGATTTCGGAAGGGAATACATACATCAGCGGGAAAACAGTGGGTATTGTAGATGAACGTTCGGAAATCGGAGGATGTTATCAGGGCGTTGCGCAGAATCATGTCGGGATGCGGACAGACATCCTGGACGCCTGCCCGAAGGCAGAAGGAATGATCATGCTCATCCGTTCCATGACACCGGAAGTCGTAGCAGTTGATGAAATCGGCACGGCGCAGGATGTACATGCCATAGAGTATGCAATGCACTGTGGCTGCAAAATGCTTGCGACCGTACATGGAGAATCCATGCAGGAAGTGAAGAGAAAGCCGGTACTTGGCACATTGATCAAACAGAAGCGTTTTGAAAGATATATTGTCTTATCAGGAGAAGGAAAAGCCGGTGAAGTTGGCGGCATCTATGATGACAGGGGGAATACACTGTATTCTTTTGTCGGACAGTCCAACACAGCGGGCTATACCGGCATGGCAGGTGATGAAAAATGTGGAAAGCCATAGGCGCTTTTCTTATTCTTTTCTCGGCTTCCATGGAAGGGACAAGGCATGCACATAAGATTCGTGAGGAATACGAAGAACTGCAAAAGATACGGTATCTTATTTCTTTATTAAAAAGTGAGATCTGCTATGCCAGGTCCAGCCTGGAAGAAGTGTTTGCATCCGTTGCAGAAAAATGTGAAGATCCGTACCGTAACTGGCTTCTTATGATGAGAAATGAAATGCGATGTAAAAAAGAAAAACGATTCGTAAAAATATGGCAGGAATCGGCAGATGTCTGTCTTGTGGGTCTGATGATTTCAAGAAAAGAAAAAGAGAATCTGAAAGAAGTCGGTGCAAGACTTGGAAATCTGGATCTTAAGATGCAGATCCGTTCTCTGGAGCTGTATGAAGAGAAAGTGGAGGAATCGTTAAGGCAGATACAGAAACAGATGTACACGAAGATGAGACTTTATTATCTTATGGGGATCATGGGCGGGATTCTGACAGTCGTGCTTCTGATCTGAAGGAGGAAGAGATGGATGTAAATCTGATATTTAAGATTGCGGCTGTCGGAATTTTAGTATCGGTACTCAGTCAGGTGCTGAAACATAGTGGCAGGGAAGAACAGGCATTTTTAACAAGCTTTGCAGGACTTCTGCTTGTATTGTTCTGGATCGTGCCATACATTTACCAGTTGTTTCAGAATATCCGGCAGTTATTTTACCTGTAGGAAAGAAGGGGGCATATGAGTATCATACAGATTTGCGCAGCTGCTGTTGCAGGTATGCTTCTTGCTGTGCAGTTTAAAGCGCAGAAACCGGAGTATGGAATCTATATCAGCATAGCGCTGAGTCTTCTTATTTTCTTTTCTGTACTCGAGAAAATAGAAACAATCGCGGAAGTAATACGAAAAATCGGTACATATATATCGGTTGATGATATGTATATGGGAACATTGTTCAAAATGCTTGGAATTACTTATGTGGCAGAATTTGCATCGAACATTTGCAAAGATGCGGGATATCAGACGATTGCAAGACAGATTGAGATTTTCGGGAAACTTGCAATCATGGTACTTAGTTTTCCGGTGCTTCTTGCGATTCTGGACACGATCCGGAAGGTGTTGTCATGAGAAGAAAGGTTAAACAGAAAAAGATGCGCTGTGGGAAAATAGTACCTGGACTTACAATCCTGTTTATGCTGCTGACTGGATTTCCGGCAGGTTTTCAGATGGAATATGTGTATGCAGCAGAACCGGCATATGAAACAGGAATATCAGAAGATGCACAGGCAGAGACAGAAAAATGGATACAGCAGTTTTCCTTTGATGAGATGCAGAACTACATAGATCAGATGTTTCCGGAAAAGAATTATAATTTAGAAGAGATGCTCCGGAAAATTACAGAAGGGGATTATGAAGATTTTTTAAGCCAGGCAGGAAAAATGTTAAGAGACAAGTTTTTTCAGGCTGTGGAAAGCGGAAGAAAATATCTGATTCCGATTGTATTTCTGGCATTTCTGGCGGCATTGTTTCATAATTTTTCACAGGTGTTTGAAAGCGGCCAGCTTTCAGAAACCAGCTTCTATGTTCTGTATCTTTTGCTGATCGCATTGTGTCTGAAAGTATTTCTTGCGGTAACGGAATGGGTAAGCACCGGTGTAGAAGGACTGACTGCATTTATGGGTGTATTCTGCCCGCTGTATTTTCTTGCTGTAGCGATTGCGAAAGGCAGTGTAACAGCGATCGCATTTTATCAGCTTGTGCTTTTTATTATTTATCTGGTAGAACTTTTAATTGCCAAGATCCTGCTGCCGATGATCCATATTTACATGATACTGAGACTGCTCAATTATCTGTCGAAAGAAGATTATCTGAGCAAATTTGCCGGCTTTCTGGAAATGCTTGTTTCCTGGACGCTCCGGACAATGTTGGCTGCTGTAGTCGGATGGAATCTGGTGCAGGGACTGATCGGTCCGTCCGTCGATGATGTGAAGCAGAGTCTTGTGACAAGAGGAATGGAAGCCATACCGGGTGTGGGGGATCTTCTGGGCGGCGCTGCGGAAGTGACGATCGGTACACTCGTACTGGTCAAAAATGGAATTGGAGTTGTGGGCGCACTGTTTGCGGTACTCTTATGTTTGGTTCCGCTCGTAGAAGTCGGGCTGGTCGTGCTACTTTATAAATTCACGGCGGCTCTTCTGCAGCCGGTTTCCGATGCGCGTGTGATTGGCTGTATTGAAAGTGTGGGAGACGGACTACGGCTTTTTATGCGTGTGCTGTTTACAACAGGGCTTTTATTTCTTCTGACAATTGTTGTGGTCGCAGCTACAACCGGAGAATAGGAGGAAAAATGATCGATAAAATCTATGAATGGGTGAAGAACTTAAGCTTTTATCTGGTTCTTGTAACGGCCCTTTTACAAATGCTTCCGGACAGCGATTACCGGAAATATATCCGTTTTTTTACAGGACTTGTGTTGATTGCACTGCTTCTTACCCCGGTCCTTAAGACGTTGCACGCAGGCGACTTGAAGACAGAGATTTTGCAGGATGCAGACTGGCAGGAGTTTCAGGATAAGCTTCAGAAGACAGAAACAAAAGTCCGGAAGCAGATGACGGAAACAGCAGATGCAGCAGAAAACGGGAAAGCGCAGGATGAGCAGAAAAAAATAGAGGTGAAAGAGATTGAAGTTCAACCTTAAGATGTTAAAAGAATTGCTGTGTAAAGGGAAAAAACTGAAGAAAGACCAGCTTCTGATCCTGTTTCTTACCGGAGTACTCTTATTAGTTATTACATTGCCTGCCGGTAAGGAAAAAGAAAATAGGAAAACTGTCGGAAGCAGAACCGGGCAGAGTGTGATAACAGACCGTGAAAGTTATACAAAAGAGATGGAACAGGAACTGGAAGAAATGTTGTCGCAGATGGATGGCGCCGGGGAAGTGAAAGTGATGCTGACACTTGCATCAACAGCGGAAAAAGTGATAGAGAAAGATTGTGACACCCAGAGTGAGCAGGTAAAAGAGTCCGATCATCAGGGCGGAGAGCGTACGACAGATAAAGATTCCCTGTCTGAAGAAACGGTATATAAAAAGCAAAACAGTAATGGAGACAGCCCATATGTAACGAAAGAACTGACACCGCAGGTTGAAGGTGTTGTCGTGCTTGCCACAGGGGGTGATAATCCTGAAGTAGCTAAACATATTACGGAAGCGGTGCAGGCATTATTTGGAATAGACACGCATAAGATTAGAATAATGAAAAAGAATCAGAAACCATAAAAGGCAGGAGGAGAGAACGTGAAACGAGTGTTTAAGAAAAATCAGGTGATCATTGCAGCGCTGGCGGTGATGATAGCGGTAGCAGGATATTTGAATTATTCCGGACGCCTGTTCCCGGATAAGGCAAAATCCAGTGAGACAGGAAGTGAAGTGGCAAGTCAGGAACTTCTGGATATTTCACAGGAGGACAGTCAGAGTGCATCCTCGGATATTAAGAGTCAGGACGGGGATAATGAAGCGCAGACGAGTACGCCGGGCGAGGCGGTACTGACAGGAGGAGATGCCACATCCATCGTATCACAGGCAAAGATCACAAGAGAACAGGTGCGGGCTAAAAATAAAGAGTCCCTGCAGGAGATCATAGACAATAAACAACTGACAGGAGAGCAGAAGAAAAAAGCGGTAAATGAAATGGTTGAGCTTACAAAAATTGCAGAAAAAGAGGCAGCTGCGGAGACGATGCTTTCTGCCAAAGGATTTACAGACAGTGTAGTCAGTCTTTCCGAAGAATCCGCAGATGTTGTGGTAAATGCCAAAGAATTAAGTGAAGCAAACCGGGCACAAATTGAAGACATTGTTATAAGGAAGACCGGAATGGCAGCTGAAAATATTGTGATCACACCGGCAGGCAGTAAAAAATAGAATAAAATATATGGAAAATCCCGCAGCAGCGGGATTTTTGTTTGAGCATTTGCAGAGGATATGTTATACTGACTAACAGTGTCTATAAACGGATATACTAATGTAGGAGTGTTGGAATATATGTCAGAGATAACAAATGAAATAACAAATGAGATTAAAAAACGAAGAACGTTTGCAATTATTTCCCATCCCGATGCAGGTAAGACAACTTTAACAGAGAAGTTCCTGCTTTACGGAGGAGCCATTAACCAGGCAGGAAGTGTCAAGGGAAAGGCAACAGCAAAGCATGCAGTATCAGACTGGATGGAGATTGAGAAGGAAAGAGGTATTTCTGTAACTTCATCGGTATTACAGTTTAATTATGATGGATTCTGTATCAACATCCTGGATACACCGGGACATCAGGATTTCTCGGAGGATACCTACCGTACTCTGATGGCGGCAGACTCAGCTGTAATGGTCATTGATGCATCCAAAGGTGTAGAGGCGCAGACAAGAAAACTGTTCAAAGTATGTACGATGCGTCATATCCCGATTTTTACTTTTATCAATAAGATGGACCGCGAAGCGATGGATACATTTGAATTATTAGATGATATCGAGAACGAGCTGGGAATCGCAACCTGTCCGGTAAACTGGCCAATCGGTTCCGGTAAGGAGTTCCGCGGTGTCTATGACAGAAATACAAAGAAAGTCGAGCTGTTCTCAGATACAAGAAAAGGAACAACACAAGGTGAGGTGCGCAAAATCGACATTGACGATCCGGAGATTGCAGATCTTATTACAGCGGATCAGAAGAGCCAGTTAGAAGAAGAGATTGAACTGCAGGACGGTGCAGGAGCCGAGTTCGATCAGGAGCTGGTCAGCAAAGGAGAACTTTCACCGGTATTTTTCGGATCTGCACTTACGAACTTCGGTGTAGAGACATTCCTTCAGCATTTCCTTGCAATGACAACTTCACCGCTTCCGAGAAAATCAGATGCAGGTCTCATTGATCCGATGGAGGAAGGAGATTTCTCGGCATTTGTATTTAAAATCCAGGCAAATATGAACAAGGCGCACCGAGACCGTATCGCATTTATGCGTATCTGTTCCGGTAAATTCGAGGCAGGAATGGATGTGTTCCATATTCAGGGCGGCAAGAAGGTCCGTCTGTCGCAGCCACAGCAGATGATGGCTAGCGAGAGACATCTGGTGCAGGAAGCTTATGGCGGAGACATTATCGGTGTGTTTGATCCGGGCATTTTCTCAATCGGTGATACACTGACGACTTCAGCAAAGAGGTATGCATATGAAGGTATCCCGACATTTGCACCGGAGCATTTTGCAAGAGTCCGTCAGGTAGATACGATGAAGAGAAAACAGTTTATCAAGGGGGTCAACCAGATTGCGCAGGAAGGTGCGATTCAGATCTTCCAGGAATACAATACAGGCATGGAAGAGATTATCGTCGGCGTTGTCGGTGTTCTGCAGTTTGACGTATTAAAATATCGTCTGGAGAATGAGTATAACGTAGAGATCCGTATGGACAGTCTTCCATATGAATACATCCGCTGGATCGGCAATGAGGAAGTGGATATGGACAAACTTTCCGGAACATCTGATATGAAGAAGATCAAGGATCTCAAAGGAAGACCGCTGCTTCTGTTTGTAAATGAGTGGAGCATCCGTATGACACAGGAGAGAAACGACGGACTGATACTGGAGGAGTTTGGAAGATCTTAATCCGGGAGATTGTGAGAAAAGGAAGTCGGCAGATGGAAGTTTTTTGTGCTGGCTATTTGCAAAAGAATAGAAATTTGTTATAATGATAAGAACGAATAAACCAGACAGGAGGTTTCTGAAATGGGAAAAGAAGAAAGAAATGCTTATACAATAAAAAATGACGCCAACATCGGAGAAGTGAAGATTGCAGATGAAGTTGTTGCAATCATCGCAGGACTGGCTGCGATGGAAGTAGAGGGTGTTGCTTCTATGGCAGGCAATGCAACAAGAGAACTGATCAGTAAGCTTGGAATGAAGTCTCTTTCCAAAGGTGTGAAAGTAGATGTTCTGGACGGTATTGTTACAGTATCCCTGACACTCAATTTATTATACGGATATGGAGTCAAAGACATTTCTGTAAAAGTACAGGAGAAGGTCAAATCTTCCATCGAGAACATGACAGGACTGGAAGTTGCAGATGTGAATATTCGCGTTGCAGGCGTGAAAGTACCGGAGGAAGACTAAGTGAGAAGATCAGAATTAAGAGAACACATTTTCCGGATGGTTTTCGGACTGGATTTTAATGAAGGCGAAGAGATTCCGGAGCAGATTCAGCTTTATTTTGAACAGCTGGATGATGTAAAAGAAAGAGACATGGAGTACATCCGTGAGAAAGCAGAACATATTGCCGAGAAGAGAGAAGAGATTGATGCGCTGCTCAATACACATACGAAAGGCTGGAAGACAAGTCGTATGAACAAAGTAGACTTAAGCATCCTGCGTGTCGCAGTCTATGAGATGAAATGGGACGATGAGGTTCCGGTTGGTGTTGCGATCGATCAGGCAGTAGAACTTGCTAAAAAATACAGCAGTGACGAAGGTCCGTCTTTCGTAAATGGCGTGCTTGCAAAACTGGCAAAGGCGTAGAAGAGGTGTAGCATGACACAGAACGTATATACGGTCAGACAGGTAAATGCATACATTAAAAATATGTTTACGCAGGATTATATGCTGAACCGTATCTATGTAAAAGGCGAAGTATCCAACTGTAAATACCACACATCGGGACATATATATTTTTCGTTAAAGGACGAGTCCGGAACGATTGCCTGCGTTATGTTTGCCGGGCAGCGAGGCGGGCTCGCTTTTCATATGAGAGAAGGACAGCAGGTTGTTGTATTTGGCGGAATCAGTGTTTATGAAAGAAGTGGTTCTTACCAGCTTTATGCAAGAGAGATTCGTCTGGATGGCGAAGGAGTACTCTATGAACGTTTTCAGGCACTGAAACAGGAGCTTGGTGAGATGGGGATGTTCGCCCCTGAATATAAGAAAACGATTCCGTCTTTTGTGAAAACTGTTGGAATCGTGACAGCACCGACCGGCGCTGCGATCCGGGATATTATGAATATTTCTGCGCGGCGGAATCCATTTGTACAGCTGATCCTGTATCCGGCGCTTGTGCAGGGCGAAGGTGCAGTGCAGAGTATTGTTACAGGAATACAGACACTGGATGCATATGGCGTAGATGTAATGATTGTTGGACGTGGAGGCGGATCGATCGAAGATCTGTGGGCGTTTAACGAAGAAGCCGTTGCAAGAGCGATTTTTGAATGTGAGACACCTGTGATTTCCGCAGTCGGACATGAGACAGACACGACAATCGCTGACTATGTGGCGGATCTTCGGGCACCGACACCGTCTGCGGCTGCAGAACTTGCAGTTTATGACTATCGCTTGACAGAACGGACGATGATTGAATATCGTGAGAAAGCTACAAGACTTCTGGAACAGCAGATTCGTATGCAGCGTCTGCGTCTGCGGGAATATCAGACGAAGCTTATGTATCTCCATCCGGAAAATCAGGTGCGTGATTACAGACAACGCATAGTAGATTACGAAGAGAAACTGCGTCTTCTTATGGAGAACAGTCTGCAGAAGAATAAGATGCGCTTTACGGTTGATCTGGAGAAAATGAAGAAGCTGTCTCCGCTTGAAAAGCTGAATCAAGGATTTTCTTACGTAGAAACAGCAGACAGAAAAGCAGTGAAAAGAATCGGACAGGTAGACGTGGGAGATGAGCTTACAATCTATGTCACGGATGGTACGATCAAAGTATGTGCAGAAGAGACGAGGGAGGAGAGACATGGCTGAGAAAGAACAGACTCTGGAAAAGTTATTTACACAACTGGAAGATGTGATCCGGGAGATGGAGCAGGGTGAGGTCTCTTTGGAAGAAGCTTTTGCACTGTATCATAAAGGCGTGGATACACTTAAGATGTGTAATGAAAAGATAGATAAAGTAGAGAAAAAGATACTGGTGCTGGATAATGAAGGAGAAACGCATGAGTTTGAACAATAATTTTGCACAGTTACAACAGGAAAAGGTAATAGAGATAGAACAATTACTGCGGGAATATCTGCCGGTGCAGAGTGGTTATCAGAAGATTATCACGGAGGCTATGGAATATAGTCTGATGGCAGGTGGCAAGAGGCTTCGTCCGATGATGATGCAGGAAGTATTCCGGCTTTTTGGAGGAACAATGAAAGCAATCGAACCGTTTATGGCAGCAATTGAGATGATTCACACGTATTCCCTTGTGCATGACGATCTGCCGGCGATGGATAATGACGATTACAGAAGAGGTAGAAAGACTACCCATGTTGTGTATGGCGAAGATATGGGAATCCTTGCGGGAGATGCACTTTTAAATTATGCATTTGAGACTGCATTTCACGCATTTGAGCTTTGTCCTCAGGACAGCCTTAAGATTGGAAAAGCACTTCAGGTGTTGGGGGAAAAAGCCGGCATTCATGGAATGATCGGAGGACAGGTCATTGATGTAAAAGAGACCGGAAAACAGATCGACAGGGAAGTATTGGATACGATCTATGAACTGAAGACGTCTGCACTGATCGAAGCATCTATGATGGTTGGAGCGATCCTTGCAGGTGCTACAGATGAGGAGCTTGAAAAAGTTGAGCAGATGGCATCGAATATCGGTATCGCATTCCAGGTACAGGATGACATTTTGGATGTGACAAGTACGGAAGAAGTGCTTGGAAAGCCAATCCACAGTGATGAGAAGAATGAGAAGACTACATATGTAACTCTGTATGGTATAGAGAAAGCATCAGCAGTTGTAGAAGAAAGATCAAAAGAAGCAATTGCTCTTTTACATGAACTTCCGGGAGAGAATGATTATCTGGAAGAGTTGATCATCAAACTGATCCATAGAGTGAAATAAGAGAGGACGTTCGTGATGTTGGAACGAATTCAGAAAGCAAATGATATAAAGAATTTAAAAAAAGAGGAACTCCCGGTACTGGCAGAGGAGATTCGTGAATTTCTTGTAGAGACGGTCAGCAAGACAGGTGGACATCTCGCATCGAATCTTGGCGTTATAGAGCTTACAATGGCAATGCACCTTGTATTCCAAATGCCGGAAGATAAGATTATCTGGGATGTCGGACACCAGTCTTATACCCATAAGATTCTGACCGGAAGAAAAGATGGTTTTGAAAACCTGCGTAAATACGGCGGCATGAGTGGGTTCCCGAAGCGTAAGGAGAGCGATTGTGATGCATTTGATACCGGACACAGCTCTACGTCCATATCAGCAGGTCTTGGCTATGTAAGAGCGAGAGACCTGAAAGGAGAAGACTATAGTGTGATTTCCGTGATCGGTGACGGTTCGATGACGGGTGGAATGGCGTTTGAGGCGCTTAATAATGCGTCCCAGTTGAACAGTAATTTTATTATTGTGCTGAATGACAATCATATGTCGATCTCTGAAAATGTCGGAGGAATGTCCAGATATCTGGCAAAGATCCGGACAGCAGATTTTTATACCGGGTTGAAGAAAGGCGTGACAACGACGCTTGAGAAGATCCCGAAGGTCGGGGATTCTCTGATCGAACAGATCCGCCGGACGAAGAGCAGTATCAAACAGCTGATCGTTCCGGGTATGTTTTTTGAAGATATGGGAATTACATATCTCGGACCGGTAAAAGGACATGATCTTCCTACGCTTTGCCGTGTATTTTCCGAAGCACGGAGAATAGAAGGACCGGTTCTTGTCCATGTTCTGACGAAGAAAGGCAAAGGTTATACGCCGGCAGAAGAGCATCCAGGCAAATTTCATGGCATTAGCCCGTTTGACATTGCGACAGGTGAGGTATCAGAGAAGAAGAAAAAGGATACCTATACCGATGTGTTTGGAAAAGTTATGTGTGCAGAAGCAAAAGAGAATCCGGACATTACAGCAATTACAGCTGCAATGGAAGATGGAACCGGGTTGGCCCGTTTCCATAGTATGTTCCCTGATCGCTTTTTTGATGTAGGAATTGCAGAAGAGCATGCTGTGACATTTGCGGCAGGACTTGCAGCGGGAGGCATGCGCCCGGTTGTGGCGGTTTATTCTTCTTTTCTGCAGAGAGCATATGACCAGATCATCCATGACGTGGGACTTCAGAAGCTTCCTGTTGTATTTGCCGTTGACCGAGCAGGACTGGTCGGAAGTGACGGAGAGACACATCAGGGAATTTTTGACCTGTCATTTTTAAGCAGTATTCCGAATATGACAGTGATGTCACCTAAACATAAATGGGAACTGGCAGACATGCTTCGCTTTGCACTGAAATCTGACGGCCCGGTTGCAATCCGTTATCCAAGAGGTGCAGCGTACGATCAGTATGTTGAATATCGTGCACCGATCGAATATGGCAAAAGCGAGATGATCTGCGAGGAGAGTGGGATCGCACTCATCAGTATGGGACATATGTTTGAAGAAGCGGTAAAAGTACGAAAGAATCTCAAAGATGCAGGGTATTCCTGCACGCTCGTAAACGGACGTTTTGTAAAGCCGATAGATGAAGAATGTATTGCAAGGCTTGCAAAAAATCATAAACTGATCGCTGTACTGGAAGAAAATGTTATAACTGGCGGCTATGGAATGCAGGTGCTGGAATGTGCAGCGAGAAAACAGCTTTCCTGCCACGTTCTGCCGATTGCACTTCCGGATAATTATGTAGAACATGGAAGTGTGGAAGTGCTTCGCAAAGAGACTGGTATTGATGCACAGTCAGTGACAGAGAAAATCATGGAAACATATAAGGAGTTACAGATATGAAAGAACGTTTGGATGTCTTGCTTGTAAAGCGTAATCTGGCGGCGTCCAGAGAAAAAGCCAAGGCGATCATCATGTCCGGTAATGTCTATGTGTATGACCAGAAAGAAGACAAACCGGGAACATTATTTAAAGAAGAAAGCAAGATTGAAGTGCGCGGACATACACTGCCATACGTCAGCCGCGGCGGATTGAAACTCGAAAAAGCACTGAAGAATTTTGACGTTAGTGTAAAAGGAAAGACATGCACGGATGTCGGATCTTCAACAGGTGGATTTACAGACTGTATGCTACAGAATGGTGCAGTCAAAGTATTTGCGATTGATGTCGGACGTGGTCAGCTTGACTGGAAATTAAGACAGGATGACCGTGTTGTCTGCATGGAAAAGACAAATATCCGTTACGTGACACCGGAAGATATTGGGGAACCGGTACAGTTTTCGTCCATTGATGTGTCATTTATTTCGCTTACGAAAGTGCTTCTTCCGATCTACAATTATCTGACGGAAGACGGGGAGATTGTTGCGCTTATCAAACCACAGTTCGAGGCAGGAAGAGAGAAAGTCGGAAAAAAAGGTGTCGTAAGAGAACGAAGTACCCATGTAGAAGTCATTGAGATGGTTACGGCATATGCAGTTTCCATCGGTTTTGATGTACTGGAACTGGAATTTTCACCGATCCGCGGACCGGAGGGAAATATTGAGTACCTTGTACACTTGAAAAAAAGTAAAGGACAGGCAGAGATTTCAGAAAATTTCGATATAGAAGCAATAACAAAGCGTGCATTTGAATCCCTGACCAAATAATACAGGTAACAGATATGGAGCATATATTCATTGTCACGAATGATGGAAAAGACAAAGATCATTCTGTGACAAGACACATAAAAAAAATAATCGAAGATTACGGCAAAACCTGTTCGGTTTGTCGTAAAGATGAAGAAAAGAAAATAATTGAAGAGAGTATTCCGGATGGTATTGACTGTGTGATCGTAATTGGAGGCGATGGCAGTTTTATCGAAGCTGCAAGGATTCTGCATGACAGGGATGTTCCGATGCTTGGGGTAAATATGGGAACACTCGGTTATCTGACAGAAGTAGAGCTTGCAGATCTGGATGAATCCATTGAGAAGCTATTGAGAGGAGAATATACGCTGGAATCCAGAATGATGCTGGAAGCAGTATACGGAGCGTCTGTGAAGGATGTTGCACTGAATGATATTGTTGTATCAAGAAACGGTGGAATTCGCATCATTCATTTCCGTATATGGGTAAATGGAGAATTGCTGAACTGCTATGAAGCGGACGGAATCATTATCTCGACACCGACCGGCTCTACCGCATACAATCTCTCTGCGGGCGGACCGATCGTAGAACCGACAGCATCGTTGCTTGTAGTCACACCGATCTGTTCGCATGCACTGAATACGAGCAGTGTGATTTTATCCGGTGAAGATGAGATTGAGATTGAGATCGGAGAAGGCAGAAACGGTACAGAAGAGGAAGTGCTGGTATCTTTTGACGGAACCCAGATGCTTATGATGCATACAGGAGAGCGGATTACCATCCGCAGATCCGCTACCAGAACAGAGATCTTAAGACTGAATAAAGTCAGTTTTCTGGAAACATTGCGTAGAAAAATGAAAGGAAATTAATGGTCATGAAAGTAAACAGACATGCGAAAATTATTGAACTGATTAGTAAATTTCAGATCGAGACGCAGGAAGAACTTGCAGATCATCTGAATAAGGAAGGATTCAAAGTTACGCAGGCAACGGTGTCACGGGATATCCGTGATCTGAAGTTGACAAAAGTTCCGTCTGAAAATGGAAAGCAGTGTTATGCAATCCATCAGGGGACGGAAAATGGCATGAGTGAAAAATATATCCGTATTCTAAGAGACGGATATGTATCTATGGACATGGCACAGAATATTCTTGTGATCAAAACAGTTGCAGGAATGGCAATGGCAGTATGTGCTGCGCTGGATGCAATGAAATGGACAGAGATTGTCGGAAGTATTGCGGGGGATGATACGATCATGTGTGCAGTCAGAAGTGTGGAAGATACTGTGAAAGTGATGGATAAGATTCGAAAAATTGTCTTGTAGGAGGCTGCATGTTACAACGTTTATATGTGAAAAATCTTGCATTGATCGATGAGATCGAAGTAGAGTTAAAAGACGGACTGAATATTCTGACCGGTGAGACAGGAGCAGGTAAATCTATTATTTTAGGATCTGTCAATCTGGCGCTTGGAGCCAGATACAGCAAAGATATGCTCCGCAAAGGAGCAGAATATGGATTTGTTGAATTGAATTTTCAGATTGAAAATGCAAAGCAACTGCACAGGCTGAAAGAACTGGATGTCTACCCGGAAGATGGAATGGTAGTTCTCTCCAGACGTCTGATGGAAGGCAGAAGTGTAAGCCGGATCAATGGAGAGACTGTGACGATGACACTTTTAAAAGAAGTGGCATCGGTGCTGATAGACATTCACGGACAGCACGAGCATCAGTCACTTCTCTACAAGAAGAATCATCTGGCAATTGTGGATGCATTTGCCAAGGATGAAATCAGTGAACTGAAAAAAAAGATAACTGAAAACTACCGGGAGTACCGGAGCTGGATGAAAGAACTGGAAGAGGCAGATCAGGATGAGGCGTCCAGAGCCAAAGAGCTTTCTTTCCTGCAGTTTGAAACGGAAGAGATCGAAAAGGCAGAGCTTCGTGAAGGGGAAGATGTAGAGCTGGAGACGGCTTATCGTTTTATAGTCAATAGTAAGAAGCTCGCAGACGGGGCGGCAGAGGCCTATGCATTTACCAGCCAGGAAGAAGGAAATGCAAGCGAAAGCTTAAGCCGGGCAATCCGTGCACTTGGAGAAATCCGCGATTACGATGATACCGTGCAGGGACTTTTTGACCAGTTGTCGGAGATTGACAGTCTGTTAAATGATTTCAACAGAGATTTGTCTGAATACAGGGATTCCTGTGAATGTTCTGAAGAGGAACTTTATGAGACGGAACAGAGACTCAACGAGATCAATCATCTCAAATTAAAATATGGCAGTCAGATTTCGGATATTCTGTCATATTATGATGAGCAGCAGGAGAAAATAAAGAAGTTGGAAGACTATGAAAATTACATTCGCAGTTTGAATGAAAACTGTCAGAAAGCAAAAGAAAAGATGGAAAAGACAGCTGGAAAATTGTCTGCAATCCGCAGAAAACAGGCAAAAACGCTGGAGAAATCTATTGGGGAGAGCTTAAAAGAGCTGAACTTCGCAGATGTAAAATTTGAGATTCAGTTTCGCACTCTTGATGCATGTACTCCGGCAGGAATGGATGAAGTGGAATTCATGATTTCAATGAATCCGGGACAGCCGGTAAGACCACTTACGAATGTTGCATCTGGTGGCGAATTGTCGCGCATTATGCTGGCGATCAAAACCGTGCTGGCGGACAAAGATGACACAGAGACATTGATCTTTGATGAGATTGATGTGGGAATCAGCGGGCGCACTGCACAGAAAGTTTCCGAGAAAATGGCACTGATCGGAAGGAATCATCAGGTCATTTGTATTACACATCTTGCGCAGATCGCAGCGATGGCAGATCACCATTTCATGATTGAGAAGACAGTCGGCAATCTGGATACGACAACCGGGATCCACGAGCTTACTGAAGAAGAGTCGGTGGAAGAACTGGCAAGAATCTTAGGTGGGGCAAAAATTACAGATGCAGTCAGAGAAAATGCGAAAGAAATGAAGACACTTGCAAGACAGATGAAAGCATAGAATTGAAAAAGAAACATATACTAAGATGGATATTACATTTGTGATATCCATCTTTATTTATGTTATGAATTATGGCGATAAGTGCTAATATACGAATCGGACAGGAGTCAGCCTGCTCGATTTATTATAAATGGGAAAGGGCGAAAACTATGCGGAAATACTGGTGGCGTAAAATGTGGATCATAATACTTGTTTTTGTATTGTCAGTAGGTGGCAGCTATTCTTATATCCGATTAAGACAGAAAGATTTTGAAAAGGAGGTAAATGCCAGTCCGATGGACAAGAAGCTGGTGATACCTGGCGGGATGCCAATCGGTATTTATCTGGAGACAAAAGGTGTTATGGTGCTTGGAACAGATGCAATTGAGCGTGAGGACGGTGTGAAAGAGAATCCCTCCAGTCATCTTGTAAAGGCAGGAGATTATATCCAGAAAGTCAATAATGCAACAGTAAAGACTAAAAATGAACTGATCGAAGAGATGAAAAAACTGAAAGAAGAGGAAGTTGTTCTTACAATCCGGCGGAACCGTGAAAATATCCGGATTAAAACAAAAGCAGTCAGGGATGTAAAAAAAGAATACAAGCTCGGAATCTGGGTGAGAGATAATGCACAGGGACTTGGGACAATCACATATCTGGATGCGGACAGCCATTTCGGAGCGCTCGGTCATGGTATTCATGATGTAGATACGAATAAGCTTTTAAGTATTTCAGAAGGCAAGGTGTATGCGACGAGTATTCGCGATATCCAGAAAGGAAAATACGGAACACCCGGCGGTATGGAAGGAATCATTGTTTACAATAACTACAATATCCTTGGAAAAATCAGTGAGAATACGGAAAATGGAATTTTTGGAAAAGTCGAACGGATTGATACGCTTTTTACGGAACAGAAGCCGGTAGAAACGGCAAAAAAAGAAGAAATCCGAAAAGGAAAAGCAAAGATCCGCTGTGCTGTAGAAGGAAAAGTCAAAGAGTATGAGGTGCGTATTCTGGAGATTAATACAAAAGCGAAAGAAGCAAATAAAGGAATACTTCTGGAAGTGACAGATCCGGAACTTCTGAAAGTGACAGGTGGCATTGTCCAGGGAATGAGTGGAAGCCCATTACTGCAAAATGGAAAAATTGTGGGTGCGGTGACACATGTACTGGTTAATAATCCGACAAAAGGTTACGCAATTTTCATAGAAAATATGCTCTCCCGGTAGAACATGGAAAATGAATGGAAAATGCAGTCGTAAACCGTCAGATTTTTACGACATTAAATTCTTGATTTACATTTTGGCACTCTTTATAATGACAATTAACAAAAAGAAAGAACCTGTGACAAACGGAAAGGGGGCATTTCGAGCAATGAATGAGATAAACGTAGCAATTGCTGATGATAATGAGAGAATTTTGGATTTACTTGGCGATATGATTGATGCGGATAAGGACTTGAAGCTGGTCGGAAAAGCCAACAATGGAGAAGATGCCTATGAAATGATCAGGCAGAAACAGCCGGATGTAGTATTACTGGATCTGATCCTTCCGAAGATGGATGGACTAAGTGTTATGGATCAGGTAAACAATGATCAGGAATTAAGAAAGCATCCGGATTTTATTGTGATCACGGCAATCGGACAGGAACGGATCACGGAAGATGCTTTCAAGAAAGGGGCAAGTTATTATATCCTGAAACCGTTCCACAACGATACGGTGATAAAAAGAATAAAAAATGCCGGAGAGAATATGACAAAAAATATAAAGCCGGTTGCGAAAGAAGGCGGTGTGCTTCCGGCACAGCCACAGATGCAGCTTGAAAACCGGGTAACAGATATGATCCATGAAATCGGAATCCCGGCGCATATCAAAGGGTATCATTACCTTAGAGATGCGATCATCATGGCAGTGGAAGATATGGATGTGCTAAATGCAATCACAAAAGTGCTGTATCCGACAGTTGCCAAGATGCATCAGACAACAGCAAGCCGCGTAGAGCGTGCAATCAGACATGCGATCGAGGTCGCATGGAGCAGAGGAAAACTGGATACACTGGATCATCTGTTTGGATATACGGTGAGCACTGGAAAGGGGAAACCGACAAATTCAGAGTTTATAGCACTGATCGCAGATACGATTCGATTGGAATATAAGAACAGATAACACTTTTCTTCTTGACAAAAATACGATATAATGATTGTATATCGTGGATCGAGAGGAAGGGAAGCAATATGAAAAAAATACTATTTGTAGCTTCAGAGTCAGTACCATTTATCAAGACAGGTGGATTAGCCGATGTAGTTGGATCACTGCCAAAGTATTTTGATAAAGATAAATATGATGTACGTGTTATGTTACCGAAGTACATGTGTATGAAAGAGACATGGAAAGAGAAGATGGAATACGTCACACATTTTTATATGGATCTGAACTGGAGAAAACAATATGTAGGAATTCTTCAGATGAAATATGAGGGAATCCTTTTTTATTTCATAGATAACGAATATTACTTTAATGGTTTCGCGCCATATGGAGATACCTATACAGATGTTGAGAAGTTCGCATTCTTCTCAAAAGCAGTTTTAAGTGCACTGCCGCTTATTGATTTCAGACCGGATATCATTCACTGTCATGACTGGCAGACAGGACTCGTTCCGGTATACCTTGATAATTTTCGCTATGGTAATGAGTGGTATAGAGGAATCAAGACGATCATGACCATTCACAATCTGAAGTTTCAGGGCACATGGGATACGAAGCGGATTCGTGACATCACGGGACTGCCACAGTATTATTTCGCACCGGATAAGCTGGAAGCATATGAGGATGCCAATTATCTGAAAGGTGGAATTGTCTATGCAGATCGGATCACAACCGTAAGCAATACTTATGCAGAAGAGATTAAGATGCCATTCTATGGAGAACGCCTGGACGGTCTGATGAATGCAAGAGCGAACTGTCTGTCCGGTATTGTGAACGGAATCGATTATGAGGATTATAATCCGAAGACAGATCCAAGCATTGTGAAGAACTATGATGTATCGAATTTCCGGAGAGAGAAAATCAAGAACAAGACAGCGCTTCAGGAAGAACTGAATCTGGAGAAGAACCATAAGACGATGATGATCGGTATCGTTTCCAGACTGACTGACCAGAAAGGCTTTGACCTGGTAGCATATGTGATGGACGAGCTCTGTCAGGATGCTGTGCAGATCGTGGCACTCGGTACTGGCGAAGAACAGTATGAGAATATGTTCCGTCATTTTGCATGGAAGTATCCGGATAAAGTATCTGCGAATATTTATTATTCCGAAGAGATGTCGCATAAAGTATATGCATCCTGTGATGCATTCCTGATGCCGTCACTCTTTGAACCATGCGGACTGAGTCAGCTTATGAGCTTAAGATACGGAACAGTTCCGATCGTAAGAGAGACCGGAGGACTGAAAGATACTGTAGAAGCATATAATGAATATGAAAAGACGGGAACTGGATTCAGCTTTATGAATTATAATGCACATGAGATGCTTGGAACAATCCGCTATGCAGAGCGTATCTATTATGATAAGAAGAGAGACTGGAATAAGATTGTAGAACGTGGCATGAAACGGGACTTTTCATGGAAGAATTCTGCAAAACAGTATGAAGACTTATATGAAAGTATGTAGAAGTTTGCAGGAACATAGATCATGAAACATTCACAGGTATCATAGTGAATGAGTTCTAACCACACTATTATATAATAATGTATTAAAAAGAGAAAACATCCTTTCTGTTCATATGAATAAATATGAATGAGAAGGATGTTTTTCTTGCATTTTATGCAAATTTGTTTTATCGTATATAATAAAGCCTTTATAGGAATAATTGTATATTTACATAGAAGGAAAAGGAGATTATATGAAGATTAAAGACATTTTAAAAGAAAAGACACCACACATATCTTTTGAAGTATTTCCACCGAAGACAGATGCCGGATTTGCAAGTGTATTATCTGCTACGGATCAGATTGGTGCATTAAAACCATCTTACATGAGTGTAACTTATGGAGCAGGTGGAGGAACCAGCAAGAATACGGTAAATATTGCATCACATATCAAGGACGACTTGGGACTTACCAGTCTGGCGCATCTGACATGCGTTTCTTCTACAAAAGAACATGTAGCACGCGTAATTGACGAGTTGAAGAAGAATAATATTGAAAATGTTCTGGCACTCCGTGGGGATATTCCGAAGGAATCTGAATTTCCACTTCCGAATCATTACAGATATGCATATGAGCTGGTTGAAGAGATCAAAAGCAAGGGTGATTTCTGCATCGGAGCTGCATGCTATCCGGAAGGTCATGTGGAAGCAGAACATAAGAAAGATGACATTTATAATCTGAAGAAAAAAGTAGACTGCGGTGTGGATTTTCTTACAACACAGATGTTTTTTGATAATACAATTTTCTACAATTTCTTATATAGAATCCGTGAAATCGGAATTACGGTTCCGGTTGTGCCGGGAATTATGCCGGTAACAAAAGGCAACCAGATGAAGAGAATCAGTGAGATGTCCGGAACAGTGCTGCCACAGAGATTCCGTGATGTACTGGATCGCTTCGGTGAAGATCCGAAAGCAATGCAGCAGGCCGGTATTGCATATGCAACCGATCAGATTATTGATCTGTTTGCAAATGGAATCAATCATGTGCATGTATATTCTATGAATAATCCGGCAGTAGCAACAGCAATCATGCACAATTTATCTGATATCGTAAAAAACGGATAGGTGTGATAGTGAATGGATAACAGAACCAAAGAAGCAATCCGCTATCTTGGATATGGAAGACAGGAAGCGGATGAACAGACGTTTGGATTGGTGGCAGATGCGTTCAGAGAACTGGATGAAACTGCGAAACCGAGAAGCATATATCGTACATTTGAACTTCAGTGGAAGCAGACAGATACGATCCGGATAGAGATGATGGAAATACATAGCAGGAATCTTTCAAAGAATCTGAAAGGCTGCCGTCAGGTCGTTCTGCTGTGCGGGACACTGGGGATTGAAGTGGACTATCTCATTAAGAGATATTCTTATACGGAAATGGCAAAAGCTGTTGTAATGCAGGCGTGTGCAGCAGCACTGTTAGAAGAGTATTTGGATGAGAGGCAGGAAGAGATACGCACAGAGATGGAAAAACAGGACTTGTATCTGCGCCCGCGATTCAGCCCGGGATACGGTGATTTTTCCATTCTTCACCAGAGAGAGATTTTAACATTGATGGAGGCATCGAAGAAGATTGGTCTGACGATGACAGAAAGCAGTATGCTCACACCGACAAAATCAGTAACCGCTTTGATCGGTCTTAGTACGACGCAGGAGAACTGTCATCAAAAAGGTTGCGAGGTCTGTGGAAAGAAGGACTGCATTTATCGCAGAGAATCATAGAAAATCAAAGATAAAGGAGCAAGAATATGCTATTAGACAGGCTGGGGAAAGAGCTTTTGTTTTTTGATGGAGGAACAGGAACTCTTTTGCAGGAAAATGGATTAAAACCGGGAGAACTTCCGGAAACATGGAGCATTGAGCATCCAGATATAATGGTTCAGATTCATAAAAAATATTATGAATCTGGAAGCGATATTGTACTGAGTAATACATTTGGCGCAAATGCATTGAAGTTTCACGATTCGCAGTATTCGCTGGAAGCGATTGTGAATGCTTCTGTTGCAAATTTAAAGAAAGCGGCAGAAGAAGGTGTTACGGATGGAAGAGAAGTGTATGCAGCACTTGATATCGGACCGACCGGTAAATTATTAAAACCAATGGGAGATCTGGACTTTGAGGATGCCTATAATGCATTTAAAGAAGTTACCATTTATGGAGAAAAAGCCGGTGCAGACCTGATCCACATTGAGACAATGAGCGATACTTATGAGGTGAAAGCGGCAATACTGGCTGCAAAAGAGAATACATCACTACCTGTATTTGCAACGATGATCTTTGATGAAAAAGGAAAACTTCTCACAGGTGGAGATGTTCCGTCTGTAGTTGCGATGCTGGAAGGGCTTCGCGTAGATGCACTCGGTATTAACTGTGGTATGGGACCGGAACAGATGATGCCGATCCTTGATGAGATTTTAAAATATACTTCCGTTCCGGTCATTGTCAAGCCTAACGCCGGACTTCCGAAACAGAAGGACGGAGAAGTTTATTATGATGTAGATCCGGAAGAATTTTCCGAATATATGATAAAGATTGTTGAGAAAGGCGCTGCTGTGATCGGAGGCTGTTGCGGTACAACACCGGAGCATATCCGTCAGATGATTGCAAGCGTGAAAGCATCCGATGCATGGAGCAGAAGAAAACTGCCGGAAGTTTGTGAGAGAACGATCGTATCTTCCTACGGAAAAGCAGCATTTTTAGGTGAGAAGCCGCTGATCATCGGAGAGCGTATCAATCCAACCGGTAAAAAAAAGTTTAAACAGGCGCTCAAAGATCACGACATGGATTATATTCTGCGTGAAGCGATTTCCCAGCAGGATCATGGAGCACATATCCTGGATGTCAATGTCGGACTTCCGGATATTGATGAAGTAGAGATGATGCGTGAAGTTGTCATGAACCTGCAGAGTATTACAAGCCTGCCACTTCAAATCGATACAGTTGACCAGCAGGCAATGGAAGCCGCTATGCGTATTTATAACGGAAAACCGATGGTAAACTCCGTGAATGGAAAGCAGGAGTCCATGGATCAGGTATTCCCACTAATCAAAAAGTATGGCGGAGCAGTAGTAGCGCTGACAATTGATGAAGACGGGATTCCACAGACAGTTGAAAAACGTGTGGAGATTGCCGGAAAGATCATTACAGAAGCAGCAAAATATGGCATCCCGAAGAAAGATATTGTTATCGATGTTCTTACAATGACGATCAGTTCAGAACCGGAAGGCGCCCGGATCACATTGGAATCTCTGAGAAAAGTCAGGGAGATATATGGAGTCTGTACGGTGCTTGGAGTATCGAATATTTCATTCGGACTTCCATACCGCCCGGCAGTCAATTCCAATTTCTACACAATGGCAATGCAGAACGGTCTGAGTGCAGGAATTATCAATCCTCTGTCAGAAGATATGATGCGTTCATACTATTCTTATTGTGCATTGATGAACTATGATGAGAACTGTGAAGAATATATCAGACAATACGGAAGCGTAAAGGCAGACAAACCTGTTGCCAAAGATACGCAGATTACGCTCAAGAGTGCAATTGAAAAAGGCTTAAAAGAAGAAGCGCATCATGCAGCCTATGAGCTTGTAAAGACGATGGCACCGCTTGATATTATCAATGAGGAGATGATTCCGGCTTTAGACGGAGTTGGAAAAGGATTTGAAAAAGGTACGGTATTCCTTCCGCAGCTCTTGATGAGTGCAGATGCCGCTAAGATTGCATTTGCGGTATTGAAGGATGAACTGGCAAAGAGCGGCACAGAAGAAAAGGAAAAAGACAAGATCATTCTTGCAACTGTAAAAGGAGATATTCACGATATAGGCAAGAATATCGTGAAAGTACTTCTTGAAAATTACAGCTTTGATGTTCTGGATCTTGGAAAAGATGTACCGCCGGAATTGATTGTTGAGACAGCAGTAAAAGAAGATATTAAACTGGTTGGATTAAGTGCGCTTATGACGACAACTGTAGTCAGCATGGAAGAAACGATCAGACAACTCAACAAAGAAAAGCCGGATTGTAAAGTTATGGTAGGCGGTGCAGTCCTAAATCAGGATTATGCAGACCAGATCCATGCAGATTTCTATGGAAAAGATGCAATGCAATCCGTATACTATGCACAGAAAGTATTCGGACGGGAATAGACAGATAAGAAGATTCATAACAATAGAGCAAACATAAAACAAGTCACAGCTAGGAGGAAGAAACATGGCATTAATATTACCTGAAAAATATGACCCTCATCTTTCGGTAAGAGAGACGCAGGAAGCAATCAAGTACATTCGCGACACATTTCAGAAAGAATTTGGAAAAGAGATGAATCTGGAAAGAATTTCAGCGCCTCTTTTCGTTACGAAGAAGAGCGGACTGAATGACAATTTGAATGGTGTGGAGCGTCCGGTACAGTTTGATATTGCAGGGATTAAAGGAGAAGAAGTAGAAGTTGTACAGTCTCTTGCAAAATGGAAACGTATGGCCCTTCATGAATATGGCTTCAAACCAGGCGAAGGACTTTATACAAATATGAATGCGATCCGCCGCGATGAAGAACTGGATAATCTTCATTCCTGTTATGTTGACCAGTGGGACTGGGAGAAAGTAATTACAAAAGAAGAGCGTACAGTTGAGACATTAAAAGATACCGTGCGTACAATTTTCAAAGTGATCAAACATATGGAGCATGAAGTATGGTATAAGTATCCACAGGCAGTGAAACATCTGCCGGACGGAGTGACGTTTATCACTTCCCAGGAGCTGGAAGACCGTTATCCGGATAAGACACCAAAAGAACGAGAAAATCTGATTACGAAAGAATACGGTTGCGTATTTGTTATGCAGATCGGTGACAAGCTGGCAAGCGGGGAGCCGCATGATGGTCGTGCACCGGATTATGATGACTGGCAGTTAAATGGAGATATCCTATTCTGGTTTGAAAATCTGAACTGTGCACTGGAGATTTCCAGCATGGGTATTCGTGTAGATGAGAAATCTCTTGCAGAACAACTAAAAAAAGCCGGATGCGAGGAACGCAAAGAACTGCCGTATCATAAGATGCTTTTAAATGGAGAATTGCCGTATACGATCGGTGGAGGTATCGGTCAGTCAAGACTTTGTATGCTGCTTCTGGATCGTGCCCATGTCGGAGAGGTTCAGGCAAGTATCTGGCCGGAAGAAATGAAAAAGACATGCAAAGAGCATAATATCGTATTACTGTAAGTTGTATTTAATTCTGTACATGCGGGAATATTGACACTGTATTAACGATTTTTTATACTTAAAGGAGTTTATGAGAAATTCTATTAGGAAAGAGAATCAGGAGGATGTGTCAATATGATCAGAGGATTAGATACGACAGTCAAACGTTTGAGACGGAAAGTATTCGAAGAAGTTGCAAGACTTGGCTTCGAGGCAAATGATGAGACGCTTTGTGACGACATGGAAGCAATTCCATATGCTATGGTGAATGAAGAAAGCCCTGTTTACAGGGACAGCATTTACAGAGCCAGAGCAGTTGTCAGGGAGCGTCTTCGTCTTGCTATGGGATTGTCACTCCGTCCGGAGAACAAACCGGTTCATCTGACTGCCGGTGTGGAGGCGAGTAATATTTCGGACAAATACTATGAGCCGCCGCTTATGCAGGTCATACCGTCAGCGTGTGCAGCATGTGAGGAACGTGGATATGAAGTAAGCAATATGTGTAAGGGCTGTCTGGCACATCCGTGTATGGAAGTCTGTCCGAAGAGTGCGATTTCCATGGTAAATGGTAAATCTCACATTGACCAGGAAAAATGCATCAAGTGTGGAAAATGCAAATCCGCCTGTCCGTATGACGCAATCTCCTGTAAGGCAAGACCTTGCAAAATGGCATGTGGTGTAGGAGCAATCGAGTCAGATGCTATGGGAAGAGCTTACATTAACAATGATAAATGCGTATCCTGCGGAATGTGTATGGTAAACTGTCCGTTTGGTGCGATTTCTGATAAATCGCAGATTTTCCAGTTAGCGCATGCACTGAAAGATGGTGAAGAGATTGTTGCCGAGATTGCTCCGGCATATGCAGGACAGTTTGGAGATAATATCACGCCGAGAAATCTAAAAGCGGCACTCAAGGAACTTGGTTTCTCGGAATTTTATGAAGTTGCACTTGGGGCAGATATTGGTGCAGTTGCGGAGGCGCATCATTATGTGGAAAAAGTTGTGACAGGAGAACTGCCGTTCCTTCTTACATCTTGCTGTCCGTCATGGGCGATGCTTGCTAAGAAGTATTTTCCGGACCTCATTGATCAGGTATCACAGGAGTTAACGCCGATGGTTGCGACGGCTCGTACGATCAAGCAGAAGCATCCGAATGCCAAAGTGGTATTCATCGGACCGTGTGCGGCAAAGAAGCTGGAAGCGATGCGCCGGGATGTGCGAAGTGATGTGGATTTTGTTATTACATTTGAAGAACTGCAGGCAATGTTCGATGCTAAGAATATTGACCTGACACAGTATGAAGCAGAATCGTCTTTCCATGATGCGACCGGAGCAGGAAGAGGGTATGCAGTAGCAGGAGGCGTTGCAGAGGCAATCGAGAAATGTATCCATGAGTATTATCCGGATGTAGAAGTAAATATCGAACATGCGGAAGGACTGGCTGAGTGTAAGAAGATGCTCGCTCTTGCAAAAGCAGGACGCATGAACGGATGCCTGATCGAAGGAATGGGATGCCCAGGAGGATGCGTGGCAGGTGCAGGAACAAATATTCCGGTTCCGAAAGCGCAGAAGAATATCAAAGAATTTGTAAAAGCATCCACAAAAAAACTTCCGCCAAAAGAATTGGCAGAGATTGAATTAAAGTAAAAAAGAAGAAATGTGCAAAGATGCCTGTCGTTGACAAACGGCGGGTATCTTATTATAATTAGGAGATAGTGAGTTTGGAGGAGGAAATTATGCAAAAATACGGAGTAAATGAATTACGTAGAATGTTCCTTGAATTTTTTGAAAGTAAAGGACATCTGGCTATGAAAAGTTTTTCACTGGTGCCGCACAATGACAAGAGTCTGTTGCTTATCAATTCCGGTATGGCGCCGTTAAAACCATATTTTACAGGACAGGAGATTCCACCAAGAAAGAGAGTGACAACCTGTCAGAAGTGTATCCGTACAGGAGATATCGAGAATGTAGGAAAGACTGCAAGACACGGTACTTTCTTCGAGATGCTTGGTAACTTTTCGTTTGGAGATTATTTTAAACACGATGCAATTCACTGGACATGGGAGTTTTTGACAGAAGTTGTAGGTCTTGATCCGGATCGTCTGTATCCATCTGTTTATCTTGAGGACGATGAAGCGTGGAAGATCTGGAATGAAGAGATTGGGATTGCACCGGAGAGAATCTTCAAGTTTGGCAAGGAAGATAACTTCTGGGAGCATGGTTCAGGTCCTTGTGGTCCATGTTCAGAAGTATATTACGACCGCGGTGAGAAATATGGTTGCGGACGTCCGGATTGTACAGTAGGATGTGAATGTGATCGATACATGGAAATCTGGAATAACGTATTTACACAGTTTGACAATGACGGACACAACAACTACACAGAACTTGAACAGAAGAATATTGATACCGGTATGGGACTGGAGCGTCTTGCATGTATTGTGCAGGATGTAGATTCTATGTTTGATATCGATACAATGAAAGCACTGCGCGACCATGTATGCCGCATTACAGGTGTATCTTATGGAACAAGCGATGAGACAGATGTTTCTCTCCGTGTTATCACGGATCATATCCGTTCTGTCACGTTTATGATCTCCGACGGAATTATGCCGTCTAACAGTGGAAGAGGTTATGTGCTGCGGCGTCTGTTGCGTCGTGCCTGCCGTCATGGACGACTGCTTGGCATTGAGAGAGCATTCCTCGTAGAACTGGCACAGACTGTTATCGATGGTTCCAAGGATGGATATCCGGAACTGGAAGAGAAAAAAGACTTTATTTTCAATGTCATTGCAAAAGAAGAAGCGCAGTTTAACAAGACGATCGATCAGGGACTGTCTATTCTTGCTGACATGGAAGCAGATATGAAAGCAGAAGGTACAACCGTACTTTCCGGAGAGAATGCATTCAAGCTTTATGATACTTATGGATTCCCGGTGGATCTGACAAGTGAGATCCTGGAGGAAAAGGGACTGACATATGATAAAGAAGGCTTTGAAAAAGCACAGAAAGAACAGCGCGCGAAGTCCGAAGGAACTTTTGGAACACACAGTTACAGTGGTACAGACGCAAGCGTTTATGATGCGCTTGATCCGGAACTGACAACAGAATTTGTCGGATATGACAATATGGAAGCAGAGTCAGAAGTTACAGCACTTACAAGTGAAGAAGAGATTGTAGATGCACTCTCTGACGGAGAAAAGGGAACGGTCATTGTAGCGAAGACTCCGCTCTATGCAACAAGCGGTGGACAGGAAGCTGATAAAGGTGTGATCCGCAGTGCAGACGGTGAATTTGTAGTAGAAGATGTTGTAAAACTTCTCGGTGGCAAATTCGGACATGTCGGTCATGTGACAAAAGGCATGATCAAAATCGGTGATAAAGTGACACTGGAAGTTGATCGTGAGAACCGTGCACTTGCTGCAAATAACCACAGTGCAACACATCTGTTACAGAAAGCACTCCGCATGGTGCTTGGAACACATGTAGAACAGGCTGGATCTCTGAACAATGCGAACAGACTTCGTTTTGACTTTACGCATTTTTCTGCTATGACAGAAGAACAGCTTAAAGAAGTAGAGGCAATCGTCAACAGAGAAATTCGTAATCATCTTCCGGTTGTTGTGCGCAACATGCCGATCGAGGAAGCAAAAAAGACAGGAGCAGCGGCTCTATTTGGTGAAAAATACGGAGATATTGTACGTGTTGTCAGCATGGGAGATTTCTCTATTGAGTTCTGTGGTGGTACACATGTGGCAAATACCGGTGATATCATGTCATTTAAGATCCTTTCCGAGTCCGGTGTCGCAGCCGGTGTGCGCCGTATTGAAGCACTGACTTCCAAAGGACTGATGGATTATTACGAGGAACAGGAGCAGAAGCTTCACGAAGCTGCGAAGATGTTGAAGACAACTCCGGATAATATGGAAGAGAAGATCAGTCATCTGCAGGCTGAGAATAAGGCATTGAAGAGCGAAGTGGAGAGCCTGAAGGGCAAGCTTGCCAAAGATGCTATAGGTGATGTGATGAATCAGGTGACAGAAGTTGTCGGTGTGAAATTGCTCGCCGCAAAGGTAGAAGGCGTGGATATGAACGGACTCCGTGATCTTGGTGACCAGTTAAAAGACAAGCTTGGCGAAGGTGTTGTTGTGCTTGTATCGGCTACAGATGGTAAAGTCAGCCTGATGGCTATGGCTACCAAAGGAGCAATTGATAAAGGCGCACATGCAGGTAATCTGATCAAGGCTTGTGCATCATGCGTTGGCGGTGGTGGTGGTGGCCGCCCGAATATGGCCCAAGCTGGGGGCAAGAAGCCGGAAGGCATGAATGATGCACTCACAAAAGCGAAAGAAGTACTGGCTGAACAGCTTGCATAAGTGCACTTTAGAAGTATGAAAATACGCAGATAATAGTACAATAAAATACAATGAAAATAAAGAAAGATACATTTTCTACAAAAAAGTGAAAATGTATCTTTCTTTTTTATAGATAATAACTATAATGACTGTTGCAATTGCCTATAAATAACAGAAAAGTTAAAAAATAAACAATTATTGACAGATAATTTAAGGACTGTTACAATAAGCCTGTCAAAATAAAAGAAAAGTGATCGGGTGATGAACCTAAGAGAGATTATTAGCAATAAGCAATAGCGCCGAAGGGGCAAGAAGTAATTCGAAACTCTCAGGCAGAAGAATTGGGTTCGGACGAAGCTCTGAAAGAAAGCAGACAGGGAGGCAGGAAGTCCTGAAATAGGACATGTCTCTTATTTTTTTGCTCCGACAAACTTTTAACGGGACAAGACCCGCTGACAGAGCAGTTCATGATGAGAAAAAAGGAGGATTTTTATCATGGAATTAAAAACGCCACTCTATGATGCACATGTGAAGGCAGGAGGTAAGATCGTACCATTTGGAGGTTACCTTCTTCCGGTACAGTATGAAGCAGGTGTAATCAAAGAACATATGGCTGTTCGTACTCAGGCAGGACTATTTGATGTATCTCATATGGGAGAAGTTTTATGCGAAGGAAAGGATGCACTTGCAAATATCCAGATGATACTGACGAATAACTTTGACAATATGGTGGATGGACAGGCAAGATACAGTCCGATGTGTAATGAACATGGCGGAACAGTAGACGATCTGATTGTTTACAAACATTCCGATGATCATTACTTTATTGTTGTCAATGCAGCAAACAAAGATAAAGATTATCAGTGGATGTTAAATCATCAGTTTGGAGAAGTCAAATTTACAGACGTATCTGCTCAGTATGCACAGCTTGCACTGCAAGGACCAAAAGCAATGGATATCTTAAGAAAGCTGACAGCAGAAGAGAACATTCCTCAGAAATACTACCATGCAGTATTCGACACAGAAGTAGCCGGAATCCCATGTATCATTTCCAAGACAGGATACACAGGTGAGGATGGAGTAGAATTATATCTGCCAAGCGAGTATGCAGAGAAGATGTGGGATACACTTCTTGAAAATGGAAAAGAAGAAGGACTTATCCCGTGTGGTCTTGGAGCAAGAGATACACTTCGTATGGAAGCAGCAATGCCACTTTACGGTCACGAGATGGATGATGATGTTTCACCGCTGGAGACAGGACTTGGATTCGCAGTGAAGATGAAAAAAGATGACTTCATCGGTAAGAAAGCTCTGGAAGAACATGCAGAACTAACGAGAAAGAGAGTAGGTCTGGAAGTTATTGGAAGAGGAATCATCCGTGAACATCAGGATGTATATGCAGACGGCAAAGTGATCGGACATACAACATCCGGTACAAAAGGTCCTTTCATTGACAAGGCTGTCGGAATGGCATTACTGGAAACTGCCTATACAGATGTAGGAACAAAATTACAGGTGGATGTCAGAGGACGTATGGTTGATGTAGAAGTTGTAGCACTTCCGTTTTATAAGAGAGCAAAATAAATATAAGGATGCCAGGGAAAAGGTCTGAAACCGAGGGTATCACAAACAGAGGCATATTATATCATAAAAGAAAAGGAGATTAAAACAATGGAATTAAGAGCAGAATTAAAGTATTCAAAATCACACGAGTGGATAAAAGAGGATGGAGACGTAAGAGTGATCGGATTAACAGATTATGCACAGTCTGAATTAGGAGATCTTGTATTTATAAACCTTCCGGAAGTTGGAGATGAAGTAACAGTCGGAGAAGCATTCGCAGATGTTGAGTCTGTAAAAGCAGTATCTGATGTATTCTCACCGGTTTCAGGTGTTGTAACAGAGATCAATGAAGAGCTGTTAGACGCTCCGGAATCTATCAACGAAACACCTTATGATGCATGGTTTGTAAAAGTTGGTGAAGTAAAAGAGACAGAAGAACTGTTAGATGCTGACGCATACAAAGCATTTGTAGAAAGCGAAGAGGCTTAATACATAAGAATGTAAAGAAAGGCGGTGGATAAAGAACATGGGTAGTTATGTTCCAAACACATTAGATGAGCGAAAAGCGATGCTCAATGAAATCGGATATGAGAGCATCGATGATTTATTCCGCCACATTCCGGAGCAGGTTAAGATCCAGGGCGGCTTAGATATTCCGGAAGGAATGTCAGAGATGGAAGTTCTGAAAAAGATGAAAGGAATCGCAAAGAAAAATAAAGTATTTCCGACAATCTTCCGTGGTGCAGGCGCATACAGACACTATATTCCGGCTATGGTAAACAATGTCATTTCAAAAGAAAATTTACAGACTGCATATACACCGTATCAGGCAGAAATCAGTCAGGGAATTCTGCAATCCATTTTTGAGTATCAGACAATGATAGCAGATCTTACAGGAATGGATGTATCCAATGCATCTGTTTATGACGGAGCTACGGCAGCAGCAGAGGCGGTTGCAATGTGTGCTGACAGAAAACGTAAGAAAGCATTTGTTTCAGCAACAGTAATGCCAAGTGTGTTAGAAGTTATTAAAACATATTGCTTCGGTAACGAATTAGAAATCGAAGTAATTCCGGAAAAAGACGGAGTGACAGATATTGATTATCTGAAAGAACATATTGATAAACAGGTAGCATGTGTGCTGATCCAGCATCCAAATTATTATGGAAGTTTGGAAGATGCACAGACAATCGGCGAAGTGGCACACGAGGCAGGCGCTAAATACGTTATGAGTGTGAATCCGATTTCTCTTGGAGCACTGAAGACACCAAGAGAGTATGGCGCAGATGTTGCAGTTGGCGACGGACAGCCACTCGGACTTCCAATTGCATTTGGCGGACCATATCTCGGCTTCATGACATGTGTGGAAAGTATGATGAGAAAGCTTCCTGGACGAGTTGCCGGAGAGACAGAAGATCACAACGGAAAAAAAGGCTATGTTCTGACATTACAGGCAAGAGAGCAGCATATCCGTCGTGAGAAAGCATCCAGCAACATCTGTTCAAACCAGGCACTTTGTGCACTTGCTGTTGGTGTATATCTTTCCTGCATGGGAAATGAAGGTGTGACAAAAGCAGCCGAGCAGAGCATGTCCAAAGCACATTACATGGCAGAGAAACTTGCGGGAGCAGGATTTAAGGTGGAAAACAAACAGAATTTCTTCCATGAATTTGTAACTGTATCAGATACACCTTCTGAAAAAGTACTGAAGGCACTGGAAGACGAAGACATCCTTGGTGGATATCCACTGGATGACAAGCGGATTCTCTGGTGCTGTACAGAGATGAACACAAAAGAAGAGGTCGACAAAACAGTATCGATCTTAAAGGAGGTGTAGTGGATGCTGATTTTTGAAAAAAGCAAAACAGGAAGAAAATGCCAGAACCTTCCGGAGTGCGATGTACCAGTCGTTACTTTAGATGCAAAAGATAAAAGAGAAGTGAAATTACATCTGCCGGAGCTTTCAGAGGGCGAGCTTAGCAGACATTACACAGAACTGGCAAAGAAATCACATGGTGTGAACGATGGATTCTATCCATTGGGCTCCTGTACTATGAAATATAATCCGAGAGTTAATGAAGTGGCAGCAGGATTGGAAGGATTTACAGATATTCATCCGTTACAGCCGACAGAGACTGTGCAGGGATGTCTGGAAGTATTAAAAACACTGGAATCCTATCTGTGCGAGATCGCCGGAATGAAGCGTATGACTTTCCAACCGGCAGCAGGTGCGCATGGAGAGTTTACAGGACTTCTTCTGATCAAAGCATATCATAAAAGCCGCGGAGATGAAAAACGTAAAAAGATCATCGTTCCTGATTCTGCACACGGAACGAACCCGGCAAGTGCAGCAATGGCAGGATTTTCAGTAGTGAGTGTTCCTTCAGGACCGGATGGATGCGTAGATATTGAAAAATTAAAAGAAATTGCAGGCGATGATGTAGCCGGGCTTATGCTTACAAACCCGAATACAGTAGGTCTGTTTGACAAGAATATTCTTGAAATCACAAAGATTATTCATGACTGTGGCGGACTCTGTTACTATGACGGAGCAAACTTAAATGCAGTTATGGGAACAGTAAGACCTGGAGATATGGGATTTGATGTTATTCATCTGAATCTTCATAAGACATTCTCAACTCCGCACGGTGGAGGCGGCCCGGGAAGTGGACCGGTAGGATGCAAGGAATTCCTTGTTCCATTCCTTCCATCGATTCTTGTAGAAGGTGAAGACAAACTGGTTGCTGTAAAAGAAAAAGACAGTATTGGTGAGATGAAGAACTTTTATGGAAATTTCCTTGTTGTAGTACGTGCCTCGGCTTATGTTATGACACTTGGAAAAGAAGGAATTCCGGAAGCAAGCAAGAATGCAGTTCTGAACGCTAATTATATGATGAATAAATTAAAAGATCTCTATACAATGGCTTATGATGAAGTGTGCATGCATGAATTTGTTATGAGTCTTGTAGATCTGAAAAAACAGACAGGTGTATCAGCAATGGATATTGCAAAAGGACTTCTCGACTTCGAAATCCATCCACCGACAATGTATTTCCCTCTGATCGTGGACGAAGCATTAATGGTTGAGCCTACAGAGACAGAGTCTAAAGAGACAATGGATGAGGCGATTGCAGTATTCCGCAAATTGTATGAGACTGCCGGTGAGGATGCAGAGAGTCTTCATAATGCTCCGATGACAACACCAGTAACAAGAATGGATGAAGTAGGAGCAGCAAGACATCCGATTCTTAGATATCAGTTTGAAGACTAATTAGAATGGCAGGAGAATAATAAAGTGGTTAATAAGTTAACATATATTGAGAGCGAGCAGTATAATCCTTATAAAAACCTGGCAGTGGAAGAATATCTTTTCTTCCACTGTCAAAAAGAAGAATGTATCTTATATCTGTGGCAGAATCAGCATACGGTTGTGATCGGCCGGAATCAGAATGCATGGGCAGAATGTCTGACAGAGAAGCTGGAAAATGAAGGTGGATATCTGGCAAGAAGATTATCCGGCGGCGGCGCAGTCTATCATGATCTTGGTAATCTGAATTTTACTTTCCTTGTAAATGAAGAAAATTATAATGTAGACAGACAGCTTGAAGTTATTCAAAAAGCGGTAGCAAAGTTCGGTGTCTGTACTGAAAAATCCGGAAGAAATGATATTCTAATTAATGGAAGAAAATTTTCCGGAAATGCATTTTACAAAGAAGGTTCACGTTGCTATCATCATGGAACAATCATGTTGGATGTAAAGCTGGATGAGATGTCAAAATATTTGACAGTATCCAAAGAAAAATTACAGTCCAAAGGTGTAAATTCTGTAAAATCCAGGGTAGTGAATATAAAAGAGCTGGTTCCGGATATTACAGTGGACCGCATGAAAGAAGCGCTTAGAGAAGCATTCGAAGAAGTATATGGCGGGCAGGCTGAAGTGCTGTCAATGGAAAAATTAGAACCGGCTGAGGTTAATAATATTACAGAACGTCTGGGTTCATGGAACTGGAAGTTTGGGCGTAAAATTCCGTTTAACGAGACACTTACACATCGGTTTAACTGGGGACAGATATCACTGGATATGTGTGTGCAGGAAGGTAGGATTGCAGATATTATTGTGTATACAGATGCGTTAAAGCCGGCAATAGCAGAAGAAATTCCAAAATATTTAAAGGGAATCAAGTATAAAAAAGATAATATTTGTACAGAACTTGGGCTGTACTGGTCGGAAGATGACGGTGAAAACCAGATGATGAAAGACATTATTGCCTGGTTAAAAACCGTCGAATGGTAATCAGATTGTAGAGGAGATCGAGAACATGAGTGATAAATTTGATGTAATTGTTGTCGGAGGAGGACCGGGGGGCTATGTGGCTGCGATCAAGGCAGCAAAAGAAGGTATGCAGGTTGCGCTGGTAGAGAATGCCCGTGTTGGAGGAACATGCCTGAACCGCGGCTGTATTCCGGCAAAAGCAATGATTCATGCATCCTCTCTGTACAGAGAGATGAAGGAAGCAGAAAAATTTGGTGTGTCGGCATCCGATGTTTCTTTTAATTACAGTAAGATTCTGGAATACAAACAAGGAACAACCGATCAGCTTGTTCAGGGCATCGAGCAGCTCTTAAAAGCGAACGGAGTAACACTTGTATCCGGACACGGAACATTGCTTGGAAGTCATAGAGTACAGGTGGAAGGGGAAGAAATACAGGTGCTTGAAGCTAGAAATATTATTCTTGCAGCAGGAAGTAAACCATTTATGCTTCCACTTCCTGGAATGGATCTTAAGGGGGTATTATCCAGTGATGAATTATTCAAGCTGGAAGAAATGCCGGAAAGTCTCGTAATTATTGGCGGCGGAGTTATCAGTGTCGAGTTCGCAACTGCATTTTCAGCACTCGGATGTAAAGTAACGATTCTTGAGGCAATGCCAAGACTTGTACCGAATATGGACAAAGAGATTTCACAGAGTCTTAAGATGTTGCTGAAAAAGAGAGGTATTGATGTGCATACATCTGCCGGCGTACAGTCCGTAGAGGAAAGAGACGGCGCATACGTTTGCAAATATACCGAAAAGGAGAAAGAATGCGAAGCATCTGCCCAGTATGTTCTCTGCGCAGTCGGACGTATTCCAAATACAGAAGGATTGTTTGCGGAAGATGCTGTGCCGGAGATGGAAAGAGGTAGAATCGTTGTAGATGAACATTTCAAGACCAGCATCCCGGGAGTATATGCGATCGGTGATCTGATCAAGGGAATGCAGTTAGCACATACAGCAAGTGCACAGGGGGTGGTTGTGATCGAATATTTGAACGGAAAAGATCCATCCATTGATTTGTCAGTTGTGCCGGGCTGTGTATATACAGAGCCAGAGATTGCTTCGGTAGGTATAACAGAGGAGGATGCGAAGGCAGCGGAAATTCCGGTAAAAACAGGTAAGTTCATTATGAGCGCCAACGGAAAATCATTAATCACAAAAGAAGAGAGAAGTTTTATTAAAATTGTTGCAAATGAAGAGACAGATGTTGTTCTTGGAGCACAGATGATGTGTGCACGTGCAACAGATATGATCGGCGAGATCGCAACAGCAGTTGCAAATAAAATGACAGTAGCGCAGCTGTTAAAAGGAATGCGCGCACATCCGACTTACAATGAAGGTATTGGGGAGGCACTGGAAGAGTTGGAAGGTGGAGCAATCCATATTGCACCAAAAAAGAAAAAATAAGATAAAATTTACAGGAATTCATCCAAATAGAAGAAATTTAGTTGCAACAGACAGCACTTTAAAATATAATGAAAAAAGTGCCGAAAGCTGAATTTCCAATATCATCTTCCGGCTATTGGGGAAATGCATAAAAAGGCAGGAGGAATGAAGGATGATGCTGGAGAAGAAAACAACAGAATTTTTGAATGTTCTTTCTTCTTCTGCACCCGTTCCAGGCGGCGGAGGAGCTTCCGCCGCTGTTGGTGCTTTTGGGGCTGCACTTGGCATGATGGTTGCCAATCTGACAGTCGGAAAGAAAAAGTATGCGGATGTAGAAGCAGAAATGATTGAGATATGTGGAAGATTAGAGAAGATCAGAGATCGTCTTATTGTGCTTACAGATGAGGATGCAAAAGCATTTGAACCATTGTCAAAAGCGTATGGACTTCCGAAGAATACGCCGGAGGAGAAGGCGGAGAAAGAGCGGATCCTGGAGCAGGCTTTGTACGAGGCAAGTCTGACTCCGATGGAGATCATGAAAACAGTTCTGGAATCCATGAAACTTCTGGAGATACTGGGAGAGAAGGGCAGCCGCATCGCGATCAGTGATGTCGGTGTTGGAATCCTGTTTGCGCAGGCGGCACTGGAGGGTGCTTCACTGAATGTATTTATCAATACAGGTCTGATGAAGAACGCAGAACGTGCCTGCGAACTGAATGAAACTGCAAACCGGCTTATTGCTGAGGGGCAGGCATACAAAGAAAGAATTTATGCCGGTGTCTGTGTCCAGCTTAAAAGTTAATACGGAGGAGAAGGCTATGAGTACAGTAATGCTTGGAACAGAAGTGGCGAAGACCATGAAGGAAGAGCTGATTCGGGATGTGGAACTGTTAAAAGGAAAAGGAATCCATCCATGCCTTGCGATCATCCGTGTTGGCGCCAGAGGAGATGACCTTGCGTATGAAAAAAGCGCAAAAAAACGTATGGAAATGGTAGGAATTGACTGTAAGGTTGTAGAACTTCCGAAGACAATTTCACAGGAGAATTTCGAACGCGCATTTGCAGAAGTAAATGACGATCCGAAAGTAGATGGAATTTTATTATTCCGTCCATTGCCGGAAGGCCTAGATGAAGAACCGGTGAAGCTTATGATACATCCGGAGAAGGATGTGGACTGCATGAGTCCGTTCAACAGTGCGAGAGTATTTTTAGGTGAGACTGAAGGACATGCACCATGCACAGCACAGGCTGTTATGGAGATGCTTCGTCATTTTCACATAGATCTGACAGGAAAGAAAGTGACGATCGTGGGGCGCAGTATGGTGGTTGGAAAACCATTGGCTATGATGATATTAAAAGATCATGCAACGATCACGGTATGTCATACAAGAACAAAAGATCTGAAAGAAGAATGTAGGAACGCAGATATTGTCGTTGCCTGTGCAGGAAAAGCAAAATTTATTACTGCAGATATGATAAAAGAAGGAGCTGTTGTGGTGGATGTAGGAATTAACGTTGACGAAAACGGTAATATGTGCGGTGATGTAGATTATGAGAAGGTAAAGGAGAAGGCTTCTTATATCAGCCCGGTTCCAAAAGGAGTGGGCAGTGTAACAACGTCCGTGCTTGCAAGCCACGTTGTAAGAAGTGCAAAAAACAGAACAGAATGAAAAACAGATGGGATGGGAGAAAAAAAGCTGTATGCGTTTTGTTGTTGCAACAGCAGTAAGTAATCTGGTTACAGTGCTTTTTGTCTCAACGTATGCTTTGAGTATGCTGTACGGAACATCATTTACTGCGCTGTTCATAAGTCGGATACCACAATATATTGTGACAACCGGTGTGTGTGCAGTGATTGCATTCAGTTTGTATTACAGTGTAGTAACAATGATGATGAAACAGCACCAGATGGCATAAAAAATTGGAAAGTTTTCCCAAAGTTAAAGAAAAACATTGACGTAAAGAAAATATGTGCTATAATCTTATGTAGTGCAATAAAAATACCCGATCAGTCGTATGATGCACAATATAGGACTGGAGGGGAGGTTAGGTGTGAGACTATGTCAAATGTAATCGTTAAAGAAAACGAAACGTTAGATAGCGCTTTACGCAGATTTAAAAGAAACTGCGCAAAGGCTGGTATTCAGCAGGAGATTCGTAAGAGAGAGCATTACGAAAAACCAAGCGTAAGACGTAAGAAAAAATCAGAAGCTGCAAGAAAGCGCAAATATAACTAATATGTGCAAAGCAAGGATGCTGTATCAGATGATACAGTGTCCTTTTTTGTTATAACGACGAGGAAAATGCGACATGCTTGCATGGCAGCATTTGACGACCGTTAATCAGCGGATAAAACTCGCGAAGCGTGTTTTAACGCTGTACACAGAAAATTCTATTTTCTGTGTAACAAAAATATATCTTGAAAGATATATAAAAATGCTTCGCAGGATGCGCACCTGCGCGAAGCGGAAGATAAATTTATTATTAGGAGGAATGAGACAATGAGATTAAAAGATACAGGTTTATCAGCAAAGGAACTGAAAGCAATTGTCAACAAATACATGGTAGAAACTTACGAAAGATATGATTTTATCGCAGAACGTGCTGAAGGAATGTATATATATGACGAAGAGGGAAATGCATACCTTGATTTCTACGGCGGTGTTGCTGTAAACAGTGCAGGTAATAGAAATGCAAAAGTAGAAGCTGCAATCAAAGACCAGTTAGGTGACATTGTACATACATTTAACTATCCATATACAATCCCGCAGGCATTACTTGCAAAGAAAATCTGTGATACGATCGGAATGGATAAGATATTTTATCAAAACTCCGGAACAGAAGCAAATGAATGTATGATCAAGATGGCGAGAAAATATGGAACAGATAATTTCGGACCGGAAAGATATCATATCATCACAGCGAAAAATGGTTTCCACGGAAGAACTTACGGAGCAATGTCTGCAACCGGTCAGACAGACAATGCGATTCAGATGGGGTTCAAACCGATGCTTCCAGGATTTTCTTATGCAGAATATAACAATCTGGAAGATTTTGCATCCAAAGTTACAAAAAATACAATCGCGATCATGATCGAACCTGTACAGGGCGAGGGTGGTGTACATCCTGCAACACAGGAATTTATCGAAGGACTCCGCAAATTATGTGATGATAACGATATGTTACTTCTGTTTGATGAAGTACAGACCGGATGGGGACGTACCGGAGCGCCGATGGCATACATGGGATATGGCGTAAAACCGGATGCAGTGTCCATGGCAAAAGCAATGGGTGGCGGAATGCCGATCGGAGCATGCTGCGCAACAAAAAAAGTTGCAAAAGCATTTACAGCAGGAACACACGGATCTACTTATGGCGGACACGCACTTGCTTGCGCATCAGCATATGCAGCAGTCAGTGAAATCCTGGATAACGATCTGAGTGGAAATGCAAAAGAAATGGGAGAATATATGAAAGAACAGCTTGCAAAACTTCCACATGTAAAAGAAGCAAGAGGACGTGGACTTCTTGTTGGATGTGAGTATGATATACCGATCGCACTGGAAGTAAAACATGGCTGCCTGGACCGCATGGCACTGATCACAGCGATCGGAGACAGCGTTAACCGTATGATCCCGCCGCTTATTGTTACAAAGAAACAGATTGATGAACTGATGATCATTATGAAAGCTGCCATTGCAGACGCAGCAGAAAAATACGAAGAGCTGAAACTTGCAGGCTAAAATGCAAGTTTCAATTCCTGATACAGATGACCGATTGGAAGACCTACTACATTATTATAATCGCCATTGATAGATTTTACATGGATAGCAAAATCCCCCTGGATGCCGTAGGCACCCGCTTTATCCATTGGATCGCCGGTGGCGATATAAGACAGCAGGTCTTCTCTCATAATCGGGTAGAATGTAACTTCTGTTTTTTCATAAAAAGTTCGTATTATTTTTCTGCCATTTTTCCAGATTAGAAGTGAAACACCTGTGTAGACCTGGTGGGTACGGTCGGCGAGCATAGAAAGCATATCCAATGCTTCCTGTTCATCGGCAGGTTTGCCAAGTATTTCATCTTTATAAGAAACAACAGTATCTGCTCCAATGACAGTAAAATCTTCGTCATGAATTTTGTGGTAAAGATTAAAAATATCTGCGGCTTTCTGATAAGCCAGTTCAGTAACAACATCAGCCGGTAATTCCTCGGTAATGACTTCTTCTTTGGAAGATGGCATGATTTCGAATGAAATGCCGGTTTTTCTGAGCAGTTCTTTTCTACGTGGAGAAGCAGAGGCTAAAATATATTTCATAAATAAAATTCCTTTCTTTGAAAATTCTTTCATATTATATCAGTTTTCCCTAAGAAAGTAAAAATCAATATTTTTTCTATAGTTAATTACAGTACTGTTTGTATTTTCTGAAAAACCGAATGAAAAATGCTATTATATTATAAGAAAAATAGAAAGACCATATTGGAAGAAAAGCGTGTTGTGTTATAATAGCAAGATAGGAAACAGACAGGAGGAACATAGAAATGTATATCAGTGAAATTGTAACAACAGTACCGGAAAATGTCAGCGAGCGTGTGCCGCTGGAGCAGAAAGTATATAAAGTATTTGACAAGCTTGGAATCCCATTTGAAAGAGTCGATAACGATCCGGCATCTTCCATGGAAGAGTGTAGGGATATCGGTAAAGTTCTTGGCGCACCGGTGCGGAAAGATGTGTTTTTGTGTAACCGGAAGAAGACTACATTTTTCCTTCTTGTAATGCCGGAGGAGAAAGACTTTGACGCGTCCTCATTCAGTAAAAAACTAGGCGTATCACATATGTCATTTGCTTCACCGGAGCATATGTGGGAGCATCTAGGAACAAAACCGGGATCTGCAAGTGTTGTCGGACTTTTGAATGATGAAGATGATTATGTACAGCTTATTCTTGATAAAGAGGTGGCTGAGGGCGAGTATTTTGTATGCAATACAGGAATCAATACGACGCATCTGAAGATTAAGACAGAAGATCTGTTGAAGAAATTTTTGCCGCATATTCATCATAGAGCTAAAATTGTTGATTTGTAAAAGGATGTGAGTATATGAATGACAGGATGCAGGAATTGAAATTATCCGACCTGAAAGAGAAGCTTGAAAACAGGAAACCGGGAGAACGGCTTGTATTTCGTGAAGTACAGCTGGAAAAAGGAGATTTAAGCGGAACGGATTTAAGTAATACGGATTTTACACTGTGTTCCTTTGATGGCGTGATGTTAAATAATGTAGATTTCCACTACAGCAGTGTGGAGAATGCGCTGTTTGACGGATGCTCCATGCACGGTGCAAATTTTGAAAATGCAAATATGAGGACCGCATCTTTCCGGTTCTGCGATATGAGTGACTGCAATATAAAAGGCGCAAACCTCTATGGGGCTGTGCTGGAAAATGCAGATCTTACAAATATACAGTCGGACGAAGCGACACAGTGGTTCCGTCTGCGCTGCCCGGAGACGGGAGCATTTTTAGGATATAAGAAATGCATTAATGACCGGATGGTACAGCTTCTGATTCCGGCAGATGCACTTCGCACGTCAGCAACATTGCCGTCCTGCCGGTGCAACAAAGCCAAGGTCCTGACGATCAAGAGTTTCGATTTCAAAAAAAATTATGATGAGGCATGGTCTCTCGTAGATGAAAACTTTGAATATAAAAGAGGTGAGTGGGTGGAAGTAAAAGATTTTAACGAAGACCGGTGGATGGATTCCACAACCGGTATCCATTTCTGGATGACAAGAGAAGAAGCAGAGGCATATTAGAGATGAAAACAGCAGAAGAATTAAGAAATTTATTAAGACAGATCGATCGTAAGAGCTATCCGGCATACAAAAATCTGAAAGGCAGTTACCGGTTTTCAGGATATGTGCTTGGAATTGACCATGTGCAGGGTGATCCGTTTGCAGCACCGTCCAGAGTACATATAGAAGTTGAGGAGAAAACAGCAGGATTGCCAGAAAGACTGTATGATAAACAGTGGAAGAAGATGGCGCTTGAAGATGCGCTTATCCGTATATTTGCATCCGGGATCAGAAAATATTCGTTTCAGGCAAAAGGTTCCGGTAAAAGTGGTCTGATCCGTGTGACAAACTGCGGACAGGAAGTACTGGAGCGGACAGCCGCAGATATAAGGGAAGACGGAACCGTTATTCTACGGTTTGAAGTGGGCTTTCCGGCAAATGGAAGAACGGTAAATGCGAGAGAACTGGAGAAGATTTTTTTTCAATATCTGCCGTCTTGCGTGCAGGAGACACTTTATTATAAAAATTTGGATATAAGAAAACTTGAAAATGTTATGGAACTTTCGGAGGATCAGGAAGCAATCCGCAGACAGCTTAAGGAATATGGTCTGGTGGCTTTTGTGGCAGATGGCTCTGTACTGCCGAGAATGTCAGGTGTATCCCAAAAGCCGATGAAAGATGCAGTACCGTTTGTATCACCGGAATCTGTGAGAGTGACTTTAAAGCTTCCGTATTATGGTGAGATAAGCGGAATGGGAATCAGGCGCGGGATTACGTTGATCGTCGGCGGAGGCTATCATGGAAAATCTACGCTTCTGAAAGCACTGGAGATGGGGATTTATCCTCATATAGCCGGAGACGGAAGAGAATATGTGATCACAGATCCGGATGCTGTGAAGATTCGGGCAGAAGATGGAAGAAGTATTAAACATACAGATATTTCTATGTTTATAAGTGATCTACCAAATCAGAAAGATACCGTCAGTTTTGATACGGAAGATGCCAGCGGCAGTACGTCGCAGGCGGCAAATGTGATTGAAGCGATGGAAGCCGGAGCGAGTACATTTTTAATTGATGAAGATACCAGTGCAACAAATTTTATGGTGAGAGACGAGCTGATGCAGAAAGTGATTCACAAAGATATGGAACCAATCACACCATTTATAGAACGGATGCAGTATTTTTATAAGAAATTTGGTATCTCAACAGTACTTGTAGCAGGAAGTTCCGGGGCTTATTTTCAGGTGGCAGATGTGATCGTGCAGATGGATCGCTACCAGCCACGTGAGATCACGTCCAGAGCAAAAGAGGCAACAGCCGGATATCAGGGACTTCAGTTTTTAGAAAAAGAAATTCAGAAACCGATCATGAAAAGATGTCCAAAGAAAAATACAGGACTGGAACACAGAGGAAGAATCAAATTAAAAACACTGGGAAAAGATGGTATTATGCTGGGATCAGAAACAATTGATCTGCGTTATGTAGAACAAGTGGCAGATGAAGAACAGCTTACCTGCTTGGGATATCTTATGAGAGAACTGGAAACACATCGGATGAATGGGAAGACTTCCATTTGTGAACTGGTTGAATCCTTATACAGAGATATAGAAAGACAGGGGTTAAAGGATGTTCTCGGAGAGCGTGAGCTTCCAGGCAATCTGGCACTTCCGCGAAAAGAGGAACTCTGCGCATGTCTGAACCGTTACCGGGGGCTTCAGTTATGATGAAAGAAAAGAGTATTCGGCCAATTGCATATATAGAAGGGGATTTCCCGGAAAAATTCGGAATCCCAAGGCAGAGTGGCCTTGTAAATACACAGGCAGAGATTCATTTCCTGCCGGAATACCGCAAGCCGGAAGCGTTCCGTGGACTGGAAGAGTATTCACATCTGTGGCTGATCTGGGATTTTTCAGAGGCAGAGGGTACAAACTGGCGTCCGACTGTCCGCCCGCCAAGGCTTGGAGGAAATCAGAGAGTCGGTGTATTTGCAACTAGATCCCCATTTCGTCCAAATGGAATGGGGTTATCCTGTGTAAAACTGACAACCATTGACTGGGAACATGAGGATGGACCGGTGCTAATCGTAAGCGGAGCAGATCTGATGAACGGGACACCAATTTATGATGTGAAACCATATTTACCACATATCGATGCGTATCCGGAAGCAGAAGCTGGATTTGCAGGACGAGTAAAAGAATACGGTCTGGGAGTATCAATCCCTCCTGAAATTGAAGAGTCACTATCTGAAGAAAAACGTGAAAAGATTCCCGCTTTAAAGGAAATACTTGCAGAAGATCCAAGACCGGCGTATCAGGAAAACCCGGAGAGGGTATATGGAATGAGCTTTGCAGGAATGGAAGTGCGTTTCCGGGTAGTGGATGGTGTTGCTGAAGTATGTGAAATTGAAGAGGATAGAAATGAAATGCAATGATTGCAAATAATAGCGGCAAATATTATTTCAAAGAATAAAAAATGAAAAGCAAAGAAAAATAAATAAGAAATGGAGAAACAAAATGGAATTTAGAATTGCAAGAGAGAAAGATCTGGAACGTATGTGTGAGATTACCGCACAGGCAAAGGCTGGACTTAAAAATCTTGGACTGGATCAGTGGCAGAAAGGATATCCATCGAGAGAAATCTGGGAGAATGATATTAAGAACCAATGTACTTACGTGGCAGAAGAAGATGGAATCATTCTTGGAATCTTTGCATTTCAGACAACACCGGACATATCTTATTATGAAATAGAAGGCGAGTGGATTAGTGCGGGACCGTATGCAGCAATGCACCGCGTATGTGTAGCAGAGGAAGCAAAAGGAAAAGGAGTGGCAGGAAAGATGTTTGCGCATGGGTTCCGTATGGCAGAAACACTTGGATTTTCAAGTGTGCGTATTGATACCCACCCGGGGAATATTCCGATGCAGAGAGCACTTGGAAAAGCCGGATTTGAAAGATGCGGAGAGATCCATCTGGCAGGTGGACCGGAGAAAGGTGCACTCCGCATAGGTTTCGAAAAGATATTATAAAAAAATTCTGACATCCGTATCGAAAAAAAGATTCAGTAAGAATGAAAAACAATGGTTGAAATATACCTATGCGGGGTATATAATATAGACCGGAAAGAGGTGAAGAATATGGAAGAAAAAACATGCTGTCACAAAACGAAAGAACGTTCGGAAAAAGAATACAAAGATTTGATCCACAGACTGAACCGTATTGAAGGGCAGGTAAGGGGAATCAAAAAGATGGTTGAGAACGATGTTTACTGTACCGATATTCTTGTACAGGTCTCAGCTGTGAATGCAGCACTTAATAGTTTCAACAAAGTGTTGCTTGCAAACCATATCCGAACCTGTGTAGCAGAAGATATCCGCAAAGGAAAAGAAGAGACAGTGGATGAACTGGTAGCTACACTTCAAAAACTGATGAAATAGTAAGAAAAGGATGATCAGAATGGAACAGTATAACGTTACGGGTATGAGCTGTGCAGCCTGCAGTACCCGTGTAGAAAAGGCTGTGTTGAAAGTAGACGGAGTGACATCCTGTTCTGTAAGTCTTTTGACAAACTCAATGGGAGTTGATGGAACAGCTACACCAGAGCAGATTATAGAGGCGGTAGAAAAGGCAGGATACGGAGCTTCTATGAAAGGAACGGAGAAATTAAAAGAAGTCCGGGATGAAGATTTCCTGAAGGATAAGATAACACCGGTTCTTAAGAAGAGACTGATTGCGTCATTTTGCTTTCTTGTGCCACTGTTGTATTTATCTATGGGCCATATGATGTGGAACTGGCCACTGCCGGGGTTCCTTAGCGGCAATCATGTAGCGATGGGACTTATCCAGATGTTATTTACAATCGTGATCATGGTGATCAATCAGAAGTTCTTTATCAGCGGCTTCAAAGGATTGATTCATCGTGCACCGAATATGGACACGCTGGTTGCACTTGGATCCGGCGCATCATTTGTATATAGTACGTATGCATTATTTGCGATGACAGATGCGAAGATGAAGGGCAATGCAGAACTTGTTATATCCTATATGCATGAATTTTATTTTGAGTCAGCGGCAATGATCCTGACGCTTATTACAGTCGGCAAGATGCTTGAAGCAAGATCGAAAGGTAAAACAACCGATGCGCTGAAAGGACTTATGAAGCTTGCGCCGAAGAAGGCAGTCATTCTTTGTCAGGGAAAAGAGGCAGAAGTAACAATTGATCAGGTGAAGATTGGTGATATCTTTGTTGTAAGACCGGGTGAGAATATTCCGGTAGATGGGACGGTTATAGAAGGAAGCAGTGCAGTGGATGAAGCGGCACTTACCGGAGAGAGTATTCCGGTGGACAAAACAGTTGGAGACAGTGTGTCGGCAGCTACCATGAACCAGTCCGGATTTTTAAAATGTGAAGCGACAAGAGTCGGAGAAGATACGACCTTATCACAGATTATTCAGATGGTCAGTGACGCAGCGGCTACAAAGGCGCCGATCGCCAAAGTCGCAGACCGGGTATCCGGCGTATTTGTGCCGGCAGTTATCGGGATTGCGACTGTAACAACTCTGATCTGGCTGATCGCCGGACAGACGATTGGTTTTGCACTGGCAAGAGGAATTGCAGTTCTTGTAATCAGCTGTCCGTGTGCGCTTGGACTGGCAACACCTGTTGCGATCATGGTTGGTAACGGAATGGGTGCAAAGCATGGAATAATGTTTAAGACAGCCGTTTCCCTGGAAGAGACAGGAAAGACAGAGATTGTCGCATTAGATAAGACAGGAACAATTACAAAGGGAGAACCGAAAGTAACGGATCTTGTTGCGGAAGATAATGTCAGTGAGGAAGAATTGCTCTTCACAGCGTATGTGCTGGAGCGAAAGAGTGAACATCCACTGGCGAGAGCAATCACATCGGCTGTAGAAAGTCTTGGCACAGAAGGTCTTGATGATCTTGCAGAAGTGGAAGATTTCCAGATCGCAGCTGGAAATGGTCTCTCCGGTATGTTAAACGGACAGAAACTGGTTGGAGGCAGTTACCGGTATATCAGCGGTCTGGTTGAAATAAGTGAGGAAATGAAAGAACAGGCGCAGGAGCTTGCCGAAGATGGGAAGACGCCTTTGTTCTTCGCAAGAGAAGACAAATTAATGGGAATCATTGCCGTAGCGGATGTTATGAAAGAGGACAGTCCGCGTGCGATCCGTGAACTACAGAATATGGGTATCCATGTTGTCATGCTGACCGGTGATAATGAGCGGACAGCGAAAGCAATCGGAAAGCAGGCAGGCGTAGATGAAGTAATCGCAGGTGTGCTTCCGGACGGAAAAGAAGCAGTAATCCGTGATTTAAAGAAGCAGGGCAAGACAGCGATGGTCGGCGATGGTATCAATGACGCACCGGCACTGACAAGAGCAGATATTGGTATTGCCATAGGTGCAGGTACAGATATTGCCATTGATGCAGCGGATGTTGTATTGATGAAGAGCCGCTTAAGTAATGTTCCGGCGGCGATTCGTTTAAGTCGCGCAACACTTCGGAATATCCATGAGAATCTGTTCTGGGCATTTTTCTACAATGTGATCGGAATCCCGCTGGCAGCAGGACTGTGGTATCCGATCTTTGGGTGGAAATTAAATCCAATGTTCGGCGCAGCAGCGATGAGTCTTTCAAGTTTCTGTGTTGTGAGCAATGCATTGCGTCTGAACTGGTTTAACATGTTGGATGCAAGCAAAGATAAAAAATTAAAAAAAGCTGCAAAAACCGGAACTGTAGAAATAGCAGATGAAGGATCAACAATTAAAAATAATGAAAAGAAAAAGGAGGAAACAACAATGGAGAAAACAACAATGGAGAAAACAATGAAGATTGAAGGAATGATGTGTGGACACTGTGAGGCAGCAGTAAAAAAAGCGCTGGAAGCATTAGACGGCGTAGAAGAGGCAATTGTCAGCCACGAAGCAGGAACAGCAGTTGTAAAGATGAGCCACGAAGTTGCAGATGATGTACTTACAAAAGCAGTAGAAGACAAAGATTACAAAGTAGTCTCAGTCGGCTAATTAACAATTGCATTTGAGAAAAAAGAAGCTTATAATGTGGAAGAGGAACAGAAGATAAGAAAAATGATAAGAAAATTCAAGTTAACAGTTGACAGTAATATGAATTTATGGTAAATTATCTTTTGTGTGAAACAACAAAGAAGAGTATCCACTCTCACCATAGCACAATCGGGTGACTATTGGTTGATATTGAACATGAATCATTTTTAGATAGATTTGATTTTATTGTGACAGGAAAGTGGATAGTCTGAAAACTATTCACTTTTTATTTTATAATGGGGGTGCAGGAACATTAGCGATTTAATGATTAACGGACAGATTAGAGATAAGGAAGTTCGTGTGATAAGCGAAAGTGGAGAACAGCTTGGTATCATGTCATCCAAAGATGCCATGAAACTTGCGAGAGAGGCAGATCTTGATCTTGTAAAGATTGCTCCGAAGGCACAGCCGCCGGTATGTAAGATCATCGACTACGGTAAGTATAAGTATGAGCTGGCGAGAAAAGAAAAAGAAGCAAAGAAGAAGCAAAAAACTGTAGAGGTTAAGGAAGTACGTCTTTCACCGAATATTGATACGAATGACCTGAATACGAAGATGAACAATGCAAAGAAGTTCATCGGTAAAGGAAATAAAGTAAAAGTCACTTTACGTTTCCGTGGCCGTGAGATGGCGCATATGCAACAGAGTAAACACATTCTGGATGATTTTGCGCAGGCACTTGCTGATGTTGCTGTGATCGAGAAACCGGCAAAGCAGGAAGGCAGAAGTATGAGCATGGTTTTAACTGAAAAACGTTAAAAATACATTTATAAATCTAAGGAGGAATATTACAATGCCAAAAATTAAAACAAATAGAGCAGCTGCAAAGCGCTTCAAAAAAACAGGTACAGGAAAATTAAAAAGAAATAAAGCTTACAAGAGCCATATCTTAACTAAGAAATCTACAAAGAGAAAAAGAAATCTTAGAAAATCAATCATTACAGATGCAACTAATGTAAAGAACATGAAGAAAGTATTACCATATCTGTAAGATAGTGTAGAGAATAGAAGGAGGAGATAAGACATGGCAAGAATCAAAGGCGGATTAAACGCTAAAAAAAGACACAATAGAACTTTAAAATTAGCAAAAGGATACAGAGGAGCACGTTCTAAACAGTATAGAGTAGCAAAACAGTCTGTTATGAGAGCTCTTACATCTGCATACGCAGGAAGAAAACAGCGCAAACGTCAGATGCGTCAGTTATGGATCGCTCGTATCAACGCTGCAGCAAGAATGAATGGTCTTTCTTACAGCAAACTGATGCACGGTCTGAAACTTGCAAACATCGACATCAATAGAAAGATGCTTGCAGAGATGGCTGTTAATGACGCTGAAGGATTTACAGCACTTGCAGAAGCTGCAAAAGCAAAACTTGCTTAATTTTAGCAGAATATAGATAGAATATACAAAGCAGTTATTGGAAATTCCGGTAACTGCTTTTTGTAAATGCGATGAGGAAAATACATTCATGCGAGCATGATGTATTTGATAACCGCCCACAATATCAGAATAAGGCGGAAGGCGTTTCTGATAATTTGTATGGGAAACATTAAGGAGGCAGATCATGGATATATTAATTATTGTGGATATGCAGAATGACTTTATTGACGGCGCACTTGGAACGAAAGAAGCAAAAGCGATTGTATCGGATGTTGCAAAAAAAATTAAAGATTTTGACGGTGAAATTATTTATACGAGAGACACCCATGAAGAGAATTATCTGGATACACAGGAAGGCAGGAATCTTCCGGTAGCACATTGTATCCGTGGTACAAAAGGCTGGGAGATTTGCCCGCAGTTAGAGGCGCTTCGCAGAGAAAATGACATTGTGATCGATAAGCCGACATTTGGAAGCATGGAGCTGGGAGAACTGTTAAAGAAAAAAGATGAAGAGCTGCGTGGAAATGGCATGGATGGGATTACATCGATTACGCTTGTCGGACTTTGCACAGATATCTGTGTGATTTCAAATGCAATGATCAGCAAAGCCGCATTGCCGGAAGTGCCGGTATATGTTGACAAAGACTGTTGTGCCGGAGTGACAACAGACAGTCATGAGACAGCACTGGCAGCTATGCGGATGTGCCAGATCAAATGCTAGAAGAATTATCTGTAAGAATTATTCCGGATAAACGAGACGATCATCGGTAATGTGATCCAGAACTTCTGTCAGATATTTCTTTGCGAGGTAATTTGCCATCGGAAGGTTCATATCCAGATAATTGCCGCAGTCTCTTGCCGACGCACCAGGAACTTCATCGTTAAAATCTGCGATAAACCGGAACATTTCGCAGATGAGTGGAACGATTTCCTTAGAAGTAAGCTCTCCGGCAAGGATCAGATAGAATCCGGTACGGCATCCCATTGGTCCGAAATAAATAGTCAGATCTTTGTAAGTTGGATGATTGCGAAGAAATGTCGCACCGAGATGCTCGATCGTGTGAACTTCCGCTGTGTTCATAACTGGTTCTTTGTTCGGTGTTGTCATGCGAAGATCAAAAGTTGTGAGTGGGTTACCGTTTACATGATCGATACGCGATACATAGATACCCGGTTTTAATTTCAGATGATTAATTGTAAAACTTGTTACTTTTTCCATAATGTGAATATCCTCCTGTTTCAATGATTCTGTAAGAGTATAGCATTTTTATGGAAGAGTAGCAAATATTTTAAGACTGTTGCTTTTGACAGGATACAGACATGTGCAACAGCACATGAGTGAGAAGATGTCGCTGTCAAGTGCAGTGGACATGAGATATATAAGGAGTTTTAGAGGATGGAATTATATTTGGTGAGACACGGAGAGACAGAATGGAATAAAGAGCGTAGGCTGCAGGGACAGGCGGATGTCGCTTTAGATGATTTTGGCAGACAACTGGCAGTGGAAACAGGAGAAGCGCTTCAGGACATACCATTTGATGTATGTTTTACAAGCCCGTTAAAAAGAGCGAAAGAGACGGCTGAGCTTATCCTTGCGGGGAAAGATGTGCCGATCATAGAAGATAAACGGATCATAGAGATGGGATTCGCAGAGTACGAAGGAAAATGCTGCGCAGAAGAAGGATGGGATCTTCCGGAATCTTTCAGAGCATTTTTTAATGATCCGGTTGGTTTCAAGCCTGCACAGGGCGGCGAAGATTTTCTGGCAGTGAAAAAACGTACCGGCGCATTTCTGGACTGGCTGATACATGCACCGGAATATGCGTGTAAATGTGTACTGCTTACCACCCATGGTGTAGCACTTGCAGGGCTTATGAATAATATTAAGAATCAGTCGCTGGAAGCATACTGGGATATTGGTGTACATAAAAACTGTGCAGTAACAAAAGTAGAAGTGCAGGATGGCGTTGCCCGGATTATTTATGAGAACCGGACATTTTACAAAGAAGAGGTGAAGAATTGGTAGATGAAGAGTATAATAATAACATCATGGGTGACATTCGCATGTCTATGCTATATGGCAGTAACAGAAGGATTAAACTTGATTCTGGGAATAGCATTGCTGACTAATATTATAAGCAATATAATCAACATAATATACTTGAAAAAGGAGTAGGAGAGGACGATTAGGGTTCTCTCTTTTTTATTACAGTTTGTATTAATAAAATCGCAATAAATACGCATCTGGAAGAGTTTTTGAAGAAATATTCAAATGATTAAAGAGAAAAATTAAGGGAATCTTAAAGGAATTTTCAGAAAATATGTCATAAATTGAAGCCCTGATTTGTTATAATGAGAAAAAGGAGGGAAAATCCTATGAAAAAATCAGATAAAATTTTTGCAAGAACAAAAGAGAGCATACTGCTTATTGTTTTACTGGTGCTTTGTATTCCGAAAGTTGTCTATGCTGATTCTTCCTGGATATGGTTTACAACGACGGCACCATATCAGCTATTGCCATTTGTAGCTGTGCTGACAATTGTGATCGAATATTTGATGATTAAAAATATTTTACATATTCAGAATAAAAAAAGAGTGCTGATCGCTGTCTGTATATCAAATCTCGTATCTTTTATGGTGCCGTATTTTGCCACTTATTATCAAGATGGAGTATATGAAACGATAAAACAGACATTTGAATCGATGGATTTTTATACCATTAACAGTGCATACCTGTTCCTGACGCTGATCATAGAATGTCCGATTGTTTATGCAATTGTGCAGGATGAAATTCATGATAAAAAGAAGAGTCTCGGTGTGATTGCGGCTGCGAATGTTGTAACTACTGTAATGGTCGCTGCAATCGAGCGAATCGCGTGCAGAGGAAGCTGGTAAGGAGGAAAAAAGATGAAGAAAAGTAGAATTTCACAGTGTGTAGTAGTTGTCGTATGTCTGGCAATTGTAATGTATGCAGGAATTGGATGGAATCATTTTACAACATGTAAGATTCATATTACATATAATGGAAAAGAGATTAAGGATGTAAATGTTGTAAAGGTAGAAGTTGCCAGAGATTCGGGAAAACCGGTTAAATCTACATGGATGAAGAAAAGTCCGGATAAAATTAAGTTGCTTAACTGGGACAAAGATGCAACGGAATATCAATATTTTGTCAGTATTCCCAAAGATGCTCTTGGAAAAGGTGTTCCGGAACAAGTATATGAGATGAGTTATTATATAGCAGATGAAATGCAGTGTGCAGCGATTACCTGGAATGCTGATATTGTAAATGAGAATGGTATCTGGAAAGCAAATTATAATGTAAAATACAGAGAACCGAAATGGGGCGACACCTATAAGAAGAAAGTAAAGAACGGAACGGATTCAGGGTTCGTGATTGGAATTTAGAGCAAATTAAAAAAAGATTCGTGATGGGATATTAGAGAAAAGAAAGGAATCCAGAGTTATGTTTGGATTTTCAGTGAGGAAGAAATGAAAAAAGAAATGAAAGTCAGCCCGTTTTTTGACAGGGAATATTTAAAACGGGCTGAAACAAGAGAAGACAGAGAAAGACTTTTACAAAATATAGAATGGGTGTCAATGGATCCTGCGGAAGAGTTTCTGGCAAATCTTGCTAACATATGGCTTGAGATGGAAGATATTTACATGGAAAGAGAAGATTATCATACAACATATAAAGGTGCAGATAATTTCTTCCAGATACTTCAATATGCGGAAGCAAATTTTAAAAATAATGCCTATAGAACCTGCCACTGGCAGATTCCTACGGATGCTATGGCAACTAAAATACAGCTACTGATTGGCTGGATCTGCAGTACAACAGACTTTTATTTCTGGGGAAAAGGTGCTGTGGTTGAAGAATTACAGAAGAACAACGAATGTATGATTGAGGAATTGTACAGGAAGATGCCTGAGAAAGAGGAAGTACTTTATTTTTATTATGCTGTACATAAGCCGGGAAAATGTGAGAGGCAGATAAAAGAAAAATTAAAACAAATAGGTGCGCAGATGTTTCCTACAGAATTAGAAGCAGATCGCTATTTTAGATTTTCAGATAGATAATTGTAAATTAGATACAGACTGGCGGGTTGCCGTATCCCCAACAAGCTAATGAGATGTGATATCCCTATATAAACAATAGAACTGTAAGGGATATGTTTGCCGTATCTCAAACAAGCTGATATAAACTAAAAGGAATCTCTAACAAGTTAAAAGAAAACGCTAACAAGACATAACAAAAGAGGATCGCAAAAATGCGATCCTCACGGAGCTGTTTAGTTGTCTTCTTCCTGAACAGTGTAAGTCTGTCTCTTTCTTGCCATCTCGTCATTTTCAAGGTACTCATCGTAAGTAGTAATCTTGTCGATGAGCTTTCCGCCCGGAACAATCTCCATGATACGGTTGGCAGTTGTCTGGACAATCTGGTGGTCACGGCAAGAGAACAGGATAACGCCAGAAAACTTGGTCATACCTGTATTCAGTGCAGTGATCGATTCCATATCCAAGTGGTTAGTCGGCTCGTCAAACATCAGCACATTTGCACCGGAAATCATCATCTTGGAAAGCAGACAGCGCACCTTCTCACCACCGGATAATACTTTTACACGTTTCACACCGTCATCACCGGCGAACAACATGCGTCCGAGAAAACCACGTACATAAGTAGCATCTTTCTCTTCAGAATACTGAGTCAGCCATTCAACAATCGTATAATCGTTGTCAAATTCTTCTCCGCTGTCTAATGGAAAATATGCCTGTGTGGTAGTGATTCCCCATTTATAAGTTCCCTCATCCGGTTCCATGTTACCGGCGAGAATTTCAAACAAAGTGGTTTTGGCAAGCTCATTACCGCCAACGAAAGCAACTTTGTCATCACGGTTCAGTGTAAAGGAAATGTTATCCAGAACTTTTTCACCGTCGATGGTCTTGCTTAAGCCTTCTACAGACAGAACTTCATTACCAATCTCGCGGTTTGGACGGAAATCAATGTAAGGATATTTTCTGCTGGACGGCTGGATATCGTCAAGCTGGATTTTCTCCAGTGCACGTTTTCTGGATGTCGCCTGCTTGGATTTGGAAGCGTTAGCGCTGAATCGGGAAATAAATTCCTGCAATTCTTTGATTTTCTCTTCCTTCTTCTTGTTGGCTTCTTTCATCTGACGGATCAGAAGCTGGCTGGATTCATACCAGAAATCATAGTTACCGGCATACAGTTTGATTTTTCCATAGTCGATATCTGCGATCTGTGTGCAGACTTTATTCAGAAAATAACGGTCATGGGATACAACGATGACTGTATTGTCGAATCCGATCAGAAATTCTTCCAGCCATGCGATCGCATCCAGGTCTAGGTGGTTGGTCGGCTCGTCGAGGAGCAGGATATCCGGGTTGCCGAATAATGCCTGTGCGAGAAGCACTTTGACTTTCTCAGGACCTGCAAGATTTTTCATTGTCTCATAGTGAAGTTCTGTCCCGATTCCAAGACCATTTAATAAAGTAGAAGCGTCAGACTCAGCTTCCCATCCGTTCATGGAAGCAAATTCAGCTTCTAATTCACTTGCCTTGATACCATCTTCATCAGTGAAATCTTCTTTCGCGTAGATGGCTTCCTTTTCTTTCATGATTTCGTACAATCGAGCATTTCCCATCATGACCGTATCCAGTACCGGAAATTCATCGTATTTGAAATGATCCTGCTGCAGGAAAGAAAGACGCTCACCCGGAGTGATGATGACTTCTCCCTTGCTTGGTTCAAGCTGTCCGGATAAAATCTTAAGAAAAGTAGATTTACCGGCTCCATTTGCACCAATCAGACCATAACAGTTGCCTTCTGTAAATTTGATATTTACATCTTCAAATAATGCTTTTTTACCCACACGCAGTGTAATATTGCTCGTGCTGATCATATTTTACATTCTCCTTGTTATTTTGATTATCTTCTTATTATTAATTTCATTGCATACAAAGCCTATCTTATCAGAGTTGATGGAAAATGGCAAGGAAATTTAAGCTGGACGCAGAGGTTGTTTTTCGGGTTTGTTGTCGCATAGGGGTTACGTTTCCTGAAAAATCATGTTATGATAAGCAGTAACCGAAATATCATAGAACATACAGGTTGATGATATTGAGACAGGATAGTAACTGGAAATGCTATAGATATACTGGTTTACAGAAGGGATGATATTAAAACAGACTGCAACTGGAAGTGCTATAGAATATACAGATTTACAGAAGTAATGATATTAAGACAGACCGCAACTGGAAATGTTATAGAATATGCAGGGCAAGAGAAGTCTGCTATTAAGACAGGCTGTAATCAGAAATACTATAGAGCATAGAAGGTGACAGAATCGAGCTATATAAAGAAAAGGAGCGTGGAATTTATGATAAATGGAACACTTGTATTAGAAGGCGGAGCTACGAGAGGTGTATTTACATCAGGAGCACTGGATTATCTTATGAAGAAAGATCAGTATTTTTCTCATGTGATCGGTGTATCGGCAGGCTCCTGCAATGCGGTGGATTATGTGTCGAAACAGCCGGGACGCACAAGAGACTGTATGATTCATAAAGATAAAGAGTATAGCTATTATTATGGCTTCCGTGAGTTTATCAAAGAGAAGAGTATTCTGGATATGGACATGGTATTTGACAAATATCCGAAGGAAATCTTCCCGTTTGATTATGAGACATATTTCGCATCAGATATGACATGCGAAATCGTGACAGTCAACTGTGAGACAGGAAAAGCAGAATACATGACGGAAGATCATGATTTTGACAGACTGATGAAGATTTGCCGTGCATCCAGCAGTATGCCGCTCGTATCTCCGATTGTAAATATTGACGAAGTTCCGTATCTGGACGGTGGAATTGCGGATTCCATTCCGCTACGCCGTGCGATGGAGCTTGGCAATAAGAAGATTGTTCTGATACTGACAAGGAATCCTGGCTACCGAAAGAAACCAATTTCCAAAGGAATGGCAGGAATTTACCGGAAAGCATATAAGAAATATCCAAATCTGGTGCGAGCAGCGATCCGCAGAAATCATGTATATAATCAGACAATGGAGCATGTAGAGAAACTGGAAGAAGAAGGAAAGATTTTCGTGCTTCGCCCACTGATCCCGACAGTTTCCCGTCTGGAGAAAGACTATGATACATTGATGAATTTCTATAATCATGGCTATAAGCTGATGGAAAAACAGTATGATGCAATGATGAAATATCTGGAGGAATAAAATGGATCAGAGAAGTCTGTTAGAATTTATGACGATTGCGGAGAAATTAAAATGTAATCTCCGCCATTCTTGTACGAGCAGCGGACGTCCGGAGAGTGTGGCTGAGCATACGTTTCGGCTGATAATGTTTGCGTGGCTTGTGGAGGATGCATTTCCAGAGTGTGACAGTGACCGCATTATGAAAATGTGTCTGTTGCATGATATGGGAGAAGCAGTGACAGGAGATGTTCCGGCATTTGAGAAGAAAGAAGAAGACCGGATGACAGAGAAGGATGCGATTTATCAGATTGCAGAAGTGCTGCCGGATAAAAAACGAAAAGAATTTCTTATGCTTCTTGAAGAACTGGAAGCAAGTGAGACGATGGAAGCGAAGATTGTGCATGCTTTGGATAAGATGGAAGCTATAATCCAGCATAATGAAGCGTCGATTGATACGTGGCTGCCACTGGAGTATGATCTGCAGCTGACTTATGGGCAGGAGCAGGCAAAAGCACATCCTTATCTGGAACGGCTGCGGGAACTGATACGTCAGGATACGTTGGATAAGATTGACGCTGCTGTAGATGAAGCGCTGGATGAACAGATGGGGCTACAGGATAAAAAAGGGTTTCTATAAAATGCAATGTGAAAATAATCTTGCAGAAGAGAAAAATGTAACGTGAAAGGAACTATGTAAGAGATACACTATAAAGTAATAAGGACATAAGATAAGAAAAGAGTACTGCAAAATAGAAGAGATATTCTAATTGCAATACTCTTTTGTTGTTTAAGTCTCCAGAACTATATCTCGCCCATCGTTGGTGCATTGCCGACCGGTGCAGCATATTCAATATCCTGCAGATATAATCCTTTCGGATCGCACGGGGCACTTGCATCGGCAGTGCCGTCAAAGATTGCATCGATATCATCAAGACTTCGTGTGCCAAAACCGATATCCAGAAGTGTGCCGATAATGATACGCGCCATGTTATGAAGAAAATCATCGGCGCGGAGTGTGATCTGCATTTCTTCGATATCGTCATAAATCTCAATGTTTGTAACTTCACGGATAGTAGATTTGGTCTTCTTGACGGTTGAAAAATTCTTGAAATCATGTTTGCCGATCAAGTGCAGGGCAGCCTGCTGCATGCGTTTCTTGTCCGGAATCTTATAGCAGTGGTAAGTTGTCTTGCGGTCGAATACACTCGGCACATCGGAAATCGTCATGCGGTATACATAAGTCTTATATCTGGCATTCAACTGTGCATGAAAACGGTCATCGACTTCCTCTACATCTGTAATCGCGATATCCATTGGAAGATAGCGGTTCAGATAATGTTTGATATCCTGTACATCCATCGTGCTCTCAGTCTTGAAGTTGACAATCTGTGCATAGGCGTGCACACCAACTTCTGTACGGCATCCACAGTAGAGATCCACAACAAATTCACCGGTCATCTTCCGCAGAACTTCCTGAATCTTATTGAAAATTGTATTGCTCGATTCATTCTTGCCAAGTCTTGTCCAACCCTGATAACGGCTGCCATCGTATTCTATCGTAAGTTTTATATTTCTCATGTTTAAATGCTCCTTTTGTATGCTTGTAGTGTTAGTATAACAAATCTTGTGGTATAATAAAAGACACGAAAATAAGAAAGAGAAGATTATTTTATGAAGGCAGAAGAAAGAAAAGTATCTGAATCAGTCGTTGAGACAATCCATATTGTGCGCCCAAACCATCTAAACGGTGCAGATCGTCTGTTTGGTGGAATCCTGATGCAGTGGATCGATGAAGTGGCTGTAGTCGCGGCAAAGAGACATGCAAGAATGAATGTGATCACAGCATCCGTAGACAATCTGAAGTTCCTCCACGGTGCGTATCAGAAGGATGTTGTGATTATTATAGGAAGCGTAACGTATGTCGGAACTACTTCCATGGAAGTAAAGGTAGACACCTATGTAGAGCATATGGACAGTGAACGTACACTCATCAATCGTGCATATTTTACAATGGTTGGTCTTGATGAGAATGACAGACCGGCGCACGTTCCGGGACTCGTTCTTGAGACAGAAGAAGAGAGAGCGGAATGGGAAAAGGCAAAGAAGCGTCGGGAGATCCGTATGCTCCGCAAGGAAGAAGGGTTTTAGAATGCTATTACTTTATATAACCTTTTATCATCTGTACCATCTGATCAATATTCTGTTTCGCCTGATCCGATTTCCCGTCTTTCAAGATCTCAAGGATCAGGGAAAATTCATCCGGAGTGAAGCGGATTCCTTTCTTTCCGGCACTGGATATAAGAGCCATCATAACCGGAGCAAGATCCTTTCCGGTTTTATTCCCTGCATTGGCGGCAGCAGTGCGGATCAGCTGTAATTTGATCGGATCGAGATTTTTAAGATCCGGGTGATTCATCCATTCATTTGCCATAGATAAACACTCCTTTCATTTTCCAAAATCTTTGTTTAACGCATCATCAAACATCTGACTGTATGCAGCAAATTCTTCCTGCTGTGTATCTGTAAACATTCCATTTAAAATATCAGAAGGATTAAAGTCTGTGTCATTTTCTGACATGGAAAACATCTGCATCATCATTTCCAATTGGCGGAATTTGTCTGAGCTGTCCGGATCCATGTATGGAAGAAGTTCGGAGACAGACTGCAGGGAAAATTCTTTCCGGGCAAATCCCTGAAACGTACGCAAGGTATAGGAAAGTTCCAGATATTTAATAAAAATGGCAAGTAATTTCTGCATATGTGCGGGGATGAACGGCAAAAGAAGTTTCAGAAGATATAAGTCCCCGGGCATGGTCAGTTCATCGAACGGCAGCAATGATCTGGGTGTTTTCTTTTCCATGGCAGTTCCTTCCTTTTACGTTGTAAATATATATGAGGAATAACGTGGAAATATACATAAAAAAGGAGATGGAGTATAAACTCCATCCCGAATCATATCGGAAACAGTGTGAAGGATGAATTAGCAGCATCCGTTTCCACATCCGCAGTTGCCGAAACCACCGCAGCAGCATAAGAGAAGGATGATCCACAGGCAGCTGTCATTGCCACAGCCACATCCGTTGTTGTTGCCGCATCCGCCACAGCAGCATAAGAGAAGGATGATCCACAGGCAGCTGTTATTGCCGAAACCACATCCGCAGTTGTTATTGTTGCCGCATCCGCCTCCGAATCTGTCAGCGTCACATCCGCAGCCACAGTTTGTAGCACTTAAATCACTCATATTAAAATCCTCCGATGAAATATTTACAGTAATAACATATGCGAATCCGGAGGATGTGTGAGTAAAGCACCGGCTAATATTTTAATAATTTCCTGACAGTATGTTCATATCTGGCAGCAGCGTTCTGGGCTTTTAGCTTTTCAACCATGCTGCGGCTTGATCTGATATGGGTGTCATAGAGCGCAAGCAGATAAGTAACAGTATAGTTTGGATTCTGGTAAGACGTAAAAAGTAGCCAGTTCATAATATCCGGATGCCAGTAGCGCTCCGGGATCTGCGCTTCCCGCAGTGTGATGATCGGGCGCAGGGCTCGGATGGCAAGTGCAGTCAGTCTGCCTTTAGCCTCCCGTTTGTGAAATAACGGTTCACTCTCCAGAACGATATCATATAATGTATTTGCTGCTTTCCAGTAAACGACAAATCCGGTGTCGCCGTTCGATTCTTCTTCTATATCGAACAGATCAAAAGTACGCATAACGGCTTTCCGCCCGGTTAAGGAGCGGTCGTATGCCTTGCGGCGTGCCGGATCTGAAAGTACTTTATATGCTTCGAGAATTTCCTGCATCCGGCTGGTTGTATCAACGCCGTTCTTCATATTTGCATCGGGATGGTACCTTTTTGCCAGTTCGTTTTTCGCCGATGTGATTTCTTCCGCAGACGCTTTCACAGAAACACCCAGAATGTCATAATAATTTTTTGATTTCATAGATTCTCCCCTTATATGTCTATGTAAATAGAACATATTTATATTACGACAGTTTTTATAGGAAATCAATTTGAAATTCTGGAAAATTTTAGCGGATAATATCTGCCGGAAAGCATACCGGTGAATATGCTGATAAAAAAGGTGATAATCATATGGACAACGTAAAGCGCCAGATCGGATATGCATGTCCGGATACAATAAATGGAAGGATTACAGGAAGAGGTGTGAGAGCTGCTATCCTGGATACAGGTGCATATCCACATCCGGATTTTAAAGGAAGAGTCATTGGATTTGCAGATATGCAGCATGGACGATGCGGACTTTATGATGACAACGGGCATGGAACACATGTGGCAGGAATTCTTGCCGGAGACGGGAAAATGTCCGGTGGAAGGTATGCAGGGATGGCACCGGGAGTGGAACTTCTGATCGTGAAAATACTGGATGAAAGAGGGGAAGGAAATGCCATGCATATTTTACGGGGAATGGAACATGTAAGAAAAGTGAATAAGAAAAATAAAATTGCACTTGTGAATCTGTCACTTGGTGCCGGCGTGGGACTTGATCCGGTCAAGGAGAACCGCATTACAGAAGCTGTGGAGGAACTGTGTAACTGTGGAATCACGGTCGTTGTGTCTGCCGGAAATTATGGACTGCAAAGCCGGAAAGTAAGTGTTCCGGGTACAAATGAAAAAGTACTCACTGTCGGAGCTTACAGGCGCAGTGGCATGGGCAGGTACTGCAGCGGAACAGGACGGGAAAGAATCTGTGTGTGGAAACCGGATATTTTTGCGCCGGGAGAGGGAATTGTATCCTGCGGATATGAAGCGGTAAACGGGGAAAGCTGTTTTCAAAGAAAAGAGTTTTTTCCTTATATAAGAAAGAGCGGTGCGTCAATGGCGACACCTGTCGTAACAGGTGCGCTTGCACTTGCAAAAAGCAAATATCCGGAACTGGAAGGTGAGGAGCTGAAGAGATATTTGCTGAAGCGGTGCGGCAGATCACTGCGTGTGGAACAGCTGCTTGCATAAAAATGAGACACGAAAGAAGTAGGGAAAATAAGAAAAAAGGAAGAAAACCAGGGTGTCAAGAAAAAATACTTGACACCTGCGCAGCTATCGTGTATGATAACACAGGTGATAAACATGAATGAAATTCTTGAACAGGCTTTATTGTTTGACTTCTATGGAGAATTGCTGACAGATCATCAGAAAGAGATTTACGGACAGTTCATCCAGGAGGATCTGTCTCTTGGTGAGATTGCAAGAGAGGCAGGCATCAGCCGGCAGGGAGTACACGATCTGATCCGACGGTGTAATCAGACATTGAGCGGATATGAAGAGAAACTTCATCTGGTAGAGAAGTTCATGGCAATAAAAGAGAAGACAGGAACGATCAAGGAATTGCTGGATGGCTATGAGAAAGAGCGTGCAGAAGAGATCGTGAAAGAAATCCGTAAGATATCGGATGAGATTATAGAGGAGTTATAGATATATGGCATTTGACAGTCTGACAGAAAAACTTCAGAATGTGTTTAAGAATCTGCGGAGCAAGGGTAGACTTACAGAGGCAGATGTAAAAGAAGCATTAAAAGAGATCAAACGTGCATTGTTAGCTGCGGATGTAAACTTCAAGGTTGTAAAGGAGTTTATCAAGAATGTCCAGGAGAGAGCCATTGGACAGGATGTCATGAATGGATTGAATCCGGGACAGATGGTGATCAAGATCGTTAATGAAGAGCTGGTTAAGCTGATGGGCTCTGAGACAACGGAGATCAAGTTACAGCCGGGAAGTGCAATCACTGTCATTATGATGGCAGGACTTCAGGGAGCAGGTAAGACAACAACGACCGCGAAACTGGCGGGCAAATATAAATTAAAAGGCAAGAAGCCATTACTGGTAGCGTGTGATGTGTACCGTCCTGCTGCAATCAAGCAGTTACAGGTCAACGGTGAGAAACAGGGAGTGGAAGTCTTCGCAATGGGAGAAAACCACAAGCCGGCAGATATCGCAAAAGCTGCGATCGAGCATGCGAAGAAGAATGGCAACACGCCGGTGATCCTCGATACTGCAGGACGTCTTCATATTGATGAAGATATGATGGCAGAACTTCAGGAGATCAAAGAAACCGTAGAAGTACATCAGACGATTCTCGTAATTGATGCGATGACCGGTCAGGACGCCGTGAATGTGGCGAAGGATTTCAATGATAAGATCGGCATTGACGGTGTGATCGTTACCAAATTAGATGGTGACACAAGAGGTGGTGCTGCACTTTCTGTTAAGGCAGTTACCGGAAAGCCGATTTTGTACGCAGGTATGGGAGAGAAACTTTCAGATTTGGAGCAGTTTTACCCGGAACGTATGGCATCCAGAATCCTTGGTATGGGTGATGTGCTGACACTGATCGAGAAGGCAGAGTCACAGATTGATGAAGAGAAAGCCAAAGAGATGTCCAAGAAGCTTAAGAAGGCACAGTTTGATTTCGAGGATTATCTGGAAAGCATGAAGCAGATGAAAAATATGGGTGGACTTTCCAGCATCATGAGCATGCTGCCGGGACTTGGCGGTATGGGAATGGGCAAGATGAAAGGTCTTGATGATGAGCAGACAGCGCAGGCTGAGAAGAACATGGCGCGCATGGAAGCAATCATTTATTCCATGACTGTGGAAGAGAGAAGAAATCCGGATGTTCTGAATCCTTCAAGAAAGCATCGTATCGCAAGAGGCGCAGGTGTGGACATCAGTGAAGTGAACCGTATGGTCAAGCAGTTCGGTGAGATGAAGAAGATGATGAAGATGATGGGAAAAGGCGGAAAACGCGGCAAGTTCCGCATGCCGTTCTAACATTGATATAAGGCGTGATTACGCATTATATATAGAAATTAAAAAATATTTATAAAATTTTATTTGGAGGTAAACAAAATGGCAGTAAAAATCAGATTAAGAAGAATGGGACAGAAGAAAGCTCCTTTTTATAGAATCGTAGTAGCAGATTCTAGATCACCAAGAGATGGTAAATTCATCGACGAGATCGGAACATATGATCCGAACTGTGAGCCAAGCGCAATCTCAGTTGACGAAGAAGCAGCTAAGAAATGGTTAGGAACAGGTGCACAGCCGACAGAAACAGTAAGCAAGATTTTCAAAGCAGCAGGCATCGAGAAATAATTAATACCCTGGAGGTGCACAGCTATGAAAGAGCTGGTAGAAGTTATCGCAAAAGCTTTAGTAGATGATCCTGACAGTGTTGTTGTAACAGAACGTGAAGATAAGAAAGCTACCGTTCTGGAAGTGAAGGTTGCAGATTCCGACATGGGAAAAGTAATCGGAAAACAGGGACGTATTGCAAAAGCAATTCGTTCTGTGGTAAAAGCAGCAGCTGCAAAGGAAGATAAGAAAGTAATCGTTGATATTTTAGATTAATTACCAACGGATGCTTACAGGACAGGTCTGTAGTAGTACCTGTCCTTTTTTAAAGCAGTCAGAAGGAGATTTGTAAATGGAAGATATGCTTCAGGTAGGCGTGATCACACAGACACACGGCGTGCGGGGAGAAGTCAAAGTTTTTCCGACTACGGATGATGTGAACCGCTTCAAAAAGTTAAAACAGGTCATTCTTGATACAGGAAAAGAGACAATGCCGTTAGAAATTCAGAGTGTAAAATTTTTTAAACAGTTTGTAATCTTAAAATTTAAAGGCATTGATAATATAAATGATATTGAAAAGTATAAAAGATGTTCGCTTTATGTAACAAGAGAACATGCAGTAGCGCTGGAAGAAGACGAATATTTCATTGCGGATATGATCGGCATGGAAGTATGCACAGAAGATGGCAATATATTCGGTACATTAAAAGATGTGATCGAGACAGGCGCCAACGATGTTTATGTGATTGAAAATGCGGAGCACGGCGAAGTGCTTGTTCCTGCGATCAAAGAATGTATCCGCAGTGTAGATATAGAAAAAGGACAGATGATGATCCATCTGATGGATGGACTGATCTGATTGCTTACAGGAAGGAATCATAACAAATGCAGTTTTATATTATGACATTATTTCCGGAGATGGTGATGGGCGGTCTTAAGACAAGTATTATCGGACGTGCGATAAAGAATGAACTGCTTTCCATCGAAGCAATTAATATCCGGGATTATGCATTTAACAAGCATAACAGCGTGGATGATTATCCATATGGCGGCGGTGCAGGAATGCTCATGCAGGCAGAGCCTGTATACCAGTGTTACAAAGCTCTGGAAGACAGAATCGGAAAGCGTCCGCGTGTAGTCTATCTGTCGCCGCAGGGACAGACATTTAACCAGAAGATGGCAGAAGAATTTGCGGAAGAAGAAGAACTCGTATTCTTGTGCGGTCATTATGAAGGCATTGACGAGCGCGTGCTGGAAGAGATTGTTACGGATTATGTATCGATTGGAGATTATGTGCTGACCGGAGGAGAACTTCCGTCAATGATCATGGTAGATGCGATTTCCAGACTTGTTCCGGGAGTGCTCCACAATGATGTTTCCGCAGAGTTTGAAAGTTTTCAGGATAATCTTCTGGAATATCCGCAGTATTCAAGACCGGAGACATGGCATGATAAAAAAGTTCCGGAAGTTCTGATGTCCGGTCACCATGCCAATATTGAAAAATGGCGCAGAGAGCAGTCTGTCATCCGTACAGCGAAGAACCGTCCGGATCTGCTGGAAAAAGCAGAGCTTACAGACAAGGAGAGAATCCTCGCAGCGCAGATACAGAAAGAAATGACAAAAAGCGAATAAACTTCTTGCTTTTGGGTTAGGATTATGGTAACATATTATATGTTGTGAAGAAAATAGATGGTCCTCTGGTACGAAGCGTATTAAGAACATCCAAGTAAACAAGGAGGTCACACAATGAACGATATTATTAAAAATATTGAAGCAGAGCAGTTAAAAGAGAATGCACCGGAGTTCCACGTTGGTGATACTGTAAAAGTTTACGGTAAGATCAAAGAGGGAAACCGTGAAAGAATTCAGGTTTTCGAAGGTACAGTTCTTAAGAAGCAGGGCGGAAGTACAAGAGCAACATTTACAGTTAGAAAGACTTCTAATGGAGTAGGCGTTGAGAAGACTTGGCCGCTTCACTCTCCAAACGTAGAGAAGGTTGAAGTAGTAAGAAGAGGTAAAGTAAGAAGAGCTAAACTGAACTACTTAAGAGACCGCGTTGGTAAGAGAGCGAAAGTTAAAGAATTAGTAAAATAAGAAACAGGTTTAAAAAGGACAAGTACATATTTGTAGTTGTCCTTTTTCTGATATAAGGGGATCTTATGAAAAGAAAGAGAAGGGCGCTTTTTAAAGGAAGACATTTGCGGAGAAAAGATTTTAAAAGCAAAAAATATCGAAGCAGAAGGTACAGGAGAAAACAATTCGGACAGAAGAAGTTTTCTTTCAAACCGGACCGTTACATCGTTGCAGGCGTTTTTAAATGGATCTTTCAGATTGCAGTAGTCTGCTTGCTGGCATTTGTATCGGTATGGTATTTTGGACAGCGTGTCAGTGTAGTTGGCGATTCCATGAATCCGGTTCTGAAGAACGGAGATGTTGTACTGGTAAATCGGATTGTGTATAATGCTACGACACCGAAGCGGGGAGATATTATTGTCTTTAAACCAAAAGGGAATGAGAACGATCATTATTATACGAAGCGTATTGTCGGATTGCCGGGTGAGACGATCCAGATTATCGAGAATAATGTTTATATAGATGGAAAGAAACTGGAAGAAGATTACAAGACATCGAAGATCAGTGATGTCGGTATCGTAGGTGAGCAGATGAAACTTGCTTCCGATGAATATTTTGTCCTCGGAGATGACAGAGAGAACAGCGATGACAGCCGTGATGCAGATATCGGTAATGTGAAGCGCAGTTATATTTACGGAAAAGCGTGGTTTGTTGCGTTACCGAGAAAACATTTTGGATTTGTGAGGTAAAGATATATGCATTTTCAGTGGTACCCTGGTCATATGACGAAAGCAAAGCGTATGATGCAGGAAAATATTAAATTAATTGACCTTGTGATTGAGCTGGTAGATGCCAGAATCCCGATTTCCAGCCGGAATCCGGATATCGATGAACTAGGAAAGAACAAAGCAAGACTGGTTTTACTGAATAAAGCTGATCTTGCAGAAGATAAATGGAATGATGCGTGGGCAGAATATTTTAAAACCAAAGGATACTCTGTTGTGAAGGTCAATTCCAAAAAAGGCGGCGGGATCAAGTCCATCCAGGGTGTGATCCGTGAAGCCTGCAAAGAAAAGATCGAACGCGACAGAAAGCGAGGAATCTTAAACCGCCCGGTACGTGCGATGGTTGTCGGCATCCCGAATGTCGGTAAATCTACATTTATCAATGCACTGGCAGGAAAAGCCTGTGCAAAGACAGGAAATAAACCGGGTGTTACAAAAGGCAAGCAGTGGATCCGCTTGAACAAGCAGGTGGAGCTTCTGGATACTCCGGGAATCCTCTGGCCAAAATTCGAAGACCAGGCAGTCGGACTCCGGCTTGCATTTATCGGCTCTATGAAGGATGAGATTTTAAACACAGAAGAACTGGCGGCAGAGCTTATTAAATTCCTCGGAACATATTATCCGGATGTTTTACCGGAAAAATATGCCGTAGAACCGGATGAAGGTCCTTATGTAGTACTGCATCAGATTGCGAAGAACCGTAACTGTGTTGTCAGAGGAAATGAATTAAATACAGAGAAGGCAGCCATGCTGTTGTTAGATGATTTCCGTAACGGACGTCTTGGCAGACTGACACTGGAATATCCGGAGGGTGTATGTTAGATAATAAAGAAGAGAAGAAAAGCACAGGACGTTCATTAATTGGATGGCTTTTATATCTGTTAGTGATTATCGGGCTTGCATATCTCATCGTAACATTTGTAGGACAGCGTACAAAAGTCAGCGGACCTTCCATGCAGAATACACTTCATAATGGAGATAACCTGATCGTAGATAAGTTATCGTACCGTTTCCATGATCCGGAGAGGTATGATATTATTGTATTTCCGATCAAGTTTGAAGAAAATACATTTTATATCAAACGTATCATCGGACTGCCGGGCGAGACAGTGCAGGTAAAGGATGGTTACACATATATTAATGGAAAGAAACTGACCAGTGATATATACGGCAAAGAAGTGATGGATGAACCGGGAATTGCCGAAGAACCGGTAAAACTTGGAAAAGACGAGTATTTCGTGCTGGGAGATAACCGTAATGACAGTACGGACAGCCGTGATCCGGATGTCGGCGTACTGAAGAAAAGCGATCTGATGGGAAGAGCGTGGCTTCGGATCTATCCGTTTAACAAGTTCGGACTGCTCCGGCACAAGTAGCATATCTGCTGAAAACTGCCGACAGAAGGTTTCGCGGACAGATAACGGATGGAAGTTTTTTAGAAAGAGAGCATCCGGAAAGGGGTTTAAAGAATGGCAAAAGGAAAAGAAAAGGAGCGTTCAAAGAGCATGTTAAGAACGATTCTTGGGTATATTTTATACATATTAGTGATCATCGGACTGACTTGGATGATCGTAACATTTGTAGGACAAAGAACAAGAGTCAGCGGACAGTCGATGGAGACGACACTGCAGGATGGAGACAATCTGATCGTAGATAAGATATCTTATCGTTTCCATGACCCGTCGCGCTATGATATTATCGTATTTCCATACAAATATGAAGAAAATACATTTTATATCAAACGAATTATCGGACTGCCGGGTGAGATTGTCCAGGTAAAGGATGGCTATACTTATATTAATGGAAAGAAATTAACCAGTGACATTTACGGAAGAGAAGTGATGGATGAACCGGGAATTGCCGAAGAACCAATTAAGCTTGGCTCCGATGAGTATTTTGTGCTGGGAGATAACCGGAATCACAGCCAGGACAGCCGTGATCCGTATGTTGGAGTATTGAAGCGGAGTGATCTGCTTGGAAGAGCATTTATCAGAATTTATCCGCTGAATAAGTTCGGAGTGATCAAACATGAATAAAAGAGAAGAAGAGAGACTGCGCAAGAAAGAAGAGAAGCTTAGAAAAGAGCTGGAGAGACTGGAAGTCATGTCCGCGTATGAGAAAGAATATGCGCAGTATACGCATATCTGCGGGATTGATGAAGTCGGACGCGGACCGCTTGCGGGTCCGGTAGTGGCGTGTGCAGTTGTGTTGCCAAAAGACGTTACGATATTATATCTCAATGATTCTAAGAAATTATCTGAGAAAAAAAGAGAATTACTCTATGATGAAATTATGGAAAAAGCTGTTGCGGTCGGGATCGGCGCGGTTGGTCCGGCAAGGATCGATGAGATCAATATTTTGCAGGCAACTTATGAAGCAATGCGGATGGCAATTGAGGATCTGACAGGAAAACTCGGAAAAAAGCCGGATCTGTTGCTCAATGATGCGGTGACGATTCCGGAAGTGGATATTCCACAGGTGCCGATCATCAAGGGAGATGCGAAGAGTATTTCCATTGCAGCGGCAAGTATCGTAGCGAAAGTCACAAGGGATCATCTGATGATCGAGTACGACCAGGTTCTGCCGGGGTATGATTTTGCAAAAAATAAAGGCTATGGAACAAAAGCGCATATTGCAGGCTTAAAAGAACTTGGAGCGACACCGATACACAGGAAAACATTTATTACACATTTTGTATAGGACAAAGATGAGGACAAGATCTGTTTATGAGAGAGAATAACAGAGCAATCGGAAGCAAATTTGAGAAAGAAGCCGGTGCATATCTTAAGAAGCACGGATATGAGATACTGGAATACAATTACAGATGCCGTGCAGGCGAGATTGATATTATCGCAAGAGACGGTGAATATCTTGTCTTCTGTGAAGTAAAGTACCGGAATGGTTCGTCCGGCGGACATCCGCTGGAGGCTGTTGATGTGAAGAAGCAGAGGACGATCGCACGATGTGCAGGAATTTATCTTATAAACCACGGATTATCTGAAGTACCATGTCGGTTTGATGTGATTGGAATTATGAATGATGAGATCTGTCTTGTAAAAAATGCATTTGAGGCGTATTAGGAGGAGCGATATGCTGGGATTCAAATATAAAAATGACGAACATATTTTTAATGAAAAGATAGTAAATGATGTGCCGTTTCTTTCGTACCCGCTGTTCGAAAATACTGGGATTGTAAATCATGGATTTTCTACAAGACTGGGTGGTGTCAGCAAAGGATGCTGGACATCTATGAATATCAGTATCACAAGAGGCGATGATCTGGAGGATGTGGAAATCAACAAGGAACGTATCGCAGGTGCAATCGGTGTACATAAGGAAGACTTTACCTACACACACCAGACACATACGACGAATGTTGCACGTGTCATGCCGGAGGATAAAGGCAGACATTTTATGGAGACAGACGGACTGGTTACAAATGTGCCGGGGATCTGCCTTGTAACATTTTACGCAGACTGTGTACCGCTTTTCTTTGTAGATCCGGTGAAGAAAGCGATTGGACTCAGCCATTCCGGATGGCGTGGTACAGTCGGCAAGATGGGAAAAGTAACAGTAGAGAAGCTTGTGAAAGAATTCGGCAGTGACCCGAAAGATATTCTCGCTGCGATTGGACCTTCGATCTGTCAGGACTGCTATGAAGTGAGCGAAGATGTAATTGAAAAATTTAAAGAAGCTTTTGATGCGTCACTCTGGGAAGAATTATTTTATAAAAAAGAAAATGGAAAATACCAGTTAAATCTGTGGCGTGCCAATGAGGCAGTCTTTGAAGAAGCCGGTATTTTAAAAGAACATATAGCGGTGACAAATCTCTGCACACACTGTAACCCGGATCTGCTGTTTTCACATAGAACAACGGGCAATGCGAGAGGCAATTTAAGTGCGTTCCTGGCATTACAAGAAGTGTAAGAGAAAGCGTATGTAAGAAAAAGCATATATAATAATATGCAGGAGGATAATAAAATCTATGGATGACACAACAAAAACGGTAGAAGCCGCAACAAAGACGACACAGGATACGGTTAAAGAAGTCAGTCAGTTTACGACATATCTGCAAAATCATATTCCCGATTTTATCTCTTTTGGAATAAAAGTAGTATTTGCACTTGTGTTTTTCTTTATTGGAAGAATTGTAATCCGCTGGATTCGCAAACTCGTACGCAAATCCATGCAGCGCTCAAGTGCTGACAAAGGTGTAGAACAATTCGTTGATTCACTTTTAAAGTTTTCATTATATTTTCTTCTGTTGTTTATGATCGGAACGAAATTTGGAATCGATGCTTCTTCTGTAGCGGCATTGATCGCATCCGGTGGTGTGGCAATCGGCCTTGCCATGCAAGGAAGTCTTTCCAACTTTGCGGGTGGTGTATTGATCCTTCTCCTGAAGCCATTTGAAGTCGGGGATTACATTATTGAAGATACGAACAAAAATGAAGGAACTGTAAAAGAGATACAGATTTTTTACACGAAACTGACAACGATTGATAACAAGACAATTGTCATACCGAACGGGATACTGACGAATAACAGTCTGACCAATGCGACAGCGAAGGATGAGAGACGTCTGGATCTCAAGGTAGATATTTCCTATGATGCGGATCTTAAAAAGGCGAAAGCAATGATCATGGATGTGTTAAATAATGATCCGGCAGTGCTCCGAGAAGATGAGATTGTCGTATTTGTAGATGAACTGGGTGAAAGTTCTGTTGTTCTGGGTGCCCGTGCCTGGACGAAGAGTGCGGACTTCTGGCAGGCAAAATGGCGTATACTGGAGAACATCAAAGAGAAGATGGATGAGAACCAGATTGAGATTCCGTATCGCCAGCTGACCGTTCATATGAACAAAAACGCATAAGGACGAAGTCTGGAACAGATTTAAAAATTAGACTGGTTTGAAAATGGAAAAGCCGATTTGAAAATCAGTTTGAAATCGGTTTCGTAAAAAAGTTCTTGCAAAAGTAAAAAAATCAGGTATAATATAATTTGTGACTGCGAGTTGATGCAGTCCATGCTGGAATAGCTCAGTCGGTAGAGCACTTCACTCGTAATGAAGGGGTCGTCGGTTCAAGTCCGATTTCCAGCTTTTTTTATTATTTATTTTCAGAAGACTTTTAGAGAATATATTTCAAAAACCAGAATATGCGATTCAGGATGAATTTGCGTGTTTGTAGAATAAGATATGTAGACAGGACCGTCACGTAGCAGTGAATGGTCCTTTTTGGTTGTTCTAATAACGGCGCCTGCACCGCCTCTCCAGAAGATTGATGAGCGAATAGAGGATAGTGGCAAGGATGCAGAGCAAAAGAATAGACATTAGAAGCCAATCCATTTTAAATACCTGACTTGCGTAGATGATCAGGTAACCAAGCCCTTCTTTGGCGGCAAGAAATTCGCCGATGATAACGCCGACCAGACAGAGCCCGATGTTGACTTTCATATTACTGATGATGGCAGGCAGTGAGCAGGGGAGAACGACTTTATACAGCGCATGGAAGCGGTTGCCGCCAAGTGTGTAGACCAGCATCAGTTTCCCGGCATCTACGGTGTGGAAACTTGTATAAAGATTTAAAATACTCCCGAAGATGGCAACAGACATTCCTGCAACAATGATCGTCGTTTTATTTGCACCGAGCCAGACAATCAGAAGCGGTGCAAGAGCAGATTTTGGAAGGCTGTTCAGCACGACCAAATAAGGATCTGCAATTTCTGAAAGCTTTGGGCTGAACCAGAGAAGAACTGCCATCAGGATACTGATGGCAATGACGAGCAGGAAGCTTAAAAGTGTTTCGTAAATCGTGACACCGATGTGCAGGAAAATGCTCTGGTCAGCAGCCATGCCGGCAAAGCACTGTACAATCTTTGACGGACTGCTGAAAATAAAAGAATCGATGATGCCGACATTTGCAGTAAATTCCCAGATAAAGAGAAAACTTAGAAGAATCAGTATTCGGGAAATGTGTACAATGTGTTTATGCCTTCGTATTGTCCTCAGATAGTCTGCATGTGTTCTGGATATTTCATACATTTGCATTCAGCTCCTCCCAGATCAGATTAAAATATGTTTTAAATTCGGGAGCATTGCGTCTTGCAAGCGGTGTATCCCGATCAAGGTCAAAGATAAGTGGAATTGTCTGCTGTATCGTTGCCGGTCTTCCGGATAAGACGATCACCCGGTCAGCAAGGGAAATTGCTTCTGAGAGATCATGGGTGACCAGAATGGCAGAATTGCCTTCTTTCCGTATGATCTGTCCGATATCATCCCCGACCTGGAGTCTGGTCTGGTAATCCAGCGCGGAGAATGGTTCATCCAGAAGCAGAAGATCCGGATCCAGTACGAGTGTGCGGATAAGAGCGGCACGTTGCCGCATGCCGCCGGACAGCTCAGAAGGTCGGGAATTTTTGAAATTTCCAAGACCGTAAAGATCCAGAAGTTCTCCGGCTTTCTCTTTTGTCTTTGCAGTCAGCATATGCTGTACTTCCAGTCCGAGGATGACATTATTGAAAATTGTCCGCCACTCGAACAGCTCATCATGCTGTAACATATATCCGATATTTGTCGTACTTTCCCGCATGTATTTGCCATTGATACGGATCAGCCCCTTTTCCGGAGACAGAAGACCGCAGATCACGGATAACAGGGTAGATTTGCCGCAGCCAGACGGTCCGACGATGGCGATAAATTCTCCTTTGGAAAGAGAAAAAGAAATATCGGCAAGCGCCGGTGTCTCTCCTTCCGGCGTGTGATAGGAATAATAAATGTGTCGAAGTTCAAGCACTTGTTCCATATTTTACAGACTCCGCACAGGAATTTAATATTAGTTTATGTAAATATAAGAAATAAGTGCAAGTATTTACTTGTCATAGGATTTCAGAAAAGCTATAATTTTGTAGTATGTTAAAACAACAGAGAGAAGGTAACTTATGAATTATCAGAAAGAACTGGACAAGACACTTGAAAAACTGACGAAGGAGGAGAGAGTTCCAAAACTTCTTCTGCACAGCTGTTGTGCACCATGCAGCAGCTATGTGCTGGAATATCTGAGCCAGTATTTTGAGATCACGGTTTTTTATTATAATCCGAATATTTATCCGGAGAGCGAATATACAAAAAGAATCTGGGAGCAGCAGAAGCTTATTGATGAGCTGCCTGCGAAGCATCCGATATCCTTTATGGCAGGTCCTTATGATAAGGAACGCTTTTATGAGATGGCAAGTGGTCTGGAGCATGTAAAAGAAGGAGGCGCACGTTGCATGAAGTGCTATGAGCTGCGCTTAAGGGAAGCGGCAAAGATCGCTAAAAATGCCGGGTTTGATTATTTTACAACGACACTCAGTATCAGCCCGCTTAAGAAAGCGGAGCGTTTAAATGAGATTGGACAGCGGTTGGGTGAAGAATACGAGGTGGAATATCTGTTATCTGATTTTAAGAAGAAAAATGGATACAAACGTTCCATCGAATTATCGAAAATATATGGACTATATCGACAAGATTATTGTGGATGTGAATTTTCCATGGAAAACCGTGACAAAATGTGATAAAATTATTTACAATATTTTTGTGAAAGGAAGTAGAGCTGATGGCACAATTATGGGGCGGGCGTTTCACCAAAGAAACAGACCAGCTTGTATATAACTTTAACGCATCGATTTCTTTTGATAAGAGATTCTATGCGCAGGATATGAAGGGCAGCATGGCACATGTCAGAATGCTGGCAAAACAGGGAATCCTGACCGAAGAAGAGAGAGACCAGATCCTTGATGGACTGAATGGAATTTTAAAAGATGTAGAAGAAGGAAGGCTTGAGATCACCTCTGAGTATGAAGATATTCACAGCTTCGTAGAGGCGGTACTGATCGACCGGATCGGTGATGCAGGAAAGAAGATGCATACCGGACGCAGCCGTAACGATCAGGTCGCATTAGATATGAAACTTTACACGAGAGATGAGATCAAAGAGCTTAATCATTTGGTGAAAGAGATGATGGAAGTACTTCTTGAGATCATGGAAGCACACCTTGACACTTATATGCCGGGCTTTACGCATTTACAGAAAGCACAGCCGATCACACTGGCACATCATATGGGCGCATATTTTGAGATGTTTAAGAGAGATCATGAGCGACTTATCGATATTGCGAAGAGAATGAATACCTGCCCGCTTGGTTCAGGAGCACTTGCAGGTACTACATACCCGCTGGATCGTGAGTATACAGCAGAACTGCTTGGCTTTGACGGACCGACACTTAATAGTATGGACGGTGTTTCCGACAGAGATTATCTGATCGAACTGTTATCTGCATTGTCTACGATCATGATGCATTTATCCAGATTTTCAGAGGAAGTGATCATCTGGAATACCAATGAATATAAGTTTGTGGAGATTGATGATGCATACAGCACCGGAAGCAGTATTATGCCGCAGAAGAAGAATCCGGATATTGCAGAACTTGTAAGAGGTAAGACTGGAAGAGTGTATGGAGCACTTAATTCGTTCCTTACAACGATGAAGGGAATCCCGCTTGCATATAATAAGGACATGCAGGAAGACAAGGAATGGGTATTTGATGCAATCGATACAACAAAGGGCTGTCTTGCTTTATTTACAGGAATGTTAAAGACCATGCAGTTCAATAAAGAGCGCATGGCAGAGAGTGCAAGACATGGGTTTACCAATGCGACGGATGCGGCAGATTATCTGGTAAATCACGGAGTTCCGTTCAGAGATGCACACGGTATTGTCGGAAGACTGGTACTTCTGTGTATCGAGAAGAAGATCGCACTGGATGATCTTCCGTTAGATGAGTACAAGGAGATCTGCCCGGTATTTGAAGAAGATATTTATGAAGCTATCAGCTTAAAGACTTGTGTAAATAAGCGTCTGACGATCGGTGCGCCGGGACACGATGCGATGGCACAGGTAATAAAGATCTGTCAGGATTATCTGTCAGCATATGAAGATGGTGTAAGTGAATAGAGAGAATTAAAGAAGGAGAGAAAAGATGGAACAGAAGTTAAAAGTAGGAATCTTAGGAGCAACAGGTATGGTAGGACAGCGCTTTATTTCTCTGCTGGAAAATCACCCTTGGTTTGAAGTAGTAAAAGTGGCAGCAAGCCCGAGATCTGCAGGAAAGACATACGAAGAGGCAGTTGGCGGACGCTGGAAGATGGACACACCGATGCCGGAAGCAGTGAAGAAACTGGTTGTTGCCAATGTTAATGAAGTGGAGAAAGTAGCTGCTGATGTAGATTTTGTATTTAGCGCTGTAGATATGACAAAAGACGAGATCCGTGCGATCGAGGAAGCATATGCGAAGACAGAGACACCGGTTGTTTCCAACAACAGTGCACATCGCTGGACAAAGGACGTACCGATGGTAGTACCGGAGATCAATGCAGCTCATTTTGAACTGATCAACGACCAGAAGAAACGTCTTGGGACAACAAGAGGATTCATCGCAGTAAAACCAAACTGTTCTATCCAGAGTTATACACCTTGCCTTGCAGCATGGAAAGAATTCGGACCGAAGGAAGTTGTTGCAACAACATACCAGGCAATTTCCGGAGCAGGTAAGACATTCAAAGACTGGCCGGAGATGGTGGAGAACATTATCCCTTATATCGGCGGAGAAGAAGAGAAGAGTGAGCAGGAGCCGCTTCGTGTTCTCGGAACATATGAGAATGGACAGATCACACTTGCCGAGTCACCGAAGATTACATGCCAGTGCTTACGTGTACCGGTTCTTAACGGACATACAGCAGCAGTGTTTATCAATTTTGAGAAGAAGCCTACAAAGGAACAGCTTATCGAGAAGCTTGTAAACTTCAAAGGATTCCCACAGGAAGCAGAACTTCCGAGTGCTCCGAAGCAGTTCATCCAGTATCTGGAAGAGGACAACCGTCCGCAGGTAAAAATGGACGTAGATTACGAGAATGGAATGGGCGTATCCATCGGGCGTCTCAGAGAAGACAGCATGTTTGATTATAAGTTTGTTGGTCTGTCTCACAACACAGTCAGAGGAGCAGCAGGTGGAGCTGTGCTCTGCGCAGAAGCACTTACAGCCAAGGGATACATTCAGGCGAAATAATGATACCAGAGTGCGTTAGCACGTAGTAATCCGTTGGTATCATGATATATAATACCAGATCAAAAGGAAGGCGAGCCGGGACACAATCGGGCTTACGCCTTCCTTTCTTGTCCGTCCGAGCAGAATGTGGTATGATAGAAAACATACGAAAGTAGGATGTAATCTTGTGGGAGCATGCAGAATACAGAAATAATCACGCACAGACAGGAAGGGATGAGAGGACATGAAAAAAGAAATTTTGAATTATACACAGAACCGGGAGCTTTCCTGGCTGGAATTTAATAAACGGGTACTGGAAGAAGCAAGAGATATTACCGTTCCGCTTCTGGAGCGAATGAAATTCGTAGCGATTTTCACAAGCAATCTGGATGAATTTTTCATGATCCGGGTCGGAAGTCTGTTTGACATGGCACATACAGATGCGCAGGCAACGGACAGCCGGTCCGGCATGACACCGATGGAACAGCTTGAGAAGATTTACGCTGCGGTGGCACCGCTTTACAAAGAGCGTGATAAGACCTATGCTGACATCAAGAGTCAGTTGAGTCCTTACGGTGTGTGCGGGCTGGATTTTAAAGAGTTAGACCAGCAGGAAAGAAAATATGTGAAGAAATATTTCAAAGAACAGGTTCTTCCGGTATTGTCTCCGCAGATTGTGGATGCGAATCATCCGTTCCCACATCTTCTGAATAAAGAAATCTATGTAACGGCAAGTCTTACACAGAAAGACAAAAAAAATAAAGTGCATATGGGTATCGTTCCGGTTCCGCAGTTTATTTCCGATATTTTATATTTACCAGGCAAGGATATCCGTTATATCCGCATGGAAAAAGTGATTATGGAATATCTGGATCTTGTCTTTACCCGGTATGACATTTCCGATGCAAACTACATCTGCGTGACAAGAAATGCAGACGTTGCGCCGGATGATGAGGCACTGGAAGTAACGGACGATTTCCGCAAACTTATGAAGAGCACCCTGCATAAGAGAAGAAAAATGGCAGTGGTACGCCTGGAAGTAGCTGAGAAATTAAGCGAAGATATGCAGGCATTTTTCTGCGAGAAATTCCAGATCACTCCGGATCAGATTTTCCGGACAAAGATGCCGATGAAGCTGTCATATATTTTTGCAATTAGCGGAAAATTGCCGGAGCCATTGAAGAAAGCGTTGATCTATCCGCCGTTTTCACCACAGCCGTCTGCGGCAGTAGAAGATGGCAGTATCATGCGTCAGATCCGGAAGAAAGACCTGTTATTATTCTATCCATATGAAAGTATGCAGCCGTTCCTGAATCTCATCAAAGAAGCATCGACAGATCCGAATGTGCTGACGATCAAGATTACGATCTACCGTCTGGCAAGTAAGGCGAGACTGGTAGAATATTTGTGTGCTGCAGCAGAGAATGGCAAAGAAGTTACCGTTCTCATTGAGTTGAGGGCAAGATTTGACGAGCAGAATAATATTGACTGGTCTGAGCGTCTCGAAGAAGCCGGATGCCGTGTAATCTATGGATTTGAAAATTACAAAGTCCATTCCAAAATCTGCCTGATCACTTACCGGAACCGTGGAGATATCCAGTATATTACCCAGGTAGGAACCGGTAATTATAACGAGAAGACAGCAACAATGTACACCGATCTGTCTCTGATAACAGCAGATCCGGCTATTGGAAAAGATGCGTCTGCATTTTTCAATAATATGGCGACGGGTAATCTGGATGGTCATTATACGTATCTGATCGTCTCACCGGCCAGTCTGAAGCAGAAAATTCTTGTAATGATGGATGAGGAGATTAAAAAAGGCGTAAAAGGACGCATCGTGATGAAGATGAATTCCGTCACAGATGTTGATTTTATTAAGAAAGTATCTAAGGCTTCCTGTGCCGGTGTAAAAGTAGATCTCCTCGTGCGCGGTATCTGCTGTATTCTTCCGGGTGTACCGGGATATACAGAAAATGTGCGCGTGATGAGCGTTGTCGGACGCTTTCTGGAACATCCGCGCATTTTCAGCTTTGGAACCGGAAAAGAACAGAAGATCTATATCGGTTCGGCAGATATGATGACGAGAAACACAGAAAAACGTGTGGAAGTTGCGTGTCCGGTGTTGGATGAAGAGATTAAGAAAATTATTAATCATGATTTGAAAGTGATGTTAAGTGATAATATCAAAGCGCGTATTTTACAGAAAGATGGCACTTACAGAAAGAGAGAACTGACAGAACCATATATTGATTCACAGGCAGTTTTCATGGACGAGATGATCCGGGCGGCAGAGAAAACAAAAGAACGACCGAAGAAGAAAAAAGGTCTTTTATCAAAGATAAAAAATATATTTCACTAGGAGTTAGATAAGATATATGGGGAAATCATTATATATCGCGGAGAAACCAAGTGTGGCGCAGGAATTTGCCAAAGCACTGAATATTTTTGCAAAGAGAAAAGACGGATATCTGGAATCGGAAGAAGCCGTTGTAACGTGGTGCGTTGGGCATCTCGTTACAATGAGTTATCCCGAAGAGTATGATCCGTCACTGAAAAGGTGGAGCCTTGAGACTCTGCCTTTTATTCCGCAGGAATTCAAATACGAAGTAATCCCGGGTGTTGCAAAACAGTACCGGATTGTGGCAGGGTTACTAAACAGAGCGGATGTGGATACAATCTATGTCTGTACCGACTCCGGGCGAGAAGGAGAATATATTTACCGCCTGGTGGAGCAGCAGGCACAGGTGACCGGCAAGAAAAGGCTTCGTGTGTGGATTGATTCGCAGACAGAGGAAGAGATATTAAGAGGGATCAGAGAAGCAAAAGACCTCTCCGAGTATGATAATCTGTCGGCGTCCGCTTATCTTCGCGCGAAGGAAGACTATCTGATGGGAATTAATTTTTCCAGACTGCTGACACTGAAATACGGGAACAGTATTTCCAGTTACCTGAATACAAAATATTCCGTGATATCGGTAGGACGTGTCATGACGTGCGTCCTCGGAATGGTCGTGCGCAGAGAGCGGGAAATCCGTGAGTTTGTGGAGACGCCATTTTACCGTGTGCTCAGTGCGATCGGGGAGAGCGGACAGACATTCGAGGGAGAATGGCGCGCCGTGAAGGGCTCCCGCTATTTTGAATCCTTTGATCTTTATAAGGAAAATGGTTTCAAAGAAAAAGACAAAGCAGAGGCGCTCATTCAGTATTTTAAAGAAAATAATGAACCACTGACCTGTCAGATCACTTCCATTGAGAAGAAAAAGGAAAAGAAGAATCCGCCGCTTCTCTATAACCTGGCGGAGCTCCAGAATGAATGTTCCAAAAGATTCAAGATCAGCCCGGATGAGACACTCAGGATCGTGCAGGAATTATACGAGAAGAAGTTGGTTACATATCCGAGAACGGATGCCCGTGTCCTCTCAACAGCAGTGGCAAAAGAGATCCACAAGAACTTAAACGGGCTGATGAAATATGACGTTGCCGTTCCATATCTGAAAGAAATCGTATCCTTCGGTTCCCATAAAGGACTGGAGAAGACAAGGTATGTAAATGACAAACAGATCACAGATCACTATGCAATAATTCCGACCGGACAGGGTATGGGGGCGTTGAATGGTTTATCCCATCTGTCCAAACAGGTGTATGAAGTGATCGTGCGACGTTTCTTGAGTATTTTCTATCCACCGGCTGTATACCAGAAAGTTGCGATTGTGACGAAAATCAAGGAAGAGTCCTTTTTCTCCAGTTTCAAAGTACTGGCAGAAGAAGGGTATCTGAAAGTCGCAGGCAATCCGGCGAAGAAAAAAGCAAAGACAAATAACGCTGACAGTCCGGATGACGGACAAAACGATGGACAGATGGAGGCGGATGTAAACTTTTTTGAGAAGATCAAGACGTTAAAAAAGGGTATGTCTCTCCCGGTACAAGCGTTAGACATCAAAGAGGGAAAGACATCACCGCCGAAGCGTTACAATTCCGGTTCACTGATTCTTGCAATGGAAAATGCGGGGCAGTTGATCGAAGATGAGGAACTGCGTGCACAGATTAAAGGAAGCGGAATCGGAACAAGTGCAACAAGGGGAGAGATTTTAAAAAAATTATTTAACATCAAATATTTATCTCTTAATAAAAAGACGCAGATCGTAACTCCGTCCATGCTCGGAGAGATGGTATATGACGTTGTGCAGAATTCCATCCGTTCACTCCTTAACCCGGAACTGACCGCAAGCTGGGAAAAAGGACTCAACTATGTTGCGGAAGGTGACATCACTTCCGAAGAATATATGCAGAAGCTGGATCATTTTATCGTCAGTCGCACCGAGGGTGTGCGCGGACTCAGAAATCAGAGCCAGCTCAGAAACTGCTATGATAAGATCGCGCAGTTTTATAAGAAGACGAATAAAGGTAAATGATTTGCCAGCTACTTAAGAACGTGGTATGCTGATACAAAAGAGAGATTACTGTAAAGGAGAAAAGAAACAAATGAAAGAAATAACAGTGAAGGAGTTATACACACTGGATGAGACAATCGCAAAAAATCTTTTTGAAGGTGTGACATATCCATGGGAAGTGCTGCCGAAGATCAGTGCTTTCATTCTGGAACTGGGAAAAACATTACCGGAAGAGGAATATGACAAAGTAGGAGAGGATGTATGGATCGCCAAATCAGCGAATGTATTTCCATCTGCTTATGTACACGGACCTGCGATCATCGGAAAGAACGCAGAAGTCAGACACTGTGCATTTATTCGTGGAAATGCGATTGTAGGTGAAGGCGCGGTTGTCGGAAACTCTACAGAGCTTAAAAACGTTATCCTGTTCAATAAAGTACAGGTACCGCATTACAATTATGTCGGTGATTCGATTCTTGGCTACAAGTCCCACATGGGAGCCGGTTCTATTACATCCAATGTAAAATCAGACAAGAAACTGGTTGTTGTGAAGACACCGAAAGAAAATATCGAGACCGGAATCAAGAAATTCGGCGCTATGGTCGGAGACGAAGTAGAAGTCGGATGTGGATCCATCCTGAATCCGGGAAGTGTGATCGGAAGCCACACCAATATTTACCCGCTTTCCAGCGTGCGCGGTTATGTGCCGGCAAACAGCATTTACAAAAAGCAGGGTGAAGTGGTTGAGAAATACGAAGATTAATGATAGGGAGGACCAGATATGGACGACAGATATGTATCATTTGAAATTGCGAAAACAAAACACATTGCACTGGTAGCACACGACGGAAAGAAAAAAGAAATTGTAGATTGGTGTGACAGAAATAAAGACATTCTGAAAAATCATTTCTTATGCGGAACAGGAACAACAGCCAGACTGATCGCAGAGAAGACCGGGCTTCCGGTGAAAGCTTACAACAGTGGTCCGTTAGGCGGAGACCAGCAGATCGGTGCCAAGATCGTAGAAGGACAGATTGACTTCATGGTATTCCTCTGGGATCCGTTAGAGGCACAGCCGCACGATCCGGATGTAAAGGCATTGCTTAGAATTGCCGTTGTTTATGACATCCCGGTTGCAAATAACCTTGCAACAGCAGATTTCATGTTGCAGTCCAAATATATGTCTGAAAGCTACAACCGTACGGTTGAGAACTTCAACAAGACGATTCAGGACCGCGTGAATCAGATGAAGTAATGATATGAGCATGAAAGTGGGATTTTAAGACCACGATATGCGAATAGAGAGAGGGATTGTGAGAGTGCGAAGCATGGAACAATCTACAGGTATTATAATTATAGTGTAAAGATTATATAGAATAAAAAACAGCCATCATGCAGGAAAACATTGTTATAAAAACAATATTACATGCAAGGTGGTTGTTTTTTACTGCCATAGTATCTGAGAAATCTGCCAGTATCAGGTTTTACAGGTATTGATAAGGTGAAAGAGAGAAAATTTATTGACAAGTACACAGTTGCTGTGATATCCTATGAAAAGAAATTAAAACTTTAATGCTTTAAAGCGTTACGCTTTAAAGTGACAAGCGAAACGGAGTTAGTAAAAAAAGGTGAAAGATAGGAATTGAGAAGCTAACCTCTGCTTAAAAAGGAACGAGAGAAACAAAAGTAAAAGAAAGATGAGGGTTTATTATGGGAATCAAGATTGTACTTCTTGTATTATTCTTCGCTGTGATGGTGGCGGTAGGTGTATACTCAAGAAAGCATGCAACCAGTGTTGACGGATTTGTTCTTGGAGGAAGGTCAGTAGGACCGTGGCTGACTGCTTTCGCATATGGAACATCCTACTTCTCGGCAGTTGTATTTGTCGGCTATGCAGGACAGTTCGGATGGAAATACGGACTTGCAAGTACATGGATCGGACTTGGCAATGCGATTATCGGAAGTCTGCTGGCATGGGTTGTATTGGGAAGACGAACCAAAGTTATGACGCAGCATCTGAATGTCAAGACAATGCCGGATTTCTTCGGAGAGAGATATGGAAGTAAGGCACTGAAAATTACTGCATCAGCAATCGTATTTATTTTCCTTGTACCGTATACAGCGTCCGTATACAACGGATTATCCAGACTGTTCGGAATGGCATTTAACATTCCATATACATACTGCGTTCTCGGAATGGCAGCATTTACAGCAGTGTATGTTATCCTCGGAGGCTATATGGCGACAGCGATTAACGATTTCATCCAGGGAATCATCATGTTAGGCGGAATTATCGGAGTTATCGGAGCTGTTCTTAGCGGACAGGGAGGGTTTATCCAGGCCATTCGCAAGATGGCAGAGATTCCAAGTGATGTACCTGTGACGATGGGACAGCCGGGTGCATTTACATCCTTTTTCGGACCGGATCCGCTGAACCTGTTAGGCGTTGTAATCCTGACATCCCTCGGAACATGGGGACTGCCGCAGATGATCGGTAAATTCTACGCGATCAAAGACGAGAAAGCAATCAATACAGGAACTGTGATATCTACATTATTTGCAGTTGTGATCTCCGGAGGATGTTATTTCCTCGGAGGATTCGGACGATTATTTGACAATGCATCTATTTACGATGAGACAGGAAATGTCGTCTTTGACAGTATCATTCCGTATATGCTGTCTACGTTACCGGACATCCTGATCGGAATTGTGATCGTACTTGTCTTATCCGCATCCATGTCCACGCTGGCATCACTCGTACTGACATCCAGTTCTACACTGACACTGGATTTCTTAAAAGACAATGTTATGAAAAATATGAGCGAGAAGAAGCAGGTGCGGACGATGCAGGTACTGATCGTATTCTTCATCGTGCTTTCCGTAGCGATCGCATTAGATCCACCGACCTTTATCGCACAGCTTATGGGAATTTCCTGGGGCGCACTTGCCGGAGCATTTCTGGCACCGTTCTTATATGGATTGTATTGGAAACGAGTTTCCAAAGCGGCTGTATGGGCAAGCTTCGCAGCAGGTGTCGGTATTACCGTATCGAACATGTTTATCGGCTACATTGCTTCACCAATCAATGCAGGAGCGATCGCGATGATCGCAGGACTTATCATTGTGCCGATAGTGAGCGCATTATCACCGAAACCGGATACCGGAAAGGTGGATCAGATTTTTGAATGTTACGATGAAAAAGTCGTGATAACGAAAAAACGCTCTTTGGAGGCAAAATAAGACACAATCTAATACAATAAATTAAAAAACATCAAGGGAAGTGATTAAATTTACCACTTCCCTTTTTAATGTAGCTGTGTTAGTATAAGTGAGTGTTAAAAATAAACAACTAAATTGATGATTATTATTCAATGAGTTTTGTATAGAAGGAGAGGTAATACACATGAAAAATTATGAAAAATATCAGCGGTCTTATTTTATGCCGCCGGAGGTCACATACGATTGGGCAAAGAAAGATCACATTGAAAAACCACCGATCTGGTGCAGCGTTGACTTACGTGACGGTAACCAGGCACTGATCGAGCCAATGAGTCTGGAAGAGAAGTTAGAGTTCTTTCAGATGCTTGTAGATATCGGATTCAAAGAGATTGAGGTCGGATTCCCGGCAGCATCTGAGACAGAGTACCAGTTCATGCGCACATTGATCGAGAGAAATATGATTCCGGATGATGTTACTGTACAGGTACTGACACAGGCAAGAGAACATATTATCAAGAGAACATTTGAAGCAGTTAAAGGTGCTCCACATGCAGTTGTACATCTTTATAATTCTACATCTGTTGCACAGAGAGAACAGGTATTTAAGAAAAGCAAAGAAGAAATTAAGAAGATTGCAGTAGATGGTGCAGAGTTATTGTTAAAACTGGCAAATGAGACAGATGGTAACTTCACATTCCAGTATAGCCCGGAGAGTTTCCATGGAACAGAAGTAGATTATGCAGTAGAAGTTTGTAATGCAGTATTGGATGTATGGAAACCTACAGCTGACAACAAAGCGATCATCAATATTCCGACAACCGTAGAGAATGCGATGCCACATACATTTGCATGTCAGTTAGAGTATGTAAATAAACATTTGAAATACAGAGATGATGTTATTCTTTGCTTACATCCACATAACGACCGTGGATGCGGTGTTGCAACAGCAGAGCTTGGAATGTTGGCAGGAGCAGACAGAATCGAGGGAACTTTATTTGGAAATGGAGAGCGTACCGGTAACGTAGATATTGTAACTATGGGTATGAACATGTACTCACAGGGTGTGGATCCGGGACTGGATTTCTCTAATATGAAAGAGATCCGCGAGACATACGAGAGACTGACAAGAATGCACGTTTACGAGCGTCAGCCATATGCCGGAGATCTTGTATTTACAGCATTTTCAGGATCTCACCAGGATGCGATCGCCAAAGGAATGCAGTGCAGAGAAGAGAGCAAGAGCAATCTGTGGACAGTTCCGTATCTGCCGATCGATCCGAGGGATGTCGGAAGAGAGTACGATTCCGATGTTATCCGTATCAACAGCCAGTCCGGTAAGGGTGGAGTCAACTACATCCTGAAACAGAGCCACGGCATCAACCTGCCACAGCAGATGCGTGCAGAGGTCGGATACCTTGTAAAAGACGTATCCGACAAGGCGCACAAAGAGTTGAGTCCGGAATGGGTATATCAGATCTTCTCTGATAACTACATTAATACAAAACCAGTATTCCATGTAGACGAGTGCCATTTCAAACAGACGGATGGAATTACTGCAGAAGTAACGATCAATCACCAGAATGAGAACCGCACGATCACAGCAATGGGTAACGGACGTCTGGACGCTGTCAGCAACGCACTGAAACAGTATTTCAACGTTAGCTATGAACTGAGCTTCTATGAAGAACATTCTCTGACAAAGGGATCTTCTTCCAAAGCTGTTGCTTATGTCGGAATCCTCTGCAACGGCAAGCCATTCTGGGGCGTTGGTATCGATGCAGATATCATCAAAGCATCTATCGAAGCGCTGACAGTTGCAGTCAACAAGCTGGAAGATATTGGGAGCGCCGATACATGCAAAGATGCAAGAATGATCGAGATTATGAATTATATTCAGGCAAATTATATTGATGTGACACTGGATGATCTGGCAGAGAAATTCTACCTGTCCAAGCCATATATTTCCAAATATATTAAGGAAAAATCCGGCATGACTTTTGGCGAACTGGTAAAGAAAATCCGCATGAAAAAAGCAAAAGCATTACTCAAGAGCAGCAATATGACCGTTGAAAATATTGCACTCACAGTCGGCTATCAGAATGTGGAGCATTTCAATCGTATGTTCAAGAAAGCTTACAACATGACACCGATTCAGTTCCGCAATCAGAAATAATTAAGAAGAGAATAAAATGAGAAAATAAGATGAAGCACCGCTTTCAGTTGTTCCGTAAAAGGACATGGGAGAGGTGCTTTTTAATTGCCATAGTATCCGGAGGAAGCTTCCAGTGGCAGATTCCGTAAGTAAAACTTCCAAATGCAACAAAACTTTGCTATACTTACAGTAATGATAAGCTTTAATCAAAGAAAGATAATAATATAAACAGCACGACAGCAGGGCGATTTCTGAATACATGAAACAGAATTTCCCTGCTGTTTTTAAAAACTTTGAAATTATATGTCACAAAGTGGAGCTGTGGATTGTTACTATATATGTAAGATAAATTATCCGGACGTGGTTGGATGAAAGAAAAGGGGTGGTAATGTTTGGAACTGAAGCTAGTTTATAAAAGGGATCTCTACAAAATCAGGTAAAAGTGAAACAAAAAATTACAGCAGTATAATTTGACGGGATATTCACTTTCATATACAAAAAAAGATGATTTCGATAGTGTTGAGAATATTTTGCGTAGAATAACTGCACATTTTGAGAACGGCTATATTATAAGCAAGTAAAGGGGGAAAACAAATGATAGATATATTATATTCATACCCAACATGGGTAGTAATTATATCCACATACATTATAGTAGATTTATTATATCTATTTATATTTAGCAAGTATCTAAAGAAGACGAACGGAATAATTGCTAATAAAAAAATATTTTGGACAAAATGTGTAATCACTAATATAGGATCAGCGTTTTTACTTCCTATATTAATGACTTCAGTGGACATTTTTGGCTATGTTGATATTTTGAATGATAAACTAATGAATCTTTGGTATATAAATATAGAATATCCAATTGAAAGCTACTACATATATTTTAAAGCTGTTACATTTGTATGGGTTCTTATAGGATTTGTAATTACTATATTTGTTATTTACCGGATTGCCAGACGCTGGATATTTAATAAACTAAATATAGAAAAAATGTTGATTAAAAAATATGCATTAACATTTGCTATTGTAACTGCACCGTGGATGCTGTTGTGTCCTGAATTTGTAACCAAAGTGCATAATGCTTGGTGTGATTTATTTAATTTGGATGGAGTAAATCTTATGTATTGGCTTATGGATTTGTCTATATAAGCAATAAGACAGCAGGGTGATTTCTGAATATATGGAACAGAATATCCCTGCTGTTTCTAAAAACTTTGAAATTATATGTCACAAAATGGAGTTGTGGATTGTTACTATATATGTAAGGAAATTATCCGGTATGCGATAATATTCTATTACGAGAGGCGGTGTCTTATGAATTATGGAGGAATGATAGTATTTATTATATGTGTGCTGTATATTATCTTAAGCACATTTGGAATGGCACATTATGGAAAGAGAAGCGGAAAAGGAAATTGGAAAATCTGGACGGTCTTTCTTGTAACCAATATTATTGCAGTTAATTTAATTATAAAAAGCATGTCTGGCTCTACGATGACACAAATCAGTGAAAAAGCAGTTTCAGGAGAACTAGGTATAGAAGTAGATATTCTGGAAAATGAAGGTACGGAGTTAGCGGCATTTGATGGAAAGAATCATTATTATCGTGAAGGTAAAAAGATATTTTCTCTGGAAGATAAGAAACACATTGTGACTGTGCCAAATGAGTGCCGTAATTTTTCCGTGTCTGAAAAATATGTATACTGCGCAGTAGCCGACGGAGTACTGCAATATGACAAAGCGGGAAAACTTCTTCAGAAAAGGAAAATCAGTCAGGGTATATCGGAGATATGGCTTTATACAGGACAGAAGAATCTGTATTGCTATGTGAAAGATTTAAAAGGAATACGGTATGTGTATAGTTTTGATCTGGACGATGTGGCAAGACCGGGCAAAATGTCTTCGGAAATTTTAGATCAGACAACAGACTATTCGGCAGATGGAAATAAGATGTTAGAAGAATACCGGGCAGTGGAATTACCGGATTTATGGCTTATTGTTGACCGGTCGGACAGCAAAGTACAATGGATGGACAAAGAGAAAGCGTTGAAAATAACTGGTAAAATCGCTGAAGTTGCATTTGTAGACAAACATGAAAAACGGCTTGTATTAACAGAGAATATGGTAGTTAATTATGATGGCAAAGATTTATATGTCCGTGATGATTTGCTGAAAATATCCGGAGAAAACAAATGGAAAGATTATGCAAATTGTATTACGGACAAGTACAGCATCGTGTCGGCGGATGTAAAGAAAAATACTGCCCTTGTGAGATTTATATCTTATGGAGATGATGGACGTGGCGTGAACCGAACAGGTTCTTTAGCAGAATTTGAAGGCAGTGGATTTGCACGGATTGATTTATCAACGGGAAGAATTCTACATAAGGTAATCAAAGACAAAGAACAGGTGCTTGCAGCATCAGATAACTATTATTCGACATTTTGCAAAGGAACTGTAAAACGTTATCAGGTGAAAGATGATAAATGTATCAAAGAAAGCAAAGTGAACGGCTATAAGCGGAATGAAGAATATACGGTACAGACTTGTGGAAATATTGTCTTTGTGTTTGTGCGGCAGCAAAATGGAGATATGAAGCTGTTAGATGCGATAGAGATTTGATTTACAGAACTGTACGATAGTTAAAGAGAAACAGCAGGGCAATTTCTGAATATATGAAACAGAATTTCCCTGCTGTTTCGAAAAACTTTAATATTATATGTCACGAAATGGAGTTGTGGATTGTTACTATATATGTAAGAAAATTATCTGAGAAAGAGGTGAATCTATGTTATATGAATTATCATTTAACTACTGGAACGACGATCCGGCGAATGATGACGAGATAATCCTGGCAGTGTACTCATCCGAAGAGCAGTTAAAGAAAGGGCTGGAGAAATTCAAAAAGCAACCAAGATTTACAGGAAAAGAAGCCTAAAATGGTGAAATATTGAATGATGCTGACAGGATCAAGTGCAAGAATAAGCCTTAGATGAGATAATCTGAAATAAAGTCAAAGAAATTAAGAAGTATTCTAAGCTAAAATTGAAGAAATTCAAGATTAAGTCAATAATTAGCTAGAATAGCTAAGCTTCATTTAAAAAAACTGACATTGAGTCAAAAAGTAGGTAATAGAATAAGTTTTTGATAAGGAGATAATAGTTGGAACCACTGAAAAAGCTACTTATAAATATTTTTGGACCGAAGTCAGATCCATGGACACATGCGAGAGCACTTCGGATAGGTAAGAAAATTTTAAAAGGAATATTTATATTAAATATTGTGTTTTTTGTTTTGGCTGTAAAGTACGGAGGAGATGCGACTTTTGCACTGTGCGGCTGGTTTATAGTCGCAAATTTGATGGTTGTAATAATAATAAAGTTCAAAGATTACAATTTCATTGCCGAAGTAATCATAAATGGAAATGATATTTGTTTTGAATTGCCGGAAGAAGTAATTGTTGTATCAAAAGATGATATAAAAGAAATGATTTATATATTGTATGAAGTGCGTGTTTATCTGAAAAACGGGAAAAGGCTCTATGCCGACCGAAAATTTTGCCCGCCATATGTTGTTGCAGATGGCAGAAAACATCAGGGAATCAGAGCAGAAGACTTTGTGGGTGTAAAATTTATCATGAGGGAAGAAGATACAACGTTTAGAAGATAGTAGAGGTTAGAGAGACAGTTTCCGACTGAAAGCAGAGGAGAAAGCCAATGAGTTTTGTATATAATGATAAAGCATGGCAGATTGTTGAATATAAGAATTTGTATTATATTGAACTGTATACGCGTTCAATCCGTGTTTATAACCAATCATTTGATCAGATATTGAAAAGAGATAATCCGCAGTATTATTATGCGCAGATTTTAGTTGTAGAAGATACATTGTTCGCGATGGGGAAAGATACAACATTTATTGATGTGCTGAAAATACCATCCTTAGAATTAGTGAAAAGGATCAAATGGAATGAGGAACGATATTTTGTACGAAGTGAATCGACAAATATGATATACAATAAGCAGGAACAACTTGTATATTCAGGCTTGTATTCTGATAAAAAAGACACTGCTGTTTTAACGATAATTCATATAAATGAAGATTACAGGGAAGAGGTTGTCTGGCAATCAGAGCATACATATTTATTGCAGATTCTTTATAACAAGAGAAAAAAAGATTACTTGCTGTGTTATAGAAAGATATACGAAGAAAATAGGAGAGAAGTATTCTGGGAGGAGCTGGCATGGCTTAGAAGCGGGAAAATGTTCATGCGCTATGAAATGGAGCAAGATCAGGATTTTTGGGATTATGCATTTGACAGAAAAGAAAAAATTTGGTTTCGTGGATGTTTTGCGCCGGCTTGGAAATCGTATCTGGTAAAATTAGAAGATAGCAGAAAAATGGATAGCTTTAGAAAACTGACCGAAATAAATGATTTGCTTGCATTTTCCGAGGATGGGAAGCGATGCGCTTATGTGATACCGGGGAAGACCTCAAAAGTATACATTTATTCTCTCGAAAAAGAAGCATGTGAGCGGGAAATTACTTTGAAAGATTCAGAGCTTAGCTGGTGTGAAATTCAATTTGTTGGGAATCGGTATATAGCAGTCAGAGGCTGTGATTATATGTTCTGGTATGAGATATGATTCTCCGGTTGTACAACCTGTATATTCCAGCTATAATAAAATTATAGGGAATCCTTTTAATTATGAATTTGAGAACGGAGCACCAGTATGTTCACAAATAGAAAAATCTTGTTGGAACAATATACAGAGATATTGCAAAAAATATATGGAAATCATTTAAGAAGAGTGATTTTGTATGGCTCTTATGCAAGAGGTGATTATACGAAAGATTCTGACATAGATATTATGATTTTGCTGGATATGTCGGATATGGATATTAAGCAGTATCGGCATGACTTGTCTGGGGAGACATTTGAGTTCAATATGGATCATGATCTTGATATTAAGCCGATAGCGAAAAGTGAAATACATTTTCAAAAGTGGGTTGATGTATATCCGTTTTGTACAAATGTAATGAAAGAGGGGGTGAAATTGTTTGAAGCAGCCTAATTTTTACATTGCAACAAAAGACGAAGCGGAAGAACAAATTCAAACAGCAAAAGAATTAATAACATATGTGGAGCAATATGTTTCAACAAAATATAAGAAATAACCAATCTAAAATTAAAGAAAAGGTTGGTTATTTCGTCAAATGAAGAGTTAAAAAAATGACGGAAGAGATATTTACGTCGGGATAGAAATAACCTGCGAGGTACATATGGAGATTACAATCAAATCATACATTAAAGAGAAAGTCAAAATTGAATTATGGCAGTGCAGCCAGAATATTCTGAGTATCGATTTATCGGAAGGCGAAGACTGTGTGACTGACATAGATTTGCCAGAGTATGGCAAGACAGAAATTCTGGTTGCTGTTTCTTACGAAGAGCCAGAAGAAGCAGGCAATTTTCTGGATCATTTTCTGTGGGGATTATACTATTTGCTGGATGGTGATATAGGAAGCCCTCTGGATGGAGAATCTGGTTTGATCGGTACGAAAATATCTGGTGAATTTCGGGAAGATACTGCATTAAAGTTATCATGCGTTGGGAGCAGTCAATCAAAAGGTTATGTCGTTACGATTGAATGTAAAGAAAATTTAGAAAAGTTATATTATCTAAGAGTTGGAAAAGAAGAGCTGGAAAAGAAAGTAAAAGAATGGAAAAAACGAGTATTTTCTGCGTGGCTAATTGTAGCGTTTGTCTTTATATGCGGGATGCTATATGGAATCTTAAGAGTAATTCCGGTTATGAGTATATTCTGCGGTGTTGTGATTTTATTGTTTCTCGTATTATTATGTGTTCGGTTCAGAGATGCTGATAAACAGGTGGAACATTTATACGAGAAGGCAACTGATGAGATATGATTTATAGGAGAAGAATATGAAAAAATATTTTATTCCAATGCAGCACACGCATTCCTGCGTGGCAGGTCTGTATTTTCACGCTGGGAATATAGTTGAGAACAGAAAAAACAGAGGTATTTCACATCTACTGGAACATATGATCTTCCGGCGGTTGGATACGCTGAAGATGAAGGAGCTTTACCGGAATCTGAACAGGCAGGGATTTGATCTGCGTGGTTTTACAAATGAGAAAATGATCGGTTTCTATATTCAGACACCGCTAGAAAAAATTAACGATGCGGCAGATCTTTTGTTAAAAATTCTGCAAAAATATGACTACACGGAAGAGGAAGTAGAAGCAGAAAAGCGTGTTGTATTGCGTCAGATAGATGAGAAATCCGTGTATTTTTTTGATAAGAAGACGCACCGGAAATACTATCGGAACACGCCATTTGCCAAATTAATCATGGGGCGGCAAAAGGATGTTGAGAAGATAGATGCCACTATGGTAAATGAATACAAAAACAAACTGTTCTGCAGTGAAAATGCTGTATTTATCATGACGGGGAATTTCACAAATGAAGTACAGGAGGAAATCAGTCATAAAATCGAGTAAATAGAAGCAGTTGACAATCGACAGGGCATTTATACTTCGGAGATGGAAGATGTGCTCCCGAAACATTTCGGCAAGCGGACGGAGAAAGATGATTTGCTTGTAGATTGCGGCTACAGTCTGTGTGATATGAGTGTTTCTTTTGATATTTTACGGGAATGTAATCCGTTTGCTGTGGATATGCTGATGAACATATTCGTAAATGGAGATGGAGCAAAGTTACAATGGAAATTAAAGGATAAAAAGGGCTGGACAGGAGATGTCTTTGGCAGCATAGAAAATTTTGCAAATTTTGCCAGATTTAAAATTGATTATGCAGTCAAAGAAGAAGATCTGCCAGATTCCATGATCTGTTTTGCTAAGACACTTCAGAAAGCAAAAGAAAATTTATCCGAAAAAGACAGAGAAGAAGTGATTGGATTTCATACATTCCAGCCGGGACTATGGGATGACTCTTGCGAATATAATCAGTATATTGCGGAAAGTGTGTTTACACAGGGTAGTTCTGCATATGAAGTGAAAGAGATTATCCGCCAATATGAAAATGTTACAGTTGAAGAATTAAAACAACTGGCAAATGAGATATTTACGCCGGAAAATATGAGCATCAGCGTTGGCTATGACAGTTGGTACACGAAGAAATCAATTTTGGAAAAGAAATGCCGGAAGATGCGAAAAATACTGGGAGGACAATACTTATGATGAATAAAATATCAATTATTACATTTATAGGAATGATCATTACCGGACTCATATCAGTCGCGGTGTTTCTCGCGCCGGTAAGTGGTTTCCTTATGTATCCGTTTTTTGCGGGCTTCGCAGCACTGCTTGGGATTGTGAGCGCACTGCTTGCAAGAGAACATAAGATTTTGCGCGTATTTGCTATTCTTATAGTGGTAATCCTGGTTGGAACAATATTATGCGATGTAATATTTGTGATTCGCTTTATGACTGGGATGTTTTAGGGAATAGAAAGCTTAAATTGAAAAAATTTCGAAATTAAGCCAAAAATTTTCAAAAAACAGGCTCCGGCGGATTCCCGCCGGAGCCTGCAATCAATATATGCAATTCTACTATACAAACAGCTTAGCTGGCAGCCAGAAAATCGTGTAGCCAGGGAAGCCTCGCAGTCAAGGTCTAGATTGCTCTTGTGTATTCTTTGAGCCATTCTCTTTCCTCATCTGTAAGGTGCGGTCCGATCTTCTCATATACGTCTTTGTGGTAGTTGTTGAGCCATTCTCTCTCGGATTTGGTCATCTCTTCCGGATCAATTCCGTCAAGGTCGATCGGAGCGAAAGTGATCGTCTCGAAGTGCATGAACTGACCATATTTGTTCAGCTCACCTTTTCTTACGATAAATTCATTCTCGATACGGATACCGAATTTACCATCTTCGTAAATACCAGGCTCGTCTGTGATAACCATACCTTCTTCTAACTGATGATGCTCGTTCTTGCTTGGAACAACATACCAGCGGAAGCCTGTCGGTGGCTCGTGAACATTTCCAAGGTATCCGACACCATGTCCGGAACCGCACTGGAAGTCAATGTTCAGGTCCCAGATCGGCTGTCTTACGAGAACATCCAGGTTGTAACCGTGGCATCCGTAGAGGAAGTTTGCACGGGACAGGTTCATCATAGCACGTACAACGGCTGTGAAATATTTCTTCATATCCTGATCGATAGAACCAAGGATGAAAGTACGTGTAATATCTGTAGATCCTTCATAGTATCCACCGCCTGTATCATTCAGGAACATTGCGCCTTCTTTTAATACAACGTCTGTCTCTTTACTCGGAGAATAATGCATCATAGCTGCATGATCTGCAAATGCGCACAGAGGCTCAAAACTGTCGCGGATATATCCTTCCTGAGCTGCTCTTAAGCTTGTCAGCTTGTCAGCAGAACTTAACTCTGTAATATCTTCTTTGTCGTAACGAGTCTTGATCCAGTACATGAATTTTGTAATCGCAATACCATCTTTGATATGCGCTTCTTTGATGTTCTCCAGCTCAACATCATTCTTCATAGCTTTCATAAGAATTGTCGGGTTGGCAGCTTCTACGATCTTGCAAGGAATGTTCTTGTAAAGTGCGTAGTTCATCTTCATCGGATCGATGAGGGCAGTCTCGGAAGCATCCAGTTTTTTAATGTCTTCGTAAATGTCATTGTACGGATGAAGTGTAACATTTACTTTCTTGAACTCTTCCAGAATACGGTCATTTAACTTCGTCTCGTCAACATAGAGATCTACACCGTCCATTCTTACGATAGAGTAAGAGAGCAGTAATGGGAAGAAATCAATATCATCACCACGGACATTTAACAGCCAGCCCGTATCATCCAGAGATGCGATAATATGTACTGTTGCACCATTGTCTTTCATGACTTTGCGGACACGCTCCAGTTTGTGTGCTGAGCTTTCGCCGGAATATTTCTCCTCAAGGAAGAATGCTGGTTTGTCAGAAAGCGGCGGTCTGTCTTCCCAGATCTGGTCGATCAGATCTTCTTCGTAATCAATAGAAATATTCTTCGGTGAAAGAGCATCTTCATATTCTTTTCCTTCATCCATGGAAAGAACACGTCCGTCAAATCCAACCTTTCCGCCTTCCGGAATCTTGTCTGCCAGATATTCTGTAACAGATGGAGTATCCCCAACGAACATTTTCATAAGGCGGACTCCACTGCCTTCCAGTTCGTTTGTAGCCTGGAAGAAATAACGTCCGTCTGTCCAAAGACCTGCATCATCCTGGCATATAACAGCAGTTCCGTAAGAACCACTAAAGCCGGTGATGTATTTTCTGGCTTTGAAATGTTCTCCTACATATTCACTCTGGTGGAAATCGGCTGTTGGAACGACATAGGCATCAATTCCTTTTTCAGCCATCAGAGCACGCAGTTTTGCGATTCTTTCTGATACTTTCATTTGAAAATCCTCCTTAGTATTTAAATCTGTCTATATTTTAACACTTATTAGACTAAAGTACAAACCTGTTTCTGAAATTTTATAGATCATTTTATAGATCTTTTATTATCATTGATTGAAAGCCGGGATGTTTTAGCGTATAATAGACAAAGCGGTATACGAAGAAATATAGACTTATAAATTTGTAAGATGTCAGAGCGGTATACGCAGGAATCAATAGAAGAAAGGGTACAAGACGGAGGAGAGAACATGGTAAAGTATTTATTAGTAGTTGCCGGTGGCCTGATTTTCCTTGCTGGATATTCTTTTATGAAGAAGAATGAAGGCTCCGGTAAGACAATGCGTATCTATGCATTGTTTGCATATGCGGGATTAAGTCTTATCATTCTGGCAGGTGCGAGGGTATTGGATCCAGTATTTGCACAGATGGGAAGCTGGGCCGATAACATACAGCTTGCAGTGCAGGCAGCATGTTTTGTAATCGGAGCAGAAGTTTTATTAAAACCTGCTTTTGAAGACCAGAAAGAGAAACGGACTTCCAAGAAGATCACATCCAGAGGAAGTGTCAGCCAGACGAAGATGACTTATACGCAGTCAAAAAAGAATCATAAGAAGAAGTAAGTTATAAATGGGAATCAGACAAGTGCTGGTTCCCATTTATTGTGTATTGCTATAACAAAAAATTGCTATAACAAAAAGAGTTGTCGTACTAACCGAAGTTAGTAGACAACTCTTTTTATGTACGATATTCAGTTTGAATTATTCGCCTTCAACCATTCTGTCGAACTTCTTAGTAAATGCTAACATGATAACTCCGCAAGCGATGATGATAGCTGTTACTGTACCATAAGCTTTAACGAAGTCGAAGTTTCCGAGCCAGTTATAAAGTGGTCCGTAAGCTTTACCAGAGAAGAAGATGATCAGTGGCCATACACCAAGCATTGTTCCGAGAAGTTTCTTCGGAGAATACTTGCTGATGAAAGCGTTTCCAAGTGGTGAGAAGATAACTTCACCAACAGACATACAAACGGCTGTCAGAATGATTACCCAGATACCAACCGGATGATCAGAGCTCTGTCCTGAAAGAACTGCTGCAAGTACCATGGATGCTGTACAAAGACCAAGTACGATGATTCCTAAAGCTGTCTTTGTGAACATTCCCCAGTCTCCCTGTGGGCGCTGTCTCATCTTAGCCCAGATTCCTGCAAATACAGGGCAAAGGATGATACAAAGCAGACCGTTCATAGAGTCGAACCATGCAGTAGGCATCTCGAAGGAACCGATGTTCCAGTTAGCCCATCCTTGTCCTCCCTGAGAAGCTGGACCGAATTCATAGTAAACAGGCATGTAAACCATGTACCAAATCAGCCAGAAGATTCCAGAGAATAATGTTACGATCAGAATAGCGATAACACGGTTTCTCTCAAGTTTGGTAAGTGGAGCGTTGTCTTTCTCTTTGTCAGCTTTCTCAACATTTTCTGTACGGTTGTCAACCAGGAATGGTTTCTTACCAGCATCGCCGAAGAATCTCATTCCGAATAACCACCATGCACAGTCGATGAACATGAAGATTCCGCAAACGAGGAACATCTCACGATATCCAACGTTAGTACCGACCAGTGACAGGAAAGTTGTTCCGATGAATGATCCGATGTTAACGAATGAGTACTGAAGACTGAATGCAGTATCCAGTTCATCCTGATCAGATGATGGGAACAGACGTCCGTTGATACCAGAAACGTTTCCTTTGAAGAATCCAGTTCCGATAGCGATCAGTACGATCATTACCCAAAGCATTCCAACTCCGTTAGCTTTCCATGCACACAGGTATCCGAGTCCCATAAGAATCTCTCCAACTGGTACAAGAAGACGAGGACTAATCCAGCGGTCAGCGATATATCCACCAATAACTGGTGTGATATAAGTAAACGCTACCAGGTTAGAACTCATTGCAGCACCTACGGATTTGTCTAATCCAAGACCACCCTTTGTTGCAGCGACTACGATAAAGATCGACAGTCCCCACTTAGCAGCATAGTATGCAAGTCTTTCGAATGTGAAAGAGAGGCAGCATACATAGAAGCCAAATGGAAATTTTTTCTTAGTGTTTTCCATGAGTTTCACCCTCCAATTATGAAATTTTTCATGATGTACAAAATGTAGAGACATAAGTTCTAAATTTTGTGCTCTCAATGTTCTATATGATAGCATAACTTAGACTAAAGTACAACCAATTAATTTAAGAAAATGTTAAGTTTTTCATTTTTTGTCGTTTTTTTGACATAAATATGCCATAAAAAGGATAAAAAAACACCCATTTGGTAATGCAAAATGCATAATTGTCAGAAAATTAACGGGGAATATAAAAAAAACGTAAAATGCTTGAATGTTAGTATCTGAACATATATAATGAAACGGATATATTTTACAAAATGATAATAGAAGAAAGATGGGGAAGATTTATGGCAGGACGTTATTGTGTGAAGTATAAGGAATCTCAGAATACATTGCAGAAGATCTGTAAGCTGTTCCGAATGGATGAGAGTGATATTACGCTTAAATTTGTAGTATTTTTCCTTGGAATCCTGATTTTTTATTTTGTTATGAAATTTGGAAATCCTGGCAATGATATGACAAAGTTTGTTGTACGGTATATAATCTGGTGGATTGCAGCTTTTGCAGTTGGTATTACATTAAATCGTACAATCTGGAGAAAGGCTCTGGATGCTACAGCAATCGGAGATGCGGAAGACCAGTTCCTTAGAAGAAATAAACTGAACGGTGGAACTGTATCGACTGAGCTGGATTTTTACGACGATCATTTTGACAGTGTAATGGAAATGAAGACAAGATCCTTTCAGTATGCGAATGTCGTTAAATTACTGGAATCGGAAGATGCATTTGCGGTTGTTGTGAAGACAGAACCGGACAGCAAAGGATCACCGAGAGCAATGTGCGGCTTCCCGAAGGATGCGCTGGAACAAGGAAGTATTGATGAGCTGAGAGCATTTTTATTGGAACGCTGTACGAATATGAGGCGCAAGAAAGTAAAGAAATTTTAAGATATTATTAAAGAACAGGACATGGAGAAGCAATGCAATTGCTTTCCGTGTCCTGTTTATTTATTATGGCGACGAGGAAAAATGCAATATAAAAGTTTATAATTATGCATATTATTAATAGGAAACAACATGTTTGCGCATAAAAACCTATAAAAAGTTGATAAGATTTTAACAAAAATAAAGGAAAATACTTGCAGATTGATGTCGGAAAAGATATAATATAATTGGCTAAAATTTGGTTTTACTTTTCCAAGAAGTATAAACCTTAAAATAAGGAAAATGGAGGGCTGGACTATGGGCAACATGGCAACAGAAAATGCAGCAGGTAATCGTATTTTATCGGTTCTTGATGCAGGAAGCTTTGTTGAGATCGGTGGCGCTATAACAGCAAGAACAACAGATTTCAACATGCAGGACAAAGAAACTCCGGCAGACGGTGTGGTGACCGGATATGGAGTAGTAGACGGTAATTTAGTGTATGTGTACAGCCAGGATGCATCCGTATTAAACGGTGCGATCGGCGAGATGCATGCGAAGAAAATTGCAAACATCTATGATATGGCAATGAAGATGGGAGCGCCGGTGATCGGAATGATCGACTGTGCGGGACTGAGACTTCAAGAGGCAACCGATGCACTGGATGCTTTTGGTAAGTTATATACAAAACAGGCACTTGCATCCGGCGTGATTCCGCAGATTACAGCAATCTTTGGAACATGCGGAGGAGGACTTTCCGTAGTTCCGGCTCTTTCTGATTTTACATTTATGGAAGCAGAGAAAGGAAAGCTTTTCGTAAACTCTCCGAACGCAGTTGCAGGAAATGAGATTTCCAGATGTGATACATCATCTGCAAAATTCCAGAGCGAGAAAGCCGGTCTGGTAGATGTTGCAGAAACAGAAGAAGAGATTCTTGCAGATATCCGTTCTCTCGTATGCATGTTACCTTCTAACAACGAAGATGATGCTTCCTATGAGGCATGCGAGGATGATCTGAACCGTGTATGTGCAGATCTGGCGAATGCAGCAGAAGATACTGCAATCGCACTTGCAGAGATTTCTGATGACCATATTTTCTTTGAGACAAAACGTGATTTTGCGAAAGATATGGTAACAGGATTCATCAAATTAAACGGACTGACTGTTGGCGCCGTTGCCAATCGTTCAAAAGTATATAATGAAGAAGCAGAAGTTGTAGCAGAATTTGACGTATCTTTAACTGCTGACGGAGCAGATAAAGCAGCAGATTTTGTGCGTTTCTGTGATGCATTTGGAATTCCGGTGCTGACTCTTACGAATGTATCCGGATTTGCAGCAAGTGCATACGATGAGACACATCTTGCAAAAGCGGCAGCACGACTGACTTATGCATTTACAGAGGCAACTGTAGCAAAAGTAAATGTCGTGATCGGCAAAGCTTTTGGAAGTGCTTATGTAGCAATGAACAGCAAATCTGTCGGAGCAGATATGGTATATGCGTGGCCACAGGCAGAGATCGGTATGATGGATGCGAAGCTGGCTGCCAAAATCATGTATGCAGATACAGATGCTGAGACAATTAATGAGAAAGCAGCTGCTTATGCAAAGCTTCAGACAAGCCCGGATGCAGCAGCAAGAAGAGGATATGTGGATACGATCATCAATCCGGAAGATACAAGAAAATACATCATTGGCGCATTTGAGATGTTATTTACCAAGAGAGAGGATCGTCCGATGAAAAAACACGGAACAATTTAGAGAGGTGAGGCAAAGTGAAGAAAAAAATTAGCTTAATAATTTGTATGCTTGTAGCTGTATTATGCTTTACCGGTTGTTCCAATTCAGGCAATGAATTGAAGTATGACAAATCTTCTATTAAAGAATCAACAGAGTTTCTGATCAACTATTGCCAGAGTGCAGATGATGCGACGATTCAGCAGTGGGAAGATATGGACGACTTTAATCTGGAATATCAGCTGATGCAGTCAGGACTTCCGTATACAGCAGACGGATTTACCAGTGCACTGGAAAGCTGGCAGTCTGGAATCAAAGAGTGTGGAGCATATGTAAGTCATGGAGATTTCAAATATGAAACTTCCAAAGACGAACTTAAGGTTACAACAGCGGCAAAATTCAAAGACAGAGATGCCACATTGACATTTGTATATAACCAGAAATTAAAACTGGAGAGTATGACAGTTGACGGAAAATATTCCATGGGTGAAGTCCTGGAAAAAGCCGGACTGAATACCGTACTTGGAATGGGAACGGTATTCGTTGTGCTGATCTTTATCTCCCTGATCATTTCTCTTTTCAGATTCATCCCTGCGCTGGAAGAAGCATGGAAGAACAGAGGAAAGAAATCGGCAAAAGAAGCTGAGGCTGTTGTAGTAGAAGAGGCAACACAGAGCGCATCTGCTGAGGCAGAAGATGTTACGGATGATACAGAGCTGGTAGCGGTTATTGCAGCGGCTATTGCAGAATATGAAGGAACAGGCACAGATGGATTTGTAGTAAGAAGCATCAGACGCCGTCCGTCTAATAAATGGAACGCATAGAGAATTTAGGAGGATTGAATCATGAAAAATTATACAATTACAGTAAACGGAAATGTATATGATGTAACTGTTGAAGAGAACGGCGCAGGCACAGCACCTGCAGCAGCACCAAGAGCAGCAGCGCCTAAGGCAGCTCCTAAGACAGCGCCGAAAGCAGCAGCACCTGCGGCTGGAAACGCCGGAAGCATTGAAGTAAAAGCAGGAGCAGCCGGAAAAGTATTTAAGCTGGAAGCAAGTGTCGGACAGAGCGTGAAGAAAGGTGATGCAGTTATCATCATTGAAGCAATGAAGATGGAGATTCCAGTAGTAGCTCCGGAAGACGGAACAGTTGCAAGCATTAACGTAGCAGTTGGAGACGCAATCGAATCCGGTGCAGTTTTAGCTACATTAAACTAATGTGAAACTGATTCCTTATGGAATGAATACGACTGGAGGTTAAGAAATGGAATATATAACATCAACATTGGGAAACCTCGTGCATCAGACAGCTTTTTTCAGTCTCACATGGGGCAATTTGATCATGATTGCTGTAGCATGTTTTTTCCTGTATCTGGCAATCGCGCGGGGGTTTGAACCTTTGCTCCTTGTGCCGATCGCATTCGGTATGCTGCTTGTTAATATCTATCCGGATATTATGCTGCATGCAGAAGATTCGGCAAATGGAACGGGCGGACTTCTGTATTATTTCTTTAAATTAGATGAATGGGCAATCCTGCCGTCTCTGATTTTCCTTGGAGTTGGAGCAATGACAGACTTTGGACCATTGATCGCGAATCCGAAGAGTTTCCTCTTAGGTGCTGCAGCACAGTTTGGTATTTTCGCAGCTTACCTTGGAGCGATGGCATTTGGATTCTCTGATAAAGCGGCCGCGGCTGTATCCATTATCGGTGGGGCGGATGGACCGACTTCCATCTTCCTTGCCGGAAAGTTACAGCAGACAGCAATTATGGGACCGATCGCAGTGGCGGCGTACTCGTACATGGCGCTTGTCCCGATCATTCAGCCGCCGATCATGAAGCTTTTAACAACAGAAGAAGAACGTAAGATCAAGATGGAGCAGTTAAGACCGGTATCCAAACTGGAGAGAATCCTGTTCCCGGTCATCGTTACAATCGTTGTTTGTGTGATCCTTCCTACAACAGCACCGCTGGTAGGTATGCTGATGCTCGGAAACCTCTTCCGTGAATCAGGTGTTGTAAGACAGTTGACAGAGACCGCTTCCAATGCACTGATGTATATCGTAGTTATCTTACTTGGTACATCTGTCGGAGCGACAACAAGTGCGGAAGCATTTTTGAACAAACAGACTATTTTCATCGTTATCCTTGGACTGATTGCATTTATGTTTGGTACAGCAGCCGGAGTATTATTCGGTAAGATCATGTGCAAAGTTACCAGGGGAAAAGTTAATCCGCTGATCGGATCAGCCGGAGTATCCGCCGTTCCAATGGCAGCCAGAGTATCCCAGAAGGTTGGAGCAGAGGCAGATCCTACGAACTTCCTTCTGATGCATGCAATGGGACCGAACGTTGCCGGAGTTATCGGTACAGCAGTTGCGGCCGGAACATTTATGGCGATCTTCGGAGTTTAAGAACCGGATATTTCGTATGATAACGATTGAATACTGATTATATGGAGGAAGAAATAATGGCAGAAATTGAAAAAAAACCAATTAAAATAACAGAGACAATTCTGCGTGACGCACACCAGTCTCTGATTGCCACTCGTATGACAACAGAACAGATGCTTCCGATCATCGACAAGATGGACAAGGTTGGCTATCATTCTGTAGAGTGCTGGGGTGGTGCAACATTTGACGCATCTTTACGTTTCCTGAAAGAAGATCCATGGGAGAGACTTCGTAAATTCCGTGACGGATTTAAGAATACAAAATTACAGATGCTGTTCCGTGGACAGAATATCTTAGGATATCGTCCGTATGCAGATGATGTAGTAGAGTATTTCGTACAGAAATCAGTTGCAAATGGTATTGATGTGATCCGTATTTTTGACTGTTTGAATGACCTTAGAAACTTGCAGACGGCCGTTACAGCAGCAAACAAAGAAAAAGCAGAAGCACAGGTAGCGCTTTCCTATACACTGGGAGATGCTTATACACTGGATTATTGGGTAGATATCGCCAAGAGAATCGAAGATATGGGTGCAAATTCTATCTGTATTAAAGATATGGCGGGTCTGCTCCTTCCGTACAAGGCAACAGAGCTGATCGGTGCATTAAAAGAAGCCACAGACCTTCCGATCCAGCTTCATACACATTATACATCCGGTGTTGCTTCTATGACTTACTTAAAAGCAGTAGAGGCAGGTGTAGATGTCATTGATACTGCAATGTCACCATTTGCAATGGGAACATCACAGCCGGCAACAGAAGTTATGGTTGAGACGTTCAAAGGAACACCTTATGATACAGGTCTGGATCAGAAATTACTTGCGGAGATCGCTGATTACTTCCGCCCGATCCGTGACGATGCATTAGACAGCGGACTGCTGAATCCGAAGAACCTTGGTGTAAATATCAAGACTCTTCTGTATCAGGTACCGGGTGGTATGCTTTCAAACCTGACATCTCAGTTAAAAGAGCAGAATGCAGAAGACAGATACTATGAAGTACTGGAAGAAGTGCCGAGAGTAAGAAAAGACTTAGGTGAACCGCCGCTTGTAACACCGTCTTCACAGATCGTAGGTACACAGGCTGTATTTAATGTACTGATGGGCGAACGTTATAAGATGGCTACAAAAGAGACAAAAGACGTATTAAGTGGTAAATACGGTGCAACTGTAAAACCATTTAACGAAGAAGTGAAGAAGAAAGTATTAGGAGACGATGCTGAGATCATCACATGCCGTCCGGCAGATCTGATTCCGGCAGAATTAGATACACTCCGCAAAGAGTGTGCACAGTGGATCCAGCAGGATGAAGATGTATTAACTTATGCATTATTCCCGCAGGTAGCTGTTGACTTCTTCAAATACAGAGAAGCACAGCAGACAAAGATCGATCCGAATGCTGCTGATACAGAGAACGGAAGTTATCCGGTATAATAACTTCTTTTAATTAAAAATTGTATATTTTATATGCGATGCAGAAGTCCTGTCAGACAATGAAAGTTGTCCGGCAGGACTTTTTCATGTCCTGAAATACCTGGATTCATGTCCAAATGTATAAGAAAATTTTGTGATGTGCTATAATGTGTGATATCGGCAGGTGAATATGGTACATCTACATAGGTTTCACATACAAAGAGAATAATCATTCAGTGCCTGCCCTGCTACAAGCATAAAAGTAAGACGAAAGTCTTCGGATATGTGTACAGAGGGAGATGGGGGAATATATGCATTTAACAATAGCAATTATAGAAGACGAACAGCCGGCGCGTGAGCGAATCGGCGAGCTTGTCATACAGGAACTGTCCGGTGAGACGGAAGTTTATATAGAAAAATACGAGGACGCAGAGAGGTTCCTTAAAGCACTTGAAGTGAAGAAAGAAACAGCGTATCCGGACGTTGTAATCTCTGACATTGACCTTCCGGGAATGAATGGAATTGAACTGGGAGCGGAGTTAAAAGGAAACGGCATAGAAACATATCTCGTATTTCTGACGTCTTTTGCAGAATTTGCGGCAGACAGTTATATACTGGAGGCTTATCAGTATATTCTGAAGCGGGATATGAAAGAGCGACTCGGAGATGTGCTCCGGGGGATTGCGAAGGAAAAGCAAACGAGCGAACAGGATTTCCTGTGGGTTGGAGATCATGAGAAGAAGTTGTTTTATAAAGACATCATCTGTGTGAGTAAGGTAAAAGGGCAGAAATACTCGGAGTACAGAACGAAGAAAGAAGTGTACCGGGAGCGGATGCCTTTATTTCATATACAGGAACAACTGGGAACAGATGCATTTATCATGGTCGGACGAAGTTGTCTTGTAAATATTGAACACATTGCGGGTATTTCAGCAGAGTCGATGCAATTAGATAATGGGGATGTAATCGGAGCCGGAAGAGAACTGATTTGGGAAGTGAAACAAAAAGTAACTGCGTACTGGAGAAAAAACTAATGGGAAGAGAAAGAAAATGGACAAGTGTCCAACTGATAAATATCATATTCTGCGGACTGATGCAGATTTTTTATTTCTTCCCGTGGCTTAAGTATAGCGGCCTGCATTGTTCTCTGCATCGGTATATTTTCCGAGCATTGACAAGAAATGATTACATAGAAGCGTTTAACAAGACGTACTATCCGGGAAAAGATCTGGGGATTTATGAACAGAAGATGGCAATCCTGGTCCTTGTTTATCTGATGAGTTTTCTGGTGGCGCAGGTAGTGGATCTGCTTCTTTTATACCGGAATATGAACCAGATTCCGTACCGAGATCATCAGGGACTGTTTTGGGTTATCGCGATGACGTGGGTGTTCTTCCTTGAATATGCAGATTATCAGGGAGCAGATGAGCAGTTTTATATTCCGATGTCCATGTTCATTTACCTGAATACGTGGCTTGTGGTCAAAGGTGTCCAGTATTTTGCATGTAGGATGACAGAAAGTTTGGAGTATATGAATCTTTCCAGCCAGAAAAAGCTGGAGCAGAAAGAACAGGAAGTACTGGAACTTAAGGTAAATGTGCTGGAAGAGCGGTTCAAAGGAATGTTAAAGAGCCGGCAGGTTGTCCATGACATGAAGAATCATCTGTTGGCGCTAAGGCGTTATGAACAGGAAAGAGACTGGGATGGGATTCACGAATATCTGGAAAAATTAAGTGATGCGATACTGGTGCATAATTATCAGGTGTGGACAGGAAACCAGATGCTGGATATGATTCTGAACCAGAAGATGCAGGATGCGAAAGACTCCGGTGTACAGATGACGATCCAGACGGAAGTATTTACAAAATTGCCGTTTACGGACTGGGAGATCATCACGCTATTTGGGAATCTTCTGGATAATGCACTGGAGGCAACGCAGAAAGTGACTTCGGAAAATCCATGGATCCATGTGAAATTTATAAGACGGAACCGGCTTTTTTACGTGGAGATTGAGAACAGTGCAGAGGAAGCAGTGAAAGTGGAAAATGGACAGCTCCGGTCGCAGAAAGAAGAAAACGGACTGCATGGATACGGTATGAAAAATGTTCGGGAAATCGTAGAAAAACATGAAGGTGATCTGCAATATATAACTACAGATACCAGTTTTCTTGTCAGTGTATCCATATATGACATGAAATAGAGAAAATCTTAGGATTGAGAGGAAAAAGAAATGCAGAAGAAAAAGAGCAGAAGAAAAGAAAAAATATGTGTCGGAGTCATCGGATACGCGATATTTCTGATCTATTCCATGTGGCCGGTTTACCGGCTCCGGGATGGGTATCATTCCTTTTATGGTGTTTTCCGATTATTGTCGCAGAAAGGAGCTGCCGCACTGACAGACAGTTGCCGGGATGTGTGGGACGGCAATATGGGAGCCATAAAGATTCAGGTTGGCCTGTTTGTAATTATGCAGATCGTGGCAGTATTGTATCTGATACTGCTGATTTTAAACAAATACCGGTATATCCAGCCGGTTGTGATCGGTATTGCGATCACAGAGATGTTTCTGAGTGATTATGCAGCTTACGGTACAGTTGCAGATAATGTGATGGCATTTATGTTTTTTATGCCTATGGTAGTAATGAGTCTTCTTGAGCTTGCCCTGCAGAAGATGATCGATGTCTATGATGAAGCACTGGCAAGATCCAGAAATTATGAAGTGCAGGAACAGGAAAAGAAAGAAGAAGCGCACAGAAGACTGGATTTTCCGGGCAAATACACGAAACTTTTCTATCATATGATCTGGAAGAATTTCCGCTCTGACTGGAAAGATTACCGGCTTTTCCTATTCTGCGGAATCATGGTCGGAACACTGGCATTTTCCGGACTGGGAGCTTATGAGATGCTGTCTTCTTCCCACCGGGCTGATTTGTCTATGTATGGTGGCGAAGGACTTGGACGAATCCTGATCAATGCGATGATCCCGCTTGCGGCATGCTGCCTTTTCCTGATGGTATTTGTGCTGATCTTTTATCTCAGAAAATGGATTCAGAACTATAGTATCTTTGTAACACTCGGAATCAGAAGAAAGGCGCTCTGGACGATCGCCGGACTGGAAATCGGACTGGGATTTGTATTTTCCTATATAGGCGGAGTAATTGTCGGAAATGGAGTCCTTCTGCTTTTCCGTAAAATTGTCGGAAACATGGTGGGCGATCAGATCAATCTGTCATATGCAAGTAAAACAACGTATCTGGTATCACTTGCTGTTCTGTTCCTTGTCTATCTTGTTTCACTGATGGCGACAAGAGACATTGTGTCGGATTTTAACCTGATCTCAGCGGCAACACGTAATGTTGCAAAAGAGAAGATGCCGCGGAGGTTTTTGAAGATCATTACTGTGATCGGAGCTGCTATCTGCGGATACAGTGCTATTTCTTACAGCAAGATTTACAATTACGAGAAGATTACACTGATGCTGGCATTGTTTGTCGGACTGTTTCTTCTCTACCGCTTTGGCGGGACATTGTTGCTGCGAAAAGACAAGGCATCAAAAGGGTATCTGGGTACGCTTCTGAAACGCAATGACCGCTATCACCGTTCAAAGACAACTGCGTGGTATCTGGCAGCGCTTACAGCTTTGCATATCTGCGGAATGTTTTATTTTGCATTCCAGTCAGTATCTGTAACGGTTGCAGAACAACCGGAAAGCCTGTTCCCATATGATTTCATGTGCATTTCTTACGATGAAGACCAGAAGACATTTGAAAATCTGGAGAAACAGTACGGAGCAAAGGTTACGACTTATCCGATGGTAAGAATCTCGAATTCGGATAAAACGGAGAAGAATGAGGGCTATTATGAAAAACGAATACAGGGACAACAGATCGGTATTTCAGAATCTACTTATCATGCACTGAAAAAAGCAATTGATCCGGATTATAAACCACACTTTCTCCATCTGGATGCAAAGGGAGAGAAAGTCTATCTTGTGCACCAGCAGGACCGCTCTGTGAAAGCACAGCCGATAGACTGGACGTTTAGTAAGAAGAAACCCAATATCCATGTTGGCATTGTATGTGAAGGATATACCCCATATGAGCATTTTTCCGAGGAGACGACATATCAGCAACGTACAATCGCAGGCGAGGAGATTGGAAGCCTGACCGGATGTTTCCGCGATGGAAAACTGGAAAATCTCGTTGTGTTTTCGGATGCATTCTTCACAAAAGCACAGAATCTCTGGAAGACAACGAATGTGCTGAATGGTTCGTTTATTAAAAAGAAAACGGATGCGATTGAAGGGCTGACTGTGAAGCAGGGACCGACAAAACTGGTGTTGATAAACAGTAAAGCGAAAGATCACAAAGCAATCAAGAGAGAACTGGAAAAATTCCAGGAAAAACATAAAGAAGATCAGGCTTACGATGCGGAAATCGCAAATTATTATGCAAAGGATGAAAGTGTAAAAGACCTGCGTACGGAACGCATGATGAAGCTGATCGTGAACCTGTTTGTCACGGCAACAATGCTTTTTATAAGCATGTTCCTTGTCTATATTAAAGTGCTTTCTGAACTGGATGAGAAGAACAAAAGAGCCGAATTTTTCACTTGTATGGGTATGAGAAAGAAAGAGAGAATCCGCATTCTTCTCGGTGAATTACATCTGATGTTCTGGCTTCCGGGAGCGTTTACCGCGCTTGTGACAGCTGTATTTACCGGAATTACATTCTATGTGCGGATGTATACAAATGCAGTTAAGCTACAGTTTATAACTCACGCAGTATGGCTCTGGGGCGGCTATATTCTTGTAGAACTTCTGTTTATGTGGCTGCTTGGAAAGTTTATGGTTCGAAAGGTGGAAAAAGACGATGAATAATCAGGAAATCATAAAAGTAGAAGATCTGACACGGAATTATCGGATGATCTACGCAGAGAATCCGGAAGACCGGGAGATCAAGGTGTTAAAAGGACTGAATTTCGCTGTGAAGACAGAAGAATTTGTCGGGATCATGGGAAAATCCGGCTGTGGAAAGACAACGCTTCTGAAAGTGCTTGGTCTGATCGATAAACCAACCGATGGTACATTGTATTTCAATGGCGTGGATTCGAGAAAACTGTGGAGCGACGAGCTTGCTGATATCCGCAGAAGAAAAATGGGATTTGTATTTCAGGATTTTTATCTGCTTGACAGTCTTTCGGTAGAAGATAATATCATGGTTCCGATGGTGCTTGATAAAGCGCCGGTGAAGGACTGCCTGGAAAAAGTAGCTTATTATATGGAGAAATTCGGTCTGATGCATCTGACAAAGAAGAAACCGAATGAACTGTCCGGCGGGGAGCGTCAGCGGGTAGCAATCTGCCGCGCGCTCATTAATGATCCCGAACTCATCCTTGCAGATGAACCGACAGGCAATCTCGATACCCAGTCAGGACAGATCGTTATTGATGCACTGACCGAGATTAACGAGAAAATGAAGAAAACAATCCTTATGGTTACGCATGATCCGAAAATGGCAAGCTATTGCAGCCGGATTATTTTGCTGAAAGACGGACAGATTCTGGAAGAACTGAAAAGAGAAAAAGACCAGGATGCGTTTTACCACAGAATTGTGGACAAGATGCAGGAACTGTAGGAGGAGTGGATATGCATATACTGGAAGTAAAAGAACTGGTGCGTGATTACAGCATTATCAGTGAAGATAAAAAAGAAAGGACGCAGATCCATGTATTGAAGGGACTGGATTTTTCCGTGGAGGCAGGAGAATTCGTCGGAGTCATGGGTAAATCCGGCTGTGGCAAGACGACGCTCTTAAAGACTCTCGGTCTGATCCACCGTCCTACGTCCGGAAGTGTCTGGCTTGAAGGAGAAGATACCGGAAAACTGCCGGAAGAAAAGAGGGCAGACATCCGCAACCGGAAGATCGGATTTATTTTTCAGGATTTTTACCTGATGAACAGTCTGTCTGTTGAAGAAAATATTATGCTTCCGATGATGATCGCAAAGAGCGAGCCGGAAGAAATGAGGAAAAGAGCTGCCGCCTATGCCACGCAGTTTGAGATTACACATCTGCTTAAGAAATATCCATACGAGCTGTCCGGCGGAGAGCGTCAGAGAGTGGCGATCTGCCGTGCACTCATGAATGAACCGGAACTGATTCTTGCAGATGAACCGACAGGAAATCTGGATTCCCGATCCGGGCAGATCGTGATTAATGCGCTTGGAAAAATCTCGAAAGAACTTGGAAAAACGATTCTTATGGTGACGCATGATCCAAAGATGGCGAGCTGTTGCGGGCGGATTCTGCTTCTGAAAGATGGAGTTATTCTCAAAGAATTGAAGGCAGGGGAAGACAAAGATGCATTTTACAGGGAAATAACCGGGCAGATGGAATGTTTATAGTCCTTGAATATTTTCTCAAATTTATATATAATGGATACGGTAAATTGAGAAGAAAAGGACAAAAACGATATGGGAAATAAAAATGAATTACTTCAGAAGATAGATGAAGGTTATTCAAAATTCAGCAAAGGTCAGAAAAAACTGGCGGATTTTATCAAAGAAGATTATGATAAAGCGGCATTTCTGACTGCTGCGAAGATGGGGGAAGAAGTCGGCGTCAGTGAGTCTACGGTTGTAAGATTTGCGATGGCGCTTGGATATGACGGCTATCCGGGATTCCAGAAAGCGCTGGGCGAGATGGTCCGTACCAAATTAAATTCCATCCAGAGAATGGAAGTCACATATGGACGCATCAGTCAGGGCGAGATACTGACATCTGTATTACAGTCAGATATTGATAAGATCAAGCTGACGATGCAGTCCATTGACCATGAATCATTTGAACTTGCAGTGGAGACGATTCTGAATGCGAAGAAGATCTATGTGATCGGTATCAGAAGCTGTGCACCGCTTGCAAGTTTTCTTGGGTTTTATCTGAACCTGATCTGTGATAATGTAGTTGCTGTGCACACAAACAGTTCAAGTGAGATTTTTGAACAGCTTATCCGGATCGATGAAGACGATGTGATTATCGGAATCAGCTTCCCGCGGTATTCCATGCGTACTTTAAAAGCACTGGAATTTGCGAGCAACCGCAAGGCAAAAGTAATCACGCTGACAGACAGCGTCCATTCGCCGATGACGTTATATTCTTCCTGCAATCTGATCGCACGAAGTGACATGGCGTCTATCGTAGATTCACTTGTAGCACCTCTGAGCGTGGTAAATGCGCTTGTGGTAGCACTCTGTATGAAGAAGCAGGATGAAGTCATCACAACACTGGAGACGCTGGAACGGATCTGGGATGAGTATCAGGTATACAGCAAAGATGAACTGAACATGGTAGATGATAAAGTAGAACTGTCTTCGTCCAAAGCACAGATAGATGGAGAAGAGACTTATGAATAAAGTATTGATTGCAGGCGGTGGCGCTGCGGGCATGATGGCGGCAGTTATGGCGGCAAGAGAAGGTTGCGCGGTTACACTGTTTGAAAAAAATGAAAAACTGGGCAAGAAGGTATTTATCACAGGAAAAGGTCGTTGCAATCTGACAAATGCCTGTGATGTAGAAGATCTGTTTCCGGCAGTGAAAACGAATGCGAAGTTTCTGTATAGTAGTTTTTACGGATTTACAAACCAGGATGTCATGGATTTCTTTGAAGAGCTTGGCATGCGGACGAAGATTGAACGAGGGGAACGGGTATTCCCGTTATCTGATCATTCTTCCGATGTGATCCGTACTTTGGAAGAAGAGATGAAGAGACTTGGTGTGAAGATCTGCCTGAATACATCTGTGAAGAAGATTGAAGCGAAGGACGGGCATTTTACAGGCGTCGTATTATCTGATGGAAAGAAAGTGTCCGGAGATGCGTGTGTCGTTGCAACCGGAGGCATCTCTTATCCGTCTACAGGTTCTACCGGGGACGGCTACCGGTTTGCAAAAGAACTGGGACTTGAAGTGACAGACTGTCTGCCGTCGCTTGTACCGATGGAGACTCAGGAAGACTGGGTGCCGGAGCTTCAGGGACTGTCTCTACGAAATGTAAATGCGGTTATCAAAGACGGTAAGAAGAAGCTGTATGAAGACTTTGGAGAGATGCTTTTCACGCACTACGGCGTCAGCGGTCCGCTTATGTTAAGTGCCAGCAGTGTAATTGGCAAGAAACTAAAAGATCATCCACTGACATTGGAAATCGACTTGAAACCGGCATTGTCTATAGAGCAGCTCGATCAGAGAGTCCTGCGTGATTTTGAAGAAAACCATAACCGACAGTTCAAGAATGCGATCCACAAGCTGTTTCCGGCGAAACTCATTCCGGTGATGATCAAACTTAGCGGAATCGATCCGGAGAAAAAGGTCAATGTAATTTCCAGAGAGGAAAGACAGCATTTTGTTTCCCTGATCAAAAAAATTCCAGTGACATTAACCGGACTGCGCGGATATAATGAGGCAATCATCACAAAAGGTGGTGTCAGCGTGAAAGAGATCGATCCGGGCACGATGGAGGCAAAGACAGTATCTGGCTTGTATTTTGCAGGAGAAGTACTGGATCTGGATGCAGTGACCGGAGGATTTAATTTACAGATTGCATGGTCTACTGCATGTGCGGCTGCAAGAGCCTGTGCATGGCAGAAATAAATGGATATGTGTATGCTTACGTGCTGTTTTGGAAAACAGACAAAGATTGTAACAGGAAGGCACGTGAGTTTGAAAAGCAAGCTATATATTATTAAATTATTAAATAAAACAGATAGAGAAAGAGGGCAGAAGAATGGGATATAATATCGCAATTGACGGACCGGCAGGAGCCGGAAAAAGCACCATTGCGAAACTGGTGGCAAAAGAAAAAGGATACATTTATGTAGATACAGGAGCGATGTACCGTGGAATGGCAATTTATTTTCTGGAAAAGAATATTTCGCCGGAAGATACAGAAGCGATCGAAGCAGACTGCAAGAATGTAAAAGTAACGATCGGCTATGAAGAAGGTGGACAGCAGGTCTACTTAAACGGTGAGAATATCACAGGGAAATTAAGAGGAGAAGCAGTAGGAAATATGGCGTCTAAGATCTCTGCGATTCCGGCAGTCAGAGAAGCACTTTTAGGACTGCAGAGAGATCTTGCAAAAACAAAAGATGTTGTCATGGACGGACGTGACATCGGTACCTGTGTATTACCAGATGCAGATGTGAAAGTATTTTTAACTGCAAGTGTACAGACAAGAGCAAAACGTCGTTTTGATGAACTGACAGAAAAGGGTGAAACTTGTGATCTTGCCGAGATTGAAAAAGACATTGAAGAGCGCGACAGAAGAGATATGACGAGAGAGATCGCACCGCTTAGACAGGCAGAAGATGCGACACTCGTAGACAGCTCAGATATGACAATCCCGGAAGTAGTCGCCGCAATTACGGCGCTCTGCCATTAGGAGGCATATATGAAAGTTGAACTTGCGAAGACAGCGGGATTTTGCTTCGGAGTAAAGCGGGCAGTGGATACTGTATACAGACAGATAGAAGCACACCCAGACAGTCCGATTTACACATACGGACCGATCATCCATAATGAAGAAGTCATCAAAGATATGAAAAAACACGGCGTGAAGGTGATTGGAAGCGCAGAAGAGCTGGAGAATCTGGACAGCGGAATCGTAATCATCCGGTCTCACGGAGTAGCAAAAGAAGTCTACGATTTGTTGACTGAAAAAGGACTGACCTGTGTGGATGCAACCTGCCCATTTGTCAAGAAAATCCATAAAATTGTCCAAGAGCAGAGCGCACAGGGTGCACACATTGTTGTGATCGGAAATTCGGAACATCCTGAAGTGCAGGGCATTAAAGGATGGAGTGGAAATGATGTGACAGTCATCCAGACTGTAGAAGAAGCGAAAAGTTTTCAATTAAAAAATAAAAAGCAAAAACTGTGTGTCGTATCTCAGACGACATTTAATTACAATAAATTCAAAGATATAGTTGAAATTATTGAAAAAAAGAGGTATGATATACTTGTTTTAAATACGATTTGCAGTGCAACAAAAGAACGCCAGGAAGAGGCTCGCGACATTGCAAAGAGGGTGGACGCTATGATTGTTATAGGAGACAAGAGAAGCTCTAATACCCGCAAACTATTTGAGATATGCAGTAATGCATGTGCGGATACGTACTATATACAGACACTTGACGATTTTGATATGAATCAATTAAGGTCCGTGGAAACAGTAGGTATTACAGCAGGGGCATCCACGCCCAAGAAAATAATTGAGGAGGTTCAAAATAATGTCAGAATTAACTTTTGAACAAATGTTGGAAGAATCATTTAAGACAATCAGAAATGGAGAAGTCGTAGATGGTACAGTCATTGATGTAAAACCGGATGAGATCATCTTGAATATCGGCTACAAAGCAGACGGTATCATTATGAGAAATGAGTATACGAACGAACCTAACGTAGATCTGACAACAGTCGTATCTGTTGGAGATCCAATGACAGTAAAAGTACTGAAAGTAAACGACGGAGAAGGTCAGGTGCTGTTGACATACAAGAGACTGGCTGCCGAGAAAGGAAATGAGAGACTGAAAGAAGCTTATGAGAACCATGAAGTTCTGAAAGCTCCGGTTGCACAGATCCTTGGCGGTGGATTGAGCGTAGTTGTTGATGAGGCAAGAGTTTTTATCCCTGCAAGTCTTGTATCTGATACCTACGAGAAAGATCTGAGCAAATATCAGGATCAGGAGATTGAATTCGTTATCAGTGAGTTTAATCCTAGAAGAAACCGCGTGATCGGTGACAGAAGACAGCTTCTTGTTGCAGAGAAAGCAGAAAAACAGAAAGAACTGTTTGCTAAATTACAGGTTGGAGATACTGTAGAAGGAACTGTTAAGAATGTTACAGACTTCGGAGCGTTTATCGACCTTGGCGGAGTAGACGGACTCCTTCACATCTCAGAGATGTCTTGGGGACGCGTTGAGAATCCGAAGAAAGTATTCAAAGTTGGCGATGAACTGAAAGTCCTGATCAAAGACATTCACGATACAAAGATCGCACTCAGCTTAAAATTCCCGGAGACTAATCCATGGGCAGATGCAGCTGAGAAGTATGCAGTAGGAACTGTAATCGAAGGAAAAGTTGCAAGAATGACAGACTTCGGAGCATTTGTTGAATTAGCTCCTGGAGTAGATGCACTTCTTCATGTATCACAGATTTCCAGAACACATGTTGATAAACCGTCTGATGTACTGTCTGTAGGACAGACAGTAACAGCTAAGATTGTTGATCTTAATGAAGCTGACAAGAAGATCAGCCTGAGCATGAAAGCTTTAGAGCCGGCTGAGTCAGAGGCTTCACAGAACGAAAGCTCTGAAGAGTAATCGTACTGTAAGAATTCAAGCGTATATATAAAAGCGAAAGAGAAAAGATAGAGGTTTCATACCTCTATCTTTTGTGTGTCTGAACATCTGTTAAAAAATGAACAAGATGTTCATTAAAATGTACAAAAAAATCACTTGACACACTGGTAAGTCTGGTGCTTTTTGGGTATAGTTAATATGAAAATTAAAAGGAAGGAAGGAAAAGGGAATGGCATTGTTAACTTTTAAGGGTGGTATTCATCCGGATGACGGTAAGCGTCTTGCAAAAGACAAGGCAATCGTTGATGTTAAACCCACAGGAGATCTGGTATATCCGGTTTCCCAGCACATCGGGGCGCCTGCCAATCCGATCGTAGCAGTTGGCGATCATGTTTTAAAAGGACAGATGATAGCAGAAGCCGGAGGATTTGTTTCTGCACCAATCTATGCTTCAGTATCAGGAACAGTTAAGGCGATCGCTCCACATTTGAACCCGACTGGAGGTACTGTCAACAGCATTGTCATTGAAAATGATGGTGAATATAAAGAAGTAGAATATCCTGCGGTAAAACCAGTTGATGAGATGACAAAGGAAGAGATCCTTAACGCAATTGGCAACGCAGGTGTTGTTGGTATGGGAGGAGCAGGTTTCCCGACCAGAGTTAAGCTTTCTCCAAAAGAACCTGACAAGATTGATTACATTATTGCAAACTGTGCAGAATGTGAACCATATATCACAGCAGACTACAGAACAATGATCGAAACACCGGAGAAACTGGTAGAAGGTATGAAGATCGTTCTGAGACTTTTCGATAACGCGAAAGGTATATTCGGTGTTGAGGATAACAAACCAGATTGTATCGCAAAATTAAAAGAACTCACAGCAGGTGACCCACGTCTGGAAGTTCTGGCACTTAAGACAAAATACCCACAGGGTGGTGAGCGTCAGCTTATTTATGCGACGACAGGTCGTGCGATTAACTCTGCTATGCTTCCGGCAGATGCAGGATGCGTTGTAGACAACGTTGCAACACTTGTAAGCATTTATCAGGCTGTGGCAGAAGGAAAACCTTCTATGGAACGTGTCGTAACAGTCAGCGGAGATGCAGTGAATGAACCAGGTAACTTCCGTGTTCCGTTTGGTATGAACCAGGCTGAGCTGGTAGACGCTGCCGGTGGATTCAAGACAGAACCGGAGAAACTGATTTCAGGTGGTCCGATGATGGGATTTGCAATGTTTTCACTAGATGTTCCGGTTACAAAGACATCATCATCCATTCTTGGATTTACAAAAGACGAAGTAGCAAAATTCGAGCCAACCGCATGTATTAACTGCGGACGATGCGTAGATGCCTGCCCAAGCCGTCTGATTCCATCTCGACTTGCAGATTATGCAGAGCATCATGACGAAGAGACCTTTACAAAACATAATGGTCTGGAATGTATGGAATGTGGATCATGCAGTTTCGTCTGTCCGGCAAAACGTCAGTTGAAACAGGCAATCGGTTCTATGAGAAAAATTGCACTTGCTAATCGTAAGAAGAAAAAATAAGAGAAGAGAGGAAGAGGTGAACAAACGTGAGTGAGAACAATTATAAACTGTCATCTTCACCACATATTCGTGACAAAGTTACCTCCAGCAATATCATGCTTATGGTTGTTATTGCACTTTTGCCGGCTTCGGCATTCGGAGTTTATAACTTTGGAATACCAGCACTGATCGTACTGATCAGCACAACCGTATCAGCGGTTCTTACAGAGTACATATATGAGAAACTGATGCACAAGAAGATTACCATCAACGACTGGAGTGCAGTTGTTACCGGTCTGTTGCTTGGCCTTAACATGCCGGCTTCAGCACCATGGTGGATGGGCGCTCTTGGTAGTGTATTTGCAATTCTCGTTGTAAAACAGTTATTCGGAGGACTGGGACAGAACTTCATGAACCCGGCGCTCGGTGCAAGATGTTTCCTGCTGATTTCTTTCGCAGGACCGATGACAAAGTTTGTTTACGATGGAGTATCCGGACCGACACCGCTTGCTACTTTAAAAGACGGTGGCTCTGTTGATTCCATGAAGATGCTTATCGGAACAATTCCGGGAACAATCGGTGAGACATCTGTGATCGCAATCATTATCGGAGCAGTATTTCTTATTATGCTTGGTATTATTGATTTGCGTATTCCGGGAACATACATTGTATCCTTTGTTATTTTCGTCGGAATTTTCGGACCATTTACAAAAGCACATGTAGGATTCTTTGATCCACAGTACATCACAGCACACCTTTGCGGTGGTGGTCTGATGCTCGGAGCATGGTTCATGGCAACCGATTATGTAACATCTCCGATTACGAAAAAAGGACAGTATGTATATGGTATCCTTCTTGGAGTACTGACCGGACTGTTCCGTCTGTTCGGTGGTTCCGCAGAAGGGGTATCTTATGCGATCATCATCAGTAACCTTTTAGTCCCACTGATTGAAAGAGTTACTCTTCCAAAACCATTTGGTAAAGGAGGAGAAAAATAATGAAGAAAAATCCAATTATTAAGAATGCACTTATTCTTACAATTATTACATTAATCGCAGGATTAGGTCTTGGCTTTGTATATGAGATCACCAAAAACCCGATCGCACAGGCGCAGGAAAAAGCTAAGAAAGAAGCATGGCAGGCGGTATTTACAGATGTAGATGCGAATGCTTTTGAAGCACAGGACGTAGATGCGAAGATTGCAGATAAAGCGATCAAATCAGTCGGTGCAAAAGCAACTGTCGATGAAGTCTGTAAAGCAGGTGACAAAGGATATGTAATCACAACCACAGACAAGGAAGGTTATGGTGGAGATATCCAGATTACAGTAGGTATTACTTCTGATGGTACAGTAAACGGAATTTCTATCTTATCGATCAGCGAGACAGCCGGTCTTGGTATGAAAGCAAAAGAGCCGAAGTTCTACAATCAGTACAAGGGCAAGAAAGCTGAGAAATTCGTTGTATCAAAAGATGGTGGAGACGGTGAACAGATCGATGCAATTAGTGGTGCAACAATTACATCACGTGCAGTTACAGGAGCTGTCAACGTAGCACTGGCTTATTATCAGAATGCATTTTAGGAGGTAGCAGACATGAACAGATGTACTGAAAGACTATATAATGGTTTAGTTAAAGAGAATCCTACCTTCGTGCTGATGCTTGGTATGTGTCCTACACTTGCCGTAACTACATCCGCAACCAATGGTGTTGGTATGGGTTTGTCAACAACAGTAGTATTGGTATTATCCAATATGCTGATTTCCATGTTACGTAAGATCATCCCGGATTCAGTCAGAATGCCGGCATTCATCGTAGTCGTAGCATCATTCGTAACAATTGTACAGTTTCTTCTGGAAGGTTTTGTACCGAGTCTTTATGACGCACTTGGTCTTTACATTCCACTGATCGTAGTAAACTGTATTATCTTAGGACGTGCAGAAAGCTATGCTTCCAAGAACCCGGTTCTTCCGTCAATCTTTGATGGTATCGGTATGGGACTTGGATTTACTGTAGGTCTTACATGTATTGGTATTGTACGTGAGCTGATCGGAGCAGGACAGATCTTTGGTAAACAGATTATTCCGATCGCTGACGAAGCAGCAGGAAAAGCCGGATATGTACCGGTTACAATCTTTATTCTTGCACCGGGAGCATTCCTGGTACTTGCAGGACTGGTTGCTCTTCAGAACAAGATCAAAGCCAATGCTGCCAAGAGGGGTAAAAAAGTTGTAGAAGCTAAGGGATGCGGCGAAGGCTGTGCATCATGTAATGGATGCGGCGGAAAAGTATTCCCTACAGGAAACGAAGAATAGGAGGAGTACATAGATGAAAGAATTATTACTTATCGCAATTGGATCTGCGATTGTCAACAACGTTGTACTCAGCCAGTTCCTGGGAATCTGTCCATTCCTTGGAGTATCCAAAAAGGTTGAGACTGCTTCCGGTATGGGAGGAGCTGTAATCTTCGTTATTACAATCGCATCATTCTTTACAAGTTTGATTTATAAGTTTATTTTGTTACCATTGAATATTTCTTACCTGCAGACGATCGTATTCATTCTCGTAATCGCTGCACTGGTACAGTTTGTAGAGATGTTCCTGAAGAAGAGCATGCCGTCTCTGTATAATGCACTTGGTGTGTATCTTCCTCTGATCACAACAAACTGTGCAGTACTTGGTGTAGCACTTACAAACGTTCAGAATGAGTATTCTATTCTGGAAGGTGTGATCAATGGTATCGGTACTTCTGTCGGATTTGCAATCGCAATTGTGATCATGGCAGGTATCCGTGAAAAGATCGAATACAATGATGTATCTGAGTCATTCCAGGGAACTCCTATCGTACTGCTTACAGCAGCACTGATGTCAATTGCGTTCTTTGGATTCTCAGGATTAATATAGGAGGAAACAGACTATGAGTATAACAGGTATTATTTTAGCTGCTGCAATCGTAGGCGGCACCGGATTATTCATTGGTGTGTTCCTTGGTATTGCAGGAAAGAAATTTGCAGTAGAAGTAGATGAGAGAGAAGAAGCAATCCTTGAAGTATTGCCTGGAAACAACTGTGGTGGTTGTGGATATGCAGGATGTTCCGGACTTGCAGCTGCTATTGTGAAAGGCGAAGCGGAAGTTGGAGGATGTCCGGTCGGTGGAGCTCCGGTTGCAGCAAAGATTGGTGCGATCATGGGACAGGAAGCCGGTGCACAGGTACACGAAGTAGCATTTGTAAAATGTGCAGGAACCTGTGACAAAGCAAAACAGGAATATGAATATCACGGACTGAACGACTGTGTTATGATGAACATGATGCAGGCGGGAGGACCGAAAGGATGTAATTATGGATGTCTTGGAGAAGGAACATGTGTGAAAGCCTGTCCGTTTGATGCCATTCATATTGTAAACGGAGTTGCTGTTGTAGACAAAGAAGCATGTAAAGCATGTGGTAAATGTGTGGCAGCTTGTCCGAAACACCTGATCGAGATTGTACCGTATGACCAGAAACACCTCGTACAGTGCAGCTCTAAGGACAAAGGTAAAGATGTTATGTCTGTATGTTCCGTTGGATGTATCGGATGTAAGATGTGTGAGAAGATCTGTAAATTCGACGCTGTTAAGGTTGAGAATAACATTGCACACATTGATCCGGAAAAATGTATCGGATGCGGTGCATGTGCAGCAAAATGTCCGAAGAAGATCATTCTGTAGAAGAGCGTCTTTTTCAGAGATTTATGAAATTGGGATACAGGAGAATCGTATGAAAAGATCTTTCAAAACGATAATATCCGAAGGATATGAACAATTCATAAAAGATATAAAGCAAACAAAATGGGCGATTATTGTTATAATCGCCTATTTTGTGTTTGGTAGAAAATTTATTTATAGTATTTGTCCGCTCATTATGCTTACCGGATATCCATGTCCGTCCTGCGGACTTACAAGAGCCGGTATCCGACTATTGCATTTTGATTTTGCAGGAGCATGGCATATGCATCCATTTATCTATGTGGTTGCAATTCTTGTATTTCACTATTGCTGGAACCGTTATATCAGACTTCAGTTAAGGCAGCCAAAGAGTATGAAGATACTTGCAGGAATCGCACTTGTGGCACTTGTGATTTTTTATATTTACCGCATGGTGCGTTATTTTCCGGGGGAACCACCGATGAGCTATTACTCTGGGAATCTGCTGCATACTTGCAAAAATTTCCTTGCAAATTTATTTGTCCAATGATTTTATATAATAAATTTTTAATTTGGATATCATTCCGAAACCTGTGTCAACAGAATGAATCTGTATCAAATCTGTTAATCATTCTGAATAACAGGATTATTCGGTGTCAACTCTTATGATCTGCTGTCTGTATTCATTAAAGAATGGAATCTTAAACTTATCAGTTAAAACACTCTCATATAAATTAGCAGCCTGGATATCTGTGTGGAGCATGCAAAGCCCTGTCTCTGATAAGCTGTCTGTCTGTGTTAGCTTCGTAATCAATGGGATGCGAGAAGTCTGCTTAAGTATTGTAAGGACAGAAGACTGATCCATTCGGAAACCGAGAAGGCGCGCATACTGACAATTTCCACGAGCCTGATAATCCAGCATATCTGCGGTTTTAATCTGCAAAAGAATATGAAGCAGTGACCGGCTGATTCTTGTATAGGTAAGATCTCTTGATTTCAGAAGATCACAAAACTGTTCGTAAGAGATCAGGTCATCAATGTGATTCATGATCCGGTTTGCAAGATCCTCTGTGATATCAAGATATTTCATAAGAGAATCTGAAGTTTCGTTCATAAGCCGGTATTTCAGAAGAAGTGAAAAATCATTTGCATATACCGGATACCGAATCAGGTGTGTATCCCGAAGAAGATCAATGCAAGCAGAAGGTACCTGGTCTTCCAGTCTTGTCAGTACATCAGAGAGCGGTGGTTCGTCGTAAATGCTGTCACTTCTTAAATGAATCGAACTTCCGGCCTGCGCAAGGAGTCTGCGGATCGCAGAGGCAGAACTGTAATTTCCGGACAGATCCCGATCATGATAACCGGACTCTTTACGCTGGATTGTATAGCCTTTGATCAGGCTTCCGGTCTGATATAATGCTTTGATATATTCGATGCCGAGAATGTTGTTCGGTTCATCCAGTACCTGATCCACATTTTCATCTTTTAAATAGGAGGATAATGCCTGCTGCCTTGCGCGCGGAAAAGAAAGCCCCTTGCGCAGTGCTTCTTTCAGATAGAAGGTATAATCCTCCGGTTCCTCTGTAAGAATCCCGGCGATACGTTCCAGTAGTGCATAGTTTCCACATTCACTTCCGAAACAGAGTGCATCTACACAGCCAAGATGGTTAAGCAAAGAAACAGCACCTGTGGCGAAATATTCGGCGCTTCCAGTTGCGTAGCAGACCGGAAGTTCAAAGACGGCGGCAACACCACTTTCCAGAGCTACCTGGGCGCGCAGATGCTTTGGCATGATCGCGGGTGTTCCACGCTGTACATAATTTCCACTCATAATAACAAGAACAGCGTCTGCTCCGGTGATTTCTTTTGCTTTTCTTATATGGTATAAATGCCCGTTATGAAAGGGATTGTATTCAGCAATCAGTCCGACAATTTTCATAAAAAATCTCCTTGTATATCTATTTGAAATTGATTATACTATAAAAAGGGACTTTAGGTCAAAAAAGTCATTATTTTCACGTTTAGTTTATTATAATTGTTTTCAGGAGAGAAAGGAGGATATATATGAGCCAGGAAATCGAAGATATACTGACAGAAGATGAGATTAAAGAGATGTTGGAAAATCGGCAGTACAAAGAATTAAAAGAACAACTGGAAAGTAATATGTATCCTGTTGACCTCGCTGAGATTTTAGAGGATTTTGACCAGAAGCAGCTTGTTATGATCTTCCGGCTTCTTGCTAAAGAAGAAGCGGCAGAGACGTTTACTTATATGAACAGTGACATGCGTGAGATTCTGATTAATGCACTGACTGATTCCGAGCTGGAAGAAGTCATGGAAGAGATGTATCTGGATGATACGGTCGATGTGCTGGAGGAGATGCCGGCGAATGTTGTTGACCGTCTCCTGATGGTGACAGATGAAGAGACAAGAGTGCAGATCAATCAGCTCCTGCAATATCCGGAGGACAGTGCGGGCAGCATTATGAATGTGGAGTATATTGCACTCCGTAAAGAGATGACGGTTGCAGAATCTATTTTGAAGATTCGTCAGGTCGGTTTGAACCGGGAGACAATTTATACCTGTTATGTCACGGAAAAGCGTAAGCTTATCGGTCTTGTAGATGTCAAAGAATTACTGACGACCAGTGAATCGAAGACAGTAGAAGAGATCATGGAGACAAACATGCTCTATGCACATACAACAGATGACCAGGAGGAAGTTGCACTGACGATCCGCAAATACGGTCTGATCGCACTTCCAATCGTAGACCATGAGATGTGTATGGTCGGTATCGTAACAGTAGATGACGCAATGGATGTATTGCAGGAAGAGACGACGGAAGATATCAGTATCATGGCGGGTGTCAATCCGAATGAAGAATCTTATTTTGGGACAACGGTTATGGAACATGTGAAGAGCCGAATCCCATGGCTTCTGTTTCTGATGCTATCGGCAACCGTGACACAGATGATCATGAACAGTTATGAATCAGCGCTTGCCATTATGCCGCAGCTCGCAGGATTTGTCCCGATGTTGACAGGTACCGGAGGAAACTGCGGTTCCCAGAGCTCAACACTGGTGATCCGGGGACTGGCAGTCGGCGAGATTGAATTCCGGGATCTCCTGAAAGTAATATGGAAAGAAATCCGTATCGCAGTATGTATCAGTATTGTGCTTGCTGTGGTAAATGGACTGCGAATTATGTTGATGGGGCAGGGCGATGCGCTGATGGCATTTACGATCGGTCTGACGATGGCTTGTACCGTTGTGATCGCCAAAGTTGTTGGATGTACACTTCCGCTTATCGCAAAGCGGGTAGGTCTGGACCCGGCGATCATGGCAACACCTCTGATTTCAACACTGGTAGATATCAGCACGATCAGCGTATACTTTGCAATTGTCAGTGCAGTATTTCAGTTATAGATGCGTGATATATGCATATAGACAGAAAAAATGAGATAAAGTGACAGAATGTATGAAAAAATACACATAAGAGACCTTGTTTGCAAGGTCTCTTTGTATTATAATAGTCCTATCTGAGAAAATATGGAAAGGAGTCTATTTATCATGGGATTCATAGATGAGATTAAAGCAAAAGCAAAAACAAGCAAAAAGACAATCGTTCTTCCAGAAACAGAAGACAGCAGAACTTATGAAGCAGCAGAAGCTGTATTAAAAGAAGGAACAGCTAATCTGATCCTGATCGGAAGCGAAGAAGAGATCGCAAAGAACAAAGGATCTTTTGATATCAGCGGAGCTACTATTGTAGATCCTGCAACGTCTGAAAAGACAGACGCATACATTGCAAAACTTGTTGAATTAAGACAGAAAAAAGGAATGACAGAAGAACAGGCAAGAGAGCTTCTTCTGACAAATTACTTATATTATGGTGTTATGATGGTTAAGATGAAGGATGCTGACGGTATGGTATCCGGAGCATGCCATTCTACAGCAGATACATTAAGACCATGCCTTCAGATCCTGAAGACAAAACCAGGTACAAAACTCGTATCCGCTTTCTTCGTAATCGTAGTACCGGATTGCGATATGGGAGCTGACGGAACATTTGTATTTGCAGATTCCGGTCTGGAGCAGAATCCGGATCCAGAGAAACTTGCAGCAATCGCACTTTCTTCTGCAGATTCTTTCGAACTGCTGACAGGAAAAGAGCCAATCGTTGCAATGCTTTCACACTCTACTAAGGGAAGTGCAAAACATCCTGACGTAGACAAAGTTGTAGAAGCTACACGTATTGCAAAAGAAAATGCAAAAGAAGGTTTATTATTAGATGGAGAGTTCCAGCTTGACGCAGCAATCGTTCCGGAAGTTGGAGCATCCAAAGCACCGGGCAGCCCGGTTGCAGGTAAAGCAAATGTACTCGTATTTCCAGACCTGGATGCTGGTAATATCGGATACAAACTTGCACAGAGACTTGGTAAAGCAGAAGCTTACGGTCCTTTAACACAGGGAATTGCAGCGCCGGTTAATGATCTTTCAAGAGGATGCAGCGCAAAAGACATTGAAGGTGTTGTTGCCATTACAGCTGTACAGTGTATGGCTGAAGAATAAAAAAGAGAGGAAAAAAGATTATGAACGTATTAGTAATCAACTGTGGAAGTTCTTCATTGAAGTTCCAGCTGATCAATTCTGATTCAGAGCAGGTTCTTGCAAAAGGACTTTGTGAGAGAATTGGAATTGATGGAAGCCTTACCTATCAGCCGGCAGGCGGAGAGAAAGTCAAATCTGACAAAGCTATGCCGACTCATACAGAGGCTATTCAGTTCGTTATTGACGCACTGACAGATGACAAGACAGGTGTCGTAAAAGACTTAAAGGAAATTGGGGCAGTCGGACACCGTGTTGTACATGGCGGAGAGAAGTTCGCCAAATCTGTAGTAATTACAGATGAAGTTATGAAAGCAATCGAAGAGTGTAATGACCTTGCACCTCTTCACAACCCAGCTAACCTGATTGGTATCAATGCATGCCAGGAATTAATGCCGGGTACGCCGATGGTAGCTGTATTTGATACTGCTTTCCATCAGACAATGCCAGCAAAGGCATATATGTATGGTCTGCCATATGAGTATTATGACAAATACAAAGTAAGACGTTATGGATTCCACGGAACAAGCCACAGTTTCGTATCCAAGAGAGCTGCTGAACTTGTTGGGAAACCATATGATGCAGTGAAGACAATCGTTTGTCATCTTGGTAATGGTGCAAGTATCTGTGCTGTAGAGAATGGTGAATCCGTAGATACATCTATGGGACTGACTCCACTGGAGGGTCTTGTAATGGGAACACGTTCCGGAGATATCGATCCGGCTATCTTAGAGTTCATCGCTAAGAAAGAAGACCTTGATATTGCAGGGCTTATGACAATGTTAAATAAAAAATCTGGTGTGTTTGGTCTTTCTAATAACTTATCCAGTGATTTCCGTGATCTTACAAGCGCTGCTGAGAGCGGAAATGAGATTGCTGCTACAACAGTTGATGTATTCTGCTACCGTGTAGCTAAGTACGTTGGAAGTTATGTAGCTGCCATGAATGGTGTGGATGTAATTGCATTTACAGCAGGAATTGGTGAGAATGCAAGTCTTGTACGTGAGAAAGTTATGGAATACCTTGGATACCTTGGAGTTGCAATCGATAAAGAAGCAAATGATTCACATGGTGAAGAAGTGAAAATCTCAACTCCGGATTCTAAAGTTGATGTATTTGTAATTCCTACAAATGAGGAACTTGCAATTGCAAGAGAGACTGTTGCATTAGTTTAATCAGCATAGTTGAACGATCATAGAATTGAGAGGTATATCGAAGGCTGTCGCGGAAGCGGCAGCCTTCTTTATATATAATAGGAAATTGCATTTCCTGTTATATATAAAGCTTTCGGCAAATATAAAGCCGTCGGCAGGATGCGCACTCGCGCGAAGAGGCAGAACATTATTTCTAATATTTTTCTTAAGATTCCGGGAATGACCGGAAAGAGAATTGAATTTGAGAGGAAAATCAAGTATAATGTGCTTGTTCTTAAGATAGGAGATAAAATAAAAAGGGGTAGATATAGAATGAAAAAAAGGAACATGTATGCAGCAGTTTTACTTACAGCAATTCTCAGTGTTACATCTCTGGGAAGTGCAGGTCATGTACAGGCGGCAGGAGATACATCCGGTGTCAGACTTCAGACAGTTAGTGCAGAAAAAGGAAATGCGCTGACAACAGACGTGTTGACAAAGGATACCGGGAAGAGCCAGAAGAAACTTGCAATCCAGGCAGGCGCCACAAAGCAAAAAGCAGCACTTACCGGCAAGGGCAAGAATGTCAGAGCCAAAGCAACAACAAAGAAGGATACGAGTTATATTCCGGTAGTCAAAGGTGTAACAGGTTCAGAAGAAGGCAAGCAGGGCAATGTTGCACTTGGTAATTCTGTCGGAACTACAGATGGCACGATGGGAAAGAGATACCTCTATTCACAGAAAGTTGAATTTCAGGGCAAGGGTTCTTTTTCATTTTCTGTTAAATGTATAAAAGCAAAGACGGCGGGACGTAATGTTGTCTACGGAGTATTCAAGCAGGCATCCCTGGAAGATCCGATTGATAAGTCAAGCGTTGATGTTGTAACGAAAAAAGGCGATCACAAGACAGTCGTTGTAAAGATCCCGAAAGCAGGAACCTATTATATCGGCATCTATACAATGGTCAATGCAAAAGATAAGAGCGAATCCTGGAAGTTTACGACAGGAGCGATCTACTGGAATGGTAATAACCGTACGATTACCAGTGATAAGAAGATTGCAGTCGGTCACAAAACAACGCAGACGAATTATTTTAAAATGAAAACCACAGAAAGCGGTTATATCACAGTGATTGCAAGTGATCCGAAGAATAAGATCGTTCTTTATGACAGTAAGAAGAATCGTCTTACAGAGAGTACAATTGCAAAATATGGTGTCACATATGGTGTACCAAAGGGAAGAACTTACTATATTAAAGTATGGTCTCCGGCGAGTGAAGATGGCGGTTATACGCTGGTGGCAAAAAATCGTAAGATTTCCGAAAAAAGCGGAAGCAGTAAATCCAATGCTGTGGAGATTAAGAAAAATACCACAATCAAAGGAACAATGGAAACAGGAGTGAAGAGAGCGGACTGGTATAAGATCCGTCTTACATCCAAACGGAGTGTGGAACTTTCCTGGAAAGCAAGAACGAATGAAAAGATGAAACTTGCTATTTATCAGGGAAGCAGAAAGATTGATACAAAGACGTTGACTTATGCAGATGCTTCCTACAAGCTGAAGTCCGTTGGAAAATGGCCAAAAGATACATATTATCTGAAAGTATATACAGATACAGAAAAATCTTCTGGTTGGTATATTTTAAGATGGAAATAATCAGATATTTATATTATAATGAATAAAAAGAGGGGCAGTTTTTGTCAATACCATTTTAAATAGAATGATATTACGATGATTGTCCCTGATTTTATATCACAATAGAGGAAAAGGAGAAAGAGGCTATGATGAAGAGAAAAGGCAAAGTATTGTCACTTGTATTAGCGGCTATCCTTACTGTTTCTTCAGGAAGTGTAGTACAGGCGGCAGATACATCGACAAAAGTACAGAATACACAGGCAGTGAAGGCTGAGGCGCAGAGTCTGGAAGCACAGAGCAGTATTGTAAAGGCAGTGAAGGCTGCAAAAGTGAGTCCGGTAAGCGCACAGAGCGCAACTGTGAAAGCAACGAAAACAACAGTTGTAGATGGAAGTATTCCGGTTATCATGATGAATACAGGAAACGAGAGTGTCAACAAAGTAGGTCAGATTATACTTGCGGCCCGGAATGGAACCGTAGGCAATCACTATCAGTACAGTCAGGCTGTAACATTCAAAACGAAAGGTACATTGGATTTTGCAATGAATTATTCGGCAAAATCAGACGGTGCAAAGCAGAAATCAGCTACTTACGGATTGTTTTATGATTCCGCTTTAACAAAGCCGGTAGATTCTTATCAGTTTTGTGATGAGCTGGGAGAGACAACTTCCCGCATGTTCAAAGTCCCGAAACCGGGAAAATATTATCTTGGAATCTATGTTTATGCAAACACTTATTCAGATGGAGTCTATGATGCTTGGGGATTTGTGGCTGCAGCAGGTTTCTATAACGGTGCAGACCGTACGATTTTGCATAATAAGCAGATTGCGATTGGACAAAAAGAGCCACAGACAAATTATTTTAAATTCAAAGCAACACAGACGGGATATGTCTCTGCATTTGCCAGCAAAGACAGCAAATATTCAGTAAAGGTTGCACTTTGTAACAGCAAGAAAAAAGCTTATTCCGATTATACAGCGGTTGGATACAATCCTTCTTATGGAGTAACAAAAGGAAAGACATATTATTTTAAAGTAGCGTCATCCTATAACAGCAATGGTGGATATTTCTTTAAAGTTAAGAATTACAAAGTTTCTGAAAAGAGTGGCAAGAGCAAGGGAAAAGCTGTAACAATAAAGAAAGGCAAGACTGTAAGCGGAACACTGCAGGCAGGAAGCTCACAGGCAGACTGGTACAAATTCAAACTGACCAGCAAGAAGAGTGTGAAGATTTTATGGAAAGCAAAGACCAATGATACAATGAAGATTACCGTATATCAGGGAGGAAGAACGATCGGAACTCGATCATTGATTTATTCAAATTCTTCTTATACTTTACAGTCATTAGGCAAATGGTCAAAAGGAACTTATTATATTAAAGTATACCGTGGTAATTCCAAATCTTCAGGATGGTATTCTCTGAAATGGAAATAAATTGTAAGTGCGCATCGCATACAGAATCTAAGATTGCAGGCTGTAAATACAGAGATAACAAAACAGAATCATAGAGTAAGCGGACAGCTACCGTGAATATTGCGGCTGTTCGCTTATTTTTTATTGTTGCGTGATAGGAAATTTCATTCCCTTCATATAAATAAAAATCCTTCGGCAGTATGCACATATTTTTTTATGTAGACGGGAAAATGGATCAAACGTGTTGTTGCTGAGATGGGTGGAAAGAATGCGATCATCGTTGATTCTTCAGCAAATATTAAAAAGGCAGCCCAAGGTGTTGCAAGTTCAGCCGTAAATCTACAGCAGCTGTTGTATTGCAGCATCCGTTTGGAGGATTTAATATGTCCGGAACAGATGCGAAGACAAGAACAGCAGATTATCTGACAAACTTCCTGAACCTTAAATCTGTAACAGAAGACTTGACAGATTAAGTGTTTTAGAGCAGCTTTTGAAAAAATGTGGACAAACATAGGAAAAATATCTCAAATACCAGTTGACAAAACAATTTTCCATGATATAATAATTTAGGTATGAATAGGGGTGATAGTATTATGTTATTAGACCTATCCAATGTTTTGTCTGAACAGCACAAATCTGTGGATAAGAATGTTTCGATTTCGATGGATGAATTCAGACTCAGAGGAAAGACTTATCCGGTTCTTTCAAAAGATGAGTTGCATATTCAGGTTGAATATGCAGGTGATCAGAAGCTGAGAGTATCCGGTCTGACAAATCTGACGATTGGAATTCCGTGTGATCGATGTCTTGAAGAGGTCCCGGTTGATTTCAAACTGGATTTTACAAGAGAAGTTGAGACAAAAGAAGCAGAAGTCGCTTCGGATGAAGCGGATCAATTAGACGAAAATAATTATATTGACGGATATCATCTTGACGTAGAAAAATTACTCTATAATGAGATATTGGTAGGATGGCCGATGAAAGTTCTGTGTAGCGAAGACTGTAAAGGAATTTGCAGCGTATGTGGTCAAAACCTAAATGAGGGTACCTGCAGCTGTGAAGATACAGGCCTCGATCCGAGAATGTCAGTTATCCGCGATGTTTTTAAGAATTTTAAGGAGGTGTAACCTATGTCAATTTGTCCAAAGAATAAATCTTCAAAAGCAAGAAGAGACAAAAGAAGAGCGAACTGGAAAATGAGCGCACCAAACCTGGTAAAATGCAGCAAATGCGGCGAATTAATGATGCCTCACAGAGTATGCAAAGCTTGTGGTTCGTACAACAAAAAAGAAATCATTGCTCAGGACTAATTTTGAGAATGAAGTTAAAATCAAGAGCGGCGTTTGTCGCTCTTGATTTTTTTTGACACAATCTTTTTATATCATTATAAAATGATTGATTTTTATAATGATGTCTAGTAGAATTATTCTAGTAGTTCTGGGAGGAATTAAGATGACAGATAGAACAATAGTAGCCCTGGATGCTATGGGCGGGGACAATGCCCCAAAAGAAATGATCAAGGGAGCTGTGCAGGCACTTGAGAAAACAGATGCCGTGCAGGTACTCCTTGTAGGTAAAGAAGATGTGATCCGTGCAGAACTTGCACAGTATACGTATGATAAAGCACGTATCGAGGTTGTAAATGCAACGGAAGTGATCGAGACAGCAGAACCGCCGGTGAATGCGATCCGTCGTAAGAAGGATTCTTCTATTGTGGTCGGTATGAAGCTCGTGAAGGAAGGACAGGCAGATGCCTTTGTTTCTGCCGGAAGTTCCGGGGCTGTACTAGTTGGAGGTCAGGTAATCGTTGGCAGGATCAAAGGCGTGGAGAGACCTCCTCTTGCACCGCTGATCCCGACGGAGAAAGGCGTCAGCCTTCTGGTTGACTGTGGAGCCAATGTAGATGCAAGACCGTCTCATCTTGTACAGTTTGCGAAGATGGGTTCCATTTATATGGAGCATGTTGTCGGCATTAAGAATCCGAAAGTCGGCATCGTGAATATCGGAGCAGAAGAAGAGAAAGGCAATGCGCTTGTAAAAGAGACTTTCCCATTATTAAAAGGAGAGAAGAATATCAATTTTATTGGAAGTGTGGAGGCAAGAGAGATTCCGCATGGACAGGCTGATGTCATTGTCTGTGAAGCATTTGCCGGTAATATTATTCTTAAATTATTCGAAGGTGTCGGAAGTGTGCTTATTTCCGAGATCAAGAAAGGCATGATGGGAAGCTTAAGAAGCAAGATCGGTGCGCTTCTTGTAAAACCGGCACTGAAGAAGACGTTGAAGAGTTTTGACTCGTCCGAGTACGGAGGAGCGCCACTTCTGGGACTCAACGGTCTCGTTGTCAAGACACACGGCAGCTCTACTGCGAAGGAAATCTGCAATACGATTATACAGTGTGTTACATTTAAAGAACAGAAGATCAATGAGAAGATCAAAGAAAGTATTCAGCCGGAGTAATTTCCGTTGGATAGATAGAAGAGCAGAAAGGATGAACAGATATGGAATTTGAAAAATTGAAAGCAATTATCGCAGATGTATTAAATCTTGATGAGAATGATATTCACATGGATTCTACATTTGTAGATGATCTCGGAGCAGATTCACTGGATATTTTCCAGATTATTATGGGAATCGAAGAAACTTTTGATATCGAGATTGATAATGAAGATGCGGAGAAGATTGTTACAGTCGGAGATGCTGTAGAACAGATAAAAAACGCAACAAATGACTAGGCATGAACAAGACGAGAAAGCCCACAGCGGGCTTTTTCGTTTTATGAGGTAGATAATTTATGGATAATATGTTAAAAGAGTTACAGGATCGGATTGGTTATCATTTTCATGATGATAAACTTCTGAAAAAAGCGATGGTACACAGTTCCTATGCAAATGAGAAGCATCTTCCAAAATACGAGTGCAATGAACGTCTGGAATTTTTAGGAGATGCGGTGCTGGAGCTTATTTCCAGTGAATTTTTATTTTCCCTGCACAAGACGATGCCGGAAGGGCAGCTTACAAAGACGCGCGCAAGTATGGTGTGCGAACCTGCGCTTGCTTTCTGTGCAAGAGATATTGAGCTGGGTAAATATCTGCTGCTCGGAAAAGGTGAGGATGCAACCGGCGGAAGAAAGAGAGAATCTGTCACATCAGATGCGATGGAGGCACTGATCGGTGCAATTTATTTGGACGGTGGTTTTGCTAATGCAAAAGAGTTTATTGAGAGATTTATTTTAAAAGATCTGGAAAATAAGAAGCTCTTTTATGATAGCAAGACTATCCTGCAGGAGATTGTACAGTCAAACTTTAAGGAACCTGTGTCCTATGAGCTGCTTGGAGAAAAAGGACCGGATCATAATAAAGTGTTTGAAGTGGCTGTCCGGATCGGTGACGACAGATATGGAGTCGGCTCCGGGCGCACAAAGAAAGCAGCGGAGCAGGAGGCTGCTTATCAGAGTATACTGGCACTTCGGAAAAAGAACTTTGAGTAGGTGAGGTATGTATTTAAAAAGTATTGAAGTGCATGGATTTAAATCCTTTGCGCACAAATTAAAGTTTGACTTTCATAACGGAATTACCGGAATTGTCGGACCGAACGGAAGCGGTAAGAGTAATGTTGCAGATGCTGTCCGGTGGGTACTTGGTGAACAACGAATCAAGCAACTGCGTGGAGGCACGATGCAGGATGTTATTTTCTCCGGGACAGAGAACCGTAAGCCTTTAAGTTATGCATCGGTTGCGATTACGTTGGATAATTCTGATCATCAGCTTCCGATTGATTATGAGGAAGTGACGGTAACAAGAAAGTTATACCGTTCCGGCGAAAGTGAATATCTGATCAACGGCAGTACATGCAGGCTGAAAGATGTCAATGAACTCTTTTATGATACCGGAATAGGTAAAGAAGGGTATTCGATCATCGGACAGGGTCAGATTGATAAGATCTTAAGCGGAAAGCCGGAGGAGCGAAGAGAGCTTTTTGATGAAGCGGCAGGTATCGTTAAGTTTAAGAGACGGAAGAATACTTCTGTTAAGAAGTTAGAAGAAGAGCGTCAGAACCTTCTGCGAGTCAATGATATTCTTGCTGAGTTGGAGAAACAGATCGGTCCACTGGAACGACAATCGGAAAAGGCAAGAGAATATTTGAAGAAGAAAGAAGCGCTCAAGACATACGATATTAATATGTTTCTTCTGGAGACAGAGAGACTTAAGGATCTTTCCGGTCAGGTGGAAGACAAGCTTAAGCTTACTAAAGAAGAGCTGGAGCAAGCTTCTGCAGATTATGATGGAATGAAGCAGGAATATGAAGCTGTAGAAGAGCAGATGGAGACGATTGACGAATCCATTGAACACTCCAAGAATCAGTTGAATGAGACTTCCATGCTTAAGCAGCAGCTGGAGAACCAGATCGCACTTTTGAAAGAACAGATCCACAGTGCACGTATGAACGATGAGCATTATGCCCAGCGTGCACAGAGCATTGAGATGGAACTGAGTGAACGTGAAAGCCAGCTTGCTGAACTTAAGAAAGAACAGACGGTAATTCTTGCGGAACATAAGGAAAGCCGGGATAAGGAAGATAAGGCGAAACTGACACTTGTTGAAGTACAGAGTAAGATTGCAGAACTGACAGATGCGATTGACCGCGGTAACAGCAATATCATGGATGTGCTGAATAACCGTGCATCTACGAAAGCAAAGATCCAGAAATATGACACGATGCGGGAGCAGATCCAGGTGCGTCGTTCAGAGCTTACAAAACGGATTTTAGAGGAACAGACATCCGGAAACAAACAGCAGAAAGAGAAAGAAAAATATGCTGCGGAATTAGAAGATATTTCCGCACAGATCATTGAACTTAATGAGAAGCAGAATACATATGAAGAACAGATTAAAAGTATTCAGGCAGAGATGAACCGGCTGTCGGAACAGTTCCGTATCAGCCAGACTTCTTATCACCGGGAGCAGTCCAGACTGGAGTCTCTGAAAAATATTACAGAGCGTTATGATGGATATGGAAACAGCATTCGGCGTGTCATGGACAACAAGAACCAGGAACCGGGACTTCTCGGTGTTGTTGCAGATCTCATCAAAGTAGAAAAGCAGTATGAGATTGCGATTGAGACTGCACTTGGCGGAAGTATCCAGAATATTGTTACCCGTGATGAAGATACTGCTAAGCGGATGATTCAGTTCCTTAAGAAGAATAAGTTTGGACGTGCAACATTTCTTCCGCTTACAAGTATTCGTCCGGGAAATGGAATCGGCAGACCGGAAGCGCTGAAAGAGCCGGGAGTGATCGGACCTGCGAATACACTTGTTACAGTCGATCCGAAATACAACGGTCTTGCATCGAATCTTCTGGGACGTACGCTTGTTGTTGACCACATTGATCATGGAATCCAGATTGCGGGAAAATACAAACAGTCAATCCGCATTGTTACGTTAGAAGGAGAACTAATCAATCCAGGTGGTTCTATGACTGGTGGTGCATTTAAGAATACGAGTAATCTGTTAAGCCGCAGGAGAGAGATCGAAGAATTGGAAAAAGCGGTACAGAAGTTAAAAGCACAGATGAATGATCTGGAGCAGTCTCTGAGTGAAAAGAGAACGAAGCGTACCGGATATTATGAGAAGATAGAGCTGTTAAAAGAAGAATTGCAGAAGGCATATGTCGTTCAGAATACAGCGAAGATGAACCTTGATCAGGCGGAGGCGAAGATCCATACGTCAGAGAACATGATTTCAGATATTAACAGAGAATCAGAAGAGCTGGAACATGAGATGTCAAATATTTCTGATAATCAGGAATCTATACAGGTAGAGCTGGATACATCAGAGAAGATGGAGCAGGAGTTAAATGCCAGAATTGAAGCGGATCAGGCTGTATTAGATCAGATCCGAGAGGAAGAAACTTTATGTCAGAAAGAGGTGGAGACTCTGCATCTTGCTAATGCAAGTCAGGAGCAGAAGATAACATTTATTACAGAAAATGTTACACGTATCCAGGAAGAAATTGATAAATTCACACAGGAAATGGAAGAACTTACAGCAAGCCAGGGCGGTAATTCCAAAGAAATCGAAGATAAGGAATTACAGATCCGTGAGCTGAAAGAGACGATTGCAAATTCCGGAGATTTATTTACAGAGATCCGGCAGGAGATTGAGAAATCAAGGAAAGAGCGTGAAGAACTGAACCAGAGACACAAAAGTTTCTTAGAGAAACGGGAAGAACTTTCGAGACATATGTCTAATCTGGATAAGGAAGTATTCCGTCTGGAAAGCCAGAAAGAAGGCTACGAGGAATCCACAGAAAAACAGATTAATTATATGTGGGATGAATATGAGATCACATATGGTCATGCACAGGAATTAAGGGATGCGAACCTTACAGATCTCTCCAGAATGAAAAAGTGTATCCAGGAGTTAAAAGGCGAAATCCGGCAGTTAGGTTCCGTAAACGTAAACGCAATCGAAGATTACAAGAATGTTTCCGAGCGCTATACGTTCTTAAAGAACCAGCACGATGACCTTGTGGAAGCGGAAGCGACACTGGAACAGATCATTGCGGAGCTGGATACAGCGATGCGTAAGCAGTTCAGGGAGCAGTTTGAACGGATCTGCAAGGAATTTGACACCGTATTCAAAGAACTGTTCGGTGGTGGTAAAGGAACGCTTGAGCTTATGGAAGATGAAGATATTTTGGAAGCAGGAATCCGCATTATCGCACAGCCACCGGGAAAGAAACTGCAAAATATGATGCAGTTATCCGGAGGGGAGAAAGCATTGACGGCGATTTCCCTGTTGTTTGCAATACAGAATCTCAAGCCTTCACCGTTCTGTCTCTTAGATGAGATCGAGGCGGCGCTGGACGATAATAACGTAGACCGTTTTGCAAAATATTTACACAAGCTGACAGAGAATACACAGTTTATTGTAATTACACATCGTAGAGGAACGATGATCGCTGCGGATAGATTATATGGAATCACAATGCAGGAAAAAGGTGTTTCAACCCTTGTTTCGGTAGATTTACTGGAAAATGAATTAAAATAATAGTATGATAAGAGGAGGCTGTTATGGCAGAGGAGAAAAAGGGCGGCTTTTTCAGCCGGCTCGTTTCAGGGCTTACGAAAACAAGAGATAATATTGTATCCGGAATGGACAGCATTTTTCACGGATTTACACATATTGATGATGATTTTTATGAAGAACTGGAAGAAGTTATGATCATGGGAGATCTGGGCGTTCAGGCAACCTATGATATTCTGGATGACCTAAAAGAAAAGGTAAAAGAGCGTCACATCAAGGAACCGGCAGACTGCAGAGAAATTCTTATTGAGAGTATCAAAGAACAGATGGATGTTGGTGAGACTGCTTATGAATTTGAAGACAAGACTTCTGTTGTAATGATGATCGGTGTCAATGGTGTCGGAAAGACAACGACAATCGGCAAGCTCGCAGGAAAACTGCGTGCCCAGAATAAGAAAGTCGTACTGGCTGCTGCGGACACATTTCGTGCTGCTGCCGGTGAACAGTTAAAAGAATGGGCAAACAGATCGCAGGCAGAGCTGATCGGCGGTCAGGAAGGTTCCGATCCGGCATCCGTTGTATTTGATGCAGTTGCAGCCGCAAAGGCAAGACATGCAGACGTACTTTTATGCGACACGGCAGGAAGACTGCACAACAAGAAGAACCTGATGGAAGAGCTCAGAAAGATGAATCGTATCATTGACCGGGAATTTCCGGAAGCATACAGAGAGACGCTGGTCGTGCTGGATGCGACAACGGGACAGAATGCACTGCAGCAGGCAAAGGATTTTAATGATGTTGCGGATATTACCGGAATCGTACTGACGAAGATGGATGGAACAGCCAAGGGTGGTATTGCAGTTGCAATCCAGGCAGAACTTGGTATACCGGTGAAGTACATCGGTGTCGGAGAAACAATAGATGATTTGCAGAAATTTGATGCGGATGCATTTGTAAATGCGTTATTTGCGAAGGAAGACGAGAATTAGGAGGGCAACAAAGATGGAAAGTTTAACACTGGAAAGTTTTGAACAGGCGAGTGAGATCGTGAAAAAAGTCACACTGCCTACCAAGCTGGTTTACAGCGAGTATTTAAGCAAAGAGACAGGTGGTAAGATTTATCTGAAACCGGAAAATATGCAGTATACAGGCGCTTACAAAGTACGTGGATCTTATTATAAGATCAGCAGAATGTCAGAAGAAGAGAGAGAACGTGGACTCATCACTGCTTCTGCCGGAAACCATGCACAGGGTGTTGCCTATGCAGCACAGCAGTTTGGCTGTAAAGCAACAATCGTTATGCCGACAGTTACACCACTTATCAAAGTCAACCGTACAAAGAGCTATGGAGCGGAAGTTATCCTTCATGGTGATGTTTATGACGATGCATGTGCGTATGCGCTGAAGCTTGCCGAAGAGAAAGGATACACATTTGTACATCCGTTTGATGATCTGGAAGTTGCAACCGGACAGGGAAGTATCGCAATGGAGATTGTACAGGAACTTCCTACAGTTGATTATATTCTTGCTCCGATCGGTGGTGGCGGACTGATCACAGGTGTATCAACACTTGCGAAGATGCTGAACCCAAAGATCAAAGTCATCGGTGTAGAGCCGAAAGCAGCAGCAAGTATGACTGCAGCATTTAATGCGGGTGAGCCGGTTACACTGGACAGCGCAGATACGATTGCTGATGGTACAGCTGTAAAACGTGTCGGAGAAAATATTTTCCCATATGCGAAAGAGAATATCGATGAGATTCTGCTCGTAGAGGACGATGAGTTGATCGGCGCTTTCCTTGATATGGTAGAGAACCATAAGATGGTTGTCGAAAATTCCGGACTTCTGACAGTTGCAGCGCTGAAACAGATGAACTTAAAAGGTAAGAAAGCAGTTGCAATCTTAAGCGGTGGTAATATGGACGTTATTACGATGTCATCTATTGTACAGCATGGTCTGATCCAGAGAGACCGTATCTTCTCTGTATCTGTACTCCTTCCGGATAAAGCCGGTGAGCTAGTGCGTGTTGCGAAGACGATTGCGGATGCCAAAGGTAACGTTATCAAACTGGAACACAACCAGTTTGTAAGCACGAACCGTAATGCGGCTGTGGAGCTTCGTATCACAATGGAAGCATTTGGAACAGAGCATAAGAATGAGATTCTCCAGGCACTGGAAGATGAAGGACTTCGCCCGAGAGAGATCAGTGCAAAACTGTACTAATGAAAAGAAATGCTGAAAGTATGATATAGCAAAACATGACTTTCTGCCAGGTCATCTGGTGGAAGTAATAATTGAATACAGAGATGCTACAGACATAAAAGCAGTATGGGTATAATAGGAGAGAACCTAAGATATTCATATTGCTTTTCTATTTTCCTCATAAAAATTTTAATTTCTTCTTGACATACAATGTATGATTGTATACAATCATACATAAAGATTGAAAAAGAATAGTATTTGTTACGGAAAGAGAGATGACAGCAATGGAAGATAGAAAAGTATACCTTGATAAACACAGCAATCTGTTGCAGCTGGAAGAGCATATGTATCCGCTCGTAGATGTCGATAAACCGAATGTGTTCCGGAATCTGTTCCACTATGATGAGATCCCGAAGATTGCATTCAATGACCGTATTGTACCGCACAGTATGCCGGATGAGATCTGGATCACAGATACAACCTTCCGCGATGGACAGCAGTCCAGAACTCCGTACACGACAGATCAGATCGTAACGCTTTATGATTATTTTCACAGATTGGGCGGACCGAATGGAAAGATCAGACAGTGTGAATTTTTCCTCTACAGTAAAAAAGACAGAGATGCCGTTTATAAATGTATGGAGCGAGGATATAAGTTTCCGGAGATCACAAGTTGGATCCGTGCAAGCAAGAAAGACTTTGAACTTGTGAAAGAGATCGGTATGAAAGAGACCGGTATTCTTGTAAGCTGTTCTGATTATCATATTTTTTATAAACTGAAAATGACAAGAAGAGAGGCAATGAACCATTATCTTTCTGTCGTTCGTGAATGTCTGGAGACAGGAATTTCACCTAGATGTCATCTGGAAGATATTACACGATCTGATATTTACGGATTCGTGATTCCGTTCTGTCTGGAACTTATGCATCTGATGGAAGAATATAAGATTCCGGTGAAGATCCGAGTCTGTGATACGATGGGATATGGTATCAACTATCCGGGTGCCGTGATCCCAAGATCCATTCCGGGTATTATCTATGGCCTTCGTGTACATGCCGGAGTTCCGAGCGAACTGATCGAGTTCCATGGACATAACGATTTCTACAAAGCAGTCAGCAATTCTACAACCGCATGGCTGTACGGTGCAAGCAGTGTAAACTGTTCGCTGTTTGGAATCGGTGAACGTACCGGTAATACACCGTTGGAAGCTATGGTATTTGAATATGCACAGCTTCGCGGAACACTGGATGGCATGGACACAAGAGTGATCACAGAGATTGCAGAGTATTACGAGAAAGAGATCGGCTACAGAGTCCCGTCGAGGACACCGTTTGTCGGAAAGAATTTCAATGTTACCCGTGCAGGAATCCATGCGGATGGTCTGCTGAAAAATGAAGAGATTTATAATATTTTCGATACAGATAAATTCCTGAATCGCCCGCCACTTGTTGCAATTTCAAATACATCTGGTCTTGCGGGAATCGCACACTGGATCAATACTTACTTCGGACTGAAAGAAGAGAAGCAGGTTGACAAGAACAGCAAGCTTGTTGACAAAGTAAAAGAGTGGGTAGATAAGGAATATGAAAGCGGTCGTGTCACCGTCCTGACAGATGAAGAACTGTTAGGTGTTATTGATGAGGCGTGCAAAGAGCTTGGCATCCGTCTCAGATAACAACGAACAAATTGAGAGAGGTATAAAAATGATGGAATATCAGGATCAGTCTCTGAGAGGAAGAGTTTTTCAGAGACTGCGTGAAGATATATTAAATGGTAAATACAAAGAAAATGATGAGCTTAGGGAGATTTCCATCGGGGATGAACTGGGAGTTAGCCGTACACCGGTAAGGGAAGCTCTCCGTCAGCTTGAACTGGAAGGACTGGTACGGATCGTACCGAATAAAGGCGCTTATGTGACCGGAATTACAAGAAAAGATGTAGCAGACATCTTTAAGATCCGCTCGATGTTAGAAGGTCTGTGCGCCAGATGGGCAACTGAGCATATTACGGATGAACAGATTGAAGAGCTGGAAGAGATGCTTCTTCTGTCAGAATTTCGTCTGAAAAAAGAGCAGAGTTCTATCGCAGAACAAGTATCCGAACTTGACGGAAGATTTCACAGAGTTCTTTACGAAGCATCGGACAGCCGTATATTAGAGCATGTCCTGACAGATTTTCATAAGTATGTGAAGCTGGCAAGAAAGACTTCTGTTGGCGAAGAACACCGGGCCGAAAAATCCATTCAGGAACACCGGGCGATTCTGGAAGCAATCAAACAGAAAGACGCAGACAAGGCAGAAGAACTTGCGAATCAGCATATCAAAAATGTAATGCAGAACCTGCATCTGGAAGAATAATAATCAGATAGAATATAGAAAATAACGTAGAAAGGGAGAAGAACATGGCTAAGATTAAAATGACAGTACCAATTGTGGAAATGGACGGAGACGAGATGACAAGAATCCTTTGGAAGATGATTAAGGAAAATCTTTTGGAACCTTTCATAGAGTTAAATACTGAATATTATGATCTCGGACTGGAACACAGAAACGAGACAGATGATCAGGTGACGATTGATTCGGCAAATGCGACGAAAAAATACAAAGTCGCTGTAAAATGTGCAACAATTACACCGAATGCCGCCCGCGTAAAAGAATATAACTTAAAAGAAATGTGGAAGAGCCCGAATGGAACAATCCGTGCTATCTTAGATGGAACGGTATTCCGTGCACCGATCGTTGTAAAGGGCATTGAACCTTGTGTAAAAAACTGGAAGAAGCCGATCACCATCGCAAGACATGCATATGGAGATGTGTATAAAGGTTCTGAGATGAAGATTCCGGGAGCAGGAAAGGTAGAGCTTGTTTATACTGCAGAAGATGGCAGTGAGACAAGAGAACTCGTACATAATTTTGACAGTGCCGGAGTTGTACAAGGAATGCATAATATCAATCATTCGATTGAGAGCTTTGCAAGAAGCTGTTTCAATTATGCACTGGATACAAAACAGGATCTCTGGTTTGCTACGAAAGATACAATTTCCAAAAAATATGACCATACATTCAAAGATATTTTCCAGGATATCTACGATGCAGATTATAAAGACAAATTTGAAGAAGCAGGAATCACTTATTTCTACACACTGATCGACGATGCGGTTGCCCGTGTTATGAAATCCGAGGGTGGTTATATCTGGGCATGCAAGAATTATGACGGAGATGTTATGAGTGACATGGTATCATCTGCATTTGGTTCACTTGCAATGATGACATCTGTGCTTGTGTCTCCGGAAGGATATTATGAGTACGAGGCAGCACACGGAACCGTACAGCGCCACTATTACAAACATCTGAAAGGTGAAGAGACATCCACAAACTCTGTGGCAACAATTTTTGCATGGACAGGAGCACTACGTAAACGTGGTGAGATGGATGGAAACAAAGAGCTGATGGCATTTGCAGACAAGCTGGAAAAAGCAACGATTGATACAATTGAAAGCGGCAAAATGACAAAAGACCTGGCACTTATTACAACACTTGAGAATCCGACTGTGCTGAACAGCGAAGACTTTATTAAAGCAATTGCAGAAAAATTAAAAGAGGACTAAACTTTACATAGATTTTACGGAAAACAGATATACTTCAAACAGAACTATGGTATTTTTGTAAAAGGCAAAAAAGTAAAAGGAGTACTGTTATGAAGAATATATATTGTAATCGGGAATTATCGTGGTTAAAGTTTAATGAACGTGTATTAGAAGAGGCAGAGAGTAAAGACGTTCCATTATGTGAACGTCTTACCTTTGCCTCTATTTTTCAGACAAATCTGGATGAATTTTTTATGGTCAGAGTCGGATCGCTGCAGGATCAGATGTTATTGCACAAAGAAATCCGTGACAACAAAACAAAGAAGACAGCCAAAGAACAGATCGAGGCAATTCTGGAAGAAGTAAAGCGGCTTGGCAAAAGACACGGGAAAGCTTTCGAAAATCTTTTGCAGGAACTGGAAGCGTATGGCGTACGTTTTGTAGATTTCCGGCATATCGACGAGGGAGCCAGTCAGAGACTGGAACGATATTTTAAGACAGAGATTGCCCCTCTCATTTCGCCTACGATCATCAGCAAGAGACAGCCGTTCCCATTTCTTAGGAACAAAGATATATATATTGTTGCAGTACTGGAAACGAAGAGTAAAAAAGAGCGTCTCGGTATCATTCCGTGCTCAAACAATGTGTTTAAACGTCTGATCGAACTGCCGGATCATCCGGGCACTTTTATGCTGTCAGAAGAATTTATCCTGCATTATGTGCCGGAAGTATTTAAAGGATACCGTATCAAGGCAAAATCTGTGATCCGTATTACAAGAAATGCGGATATCGATGCGGATGCATTGTATGATGAAGATCTGGATTATCGTGATTTTATGGCAGATCTTATCAAAAAGCGTAAAAAACTGACTCCGGTTCGCATAGAATTTTCAAGAGAAATGAATAAAAATGTTGTTGCAACATTGTGTAAATATCTGGAAATGGACAAGACGCATGTGTTTTTGTCGGATGCACCGCTGGATCTCTCATTTGTATTTGAAATCCAGGACCGTCTGAGAAAAAATCCGGAACTGTTTTATGAGAAAAAGGTGCCGCAGAAATCACCGATGTTTCAGGATGGTGAGAGTATTCTTACGCAGATACGCAGGGAAGATAAGTTACTTTCCTATCCATATGAGTCTATCCGCCCATTTCTTCATATGTTAAATGAGGCGGCAGAAGATCCGGATGTTATTTCAATAAAAATGACTCTGTACCGCCTTGCAAAGCAGAGCAAAGTCGTGGAAGCACTGGTAGAGGCGGCAGAGAATGGAAAAGAGGTTATTGTTCTTGTAGAGCTGCGTGCAAGATTTGATGAAGAAAATAATATTGAATGGTCCAGAAGACTGGAAGATGCCGGATGTCAGGTAATCTATGGGCTGGATGGATATAAAGTGCATTCCAAGCTGTGTTTGATTACAAGAAAAAATGATAATCATGTGGAATATTTTACACAGATCGGAACGGGAAATTATAATGAGAAAACATCCAGACTGTATACAGATTTATCCCTGATGACATCAGATCCTGCAATTGGTCTGGAAGCATCCAATGTATTCCAGGCACTTCTGAAAGGTGAAGTTGTTGAACAGTCAGAGAAACTTCTTGTTGCACCAAAATGCCTGCAGAACCGTGTGCTGGAAATGATTGATGAGGAAATTGAACACGCCAGACATGAAGAACCGGCATATGTCGGTGTGAAATTAAATTCGCTGACAGATAAGAAAATCATTGATAAACTGGCGGAAGCGTCAAAAGCAGGTGTAAAAATTGATCTTGTAATACGTGGAATCTGTTGTCTGCTGCCGGGAATTCCGGAAAAGACAGAAAATATCCGTGTGATCAGTATCGTAGGACGTTTTCTGGAACATTCCCGTATTTATATTTTCGGAACAGAAGAGCGCAGTAAAGTTTATATCGCATCGGCGGATTTTATGACAAGAAATACGGTACGCCGCGTGGAGGTAGCTGCGCCGGTGGAGGATGTAAGGTTGAAGGAATGTCTGCTTAAAGATTTCCGGATTATGTTAAATGACAATGTCCAGGCGCGGAAAATGAACCCGGATGGAAATTATACAAGAATAAGGAATGACAAAGAGCCACTTTCTGCCCAGGAATATTTTTATGAGGAGGCTTATAAAAAAGCCGGAAAAAAAGAGCAGCCACAGGTGAAAACGGAAACGGCAGAATCATAATGAGATGGACAATCGAATAAAGATGAAGTGATGATTCGGTATGATTATATAATTGGAATTGCACCGTTAAGTAAAAAAGGCTTTAACTTCTCGCAGTCAAAGCCTTTTTGTATTATTTATCTTATGCGATAAGAACAGTAGTTTTGACTAAGATAATTTAGTCTTCAGCAAGAATTTCCCAGTTTTTATAAAGAGTTTCCAACTCTTCCGCAATCTGTACTTTCTCTTTGGCGAGTTCCTGGCATTTGACAGAGTTTGTGAAAATCTCTTCTTGTACCATAAGTTCATCAATTTCCCGGTCGCGGTCTTCGAGTACGCTGATGCGTTCTTCCGTCTTTTTTAATTCATTCTGGCGTTTGCGTTCCTTAGCCTGCAGTTCTTTTTGTTCCTGCCAGCTTAATTTGGAAGCGGAGACTTCACCGGAATCGGTGGAAGAATCAGAAGTCATATCGATATTTTCTGTATATGCAGCTGTGAGTTCTTCCTTTTTCTCCAGGTAATAATCGTAATTTCCAATGTAATTGACAAACGTATGATGCGTAAGATCCAGGATTCTTGTGGCAGTCTGATTGATGAAATAACGGTCATGCGAAACATAGAGCAGTGTTCCGGTATAATTATTCAGCGCTTTTTCCAGAATTTCTTTTGAGGTAATGTCTAAATGGTTGGTCGGCTCATCGAGGATCAGGAAGTTTGCTTCAGAGAGCATAAGCTTTGCAAGAGAAACACGTCCTCTTTCACCACCGCTTAAATCGGAAATCCGTTTAAAGACATCGTCTCCGGTAAATAAGAATGCTGCAAGCATGTTCCGGATCTGCGTATTTGTAAGAGTCGGGTAATCATCCGAAATCTCTTCAAAGATTGTCTTTTCCATATGGAGCACATGGTGTTCCTGATCGTAGTAGCCAATCTGGACATTCGTACCAAGGGTGAAAGTTCCGTTGTCTGCAGGGAGAACCTGATTTAAAATCTTAAGCAGAGTCGTCTTGCCGGTTCCATTATCGCCGATGATCGCAACGTGTTCGCCACGCTTGATCTCAAAACTGATATCTGAAAATAACGTCTGTGGTGGAAAGGCTTTACTTAAATGTTCTACCGTCAGTACATCATTACCGCTGATGGTTGCAGGTTCAAGCTTTAACTGAAAGTCTTTGTTTGTTTCTATCGGTTTTTCTACCGGCTTGATCTTCTCAAGCATTTTCTCACGGCTTTCCGCCCGTTTGATTGATTTCTCGCGGTTGAAAGAGCGGAGCTTTTCAATAACAGCTTCCTGATGCTTGATCTCTTGCTGTTGGTTGAGATATTCTTTGATACGCGCTTCGCGGATCTGCTGTTTTTTCTGAGAGTAATCAGTATAATTACCAGAATAAGTCATCAGTTCACCGTTTTCTATTTCGATGACTTTCGTTACAATCCGGTTCAGAAAATAACGGTCGTGTGAGACGATCAGTACTGCACCCGGATAATTTAATATGTAAGTTTCCAGCCACGTGATTGAATTCAGATCCAGGTGGTTGGTCGGCTCGTCCAGAAGCAGAATATCCGGTTTAGTAAGCAGAAGTTTGCCGAGAGAAACACGGGTTTTCTGTCCTCCGGAGAGCGTATTCACCGGTTTGGTAAATTCTTCTTCCTGAAAACCTAGTCCCTTTAAGACGCCAGTCAGTTCGCTTTCATAAGCATATCCATTTTCGCGTTCAAATGCTGCGGTCAGCCGGTTGTAGGAGTCCATGTGGTCTTCCAGAGAGTCTCCACTTAAGTCCTTCATCTCCAGTTCCAGCTGACGGATCTTCTGTTCCATGGCAATGATATCTGCTTTTGCCGTGCGCACTTCTTCGTAGATCGAACGATCTGTATTCATGTCCTGATGCTGGGCGAGATATCCCATAGTCTTTCCTTTGGTCAGGATGACGGAACCACCATCTGACGGCAGTTCTCCGGCAATTATCTTGAAAATAGTAGATTTGCCGGCTCCGTTCGGGCCTACAAGGGCAGCTTTCTCATGATCTTCTATATGAAAAGAACCATCTTTCACAATGATTTCTTCACCAAATGTTTTGTTAATTCCATGACAGGCAAGTATCATAAAAAATTCCTCCTTATCTGTTCACATACGTTCTTATTATAACGAAAACGTAATAAAAAAACTACTAAAAAATTGACTTTATTCATACAATTTTATATAATAACAGTTAGAATACATATGGGAAGGTGAAAAAATTGGATAATCGAGGAATATCACAGGCAGTCATCCGACGTTTGCCGCGATATTATAGATATTTAGGAGAACTCCTTGAAAATGGGGTAGAACGTATTTCTTCTAACGATCTGAGCAAAAGGATGAAGGTTACTGCGTCTCAGATTCGTCAGGATCTTAACAATTTCGGAGGATTCGGACAGCAGGGATACGGCTATAATGTCAAATATCTATATACAGAGATCGGCAAAATCCTGGGACTGGAAGAAGATCATAAGATCATAATCATTGGTGCAGGTAATTTGGGACAGGCACTTGCAAATTATGCAGCGTTTGAAAAACGTGGATTTATCCTGACCGGAATTTTTGATGTAAATCCGCGTCTGGAGGGAGTTGCGATTCGTGGAGTGCCGATCCGCATGATGGACGAGTTGAAGTCCTTTGTCCAGAAGAATGATGTAGAGATTGCTGTACTTACAATTCCAAAAGAGAAGGCAATCGAAGTTGCGAATATGCTTGTGGAGAACGGCGTGCGCGCGATTTGGAACTTTGCACATACAGACCTCAATCTGCCGGATAATATCATTGTTGAGAATGTGCATTTGTCAGAGAGTCTGATGCAGTTATCTTATAACATCAGTCGTTATAATGAAGACCAGCGCAAAAAAGGAAAGAACTAGTAAAAGCAGACGTATAGAAACAGGCATGTGTATACAGGCTTGTTTTTATACGTCCTTTTTATATGATACCTGAGCAGAAAAGCCTGCATTCATGTGAGCTTGTCAGTAAGCGGATGTAAGGTTTTGTGACTCCGCAGGTGTCATAGGTACGATTATATTAGGGAGATGAGTATATGAGGTTTTTACCGGATGGAGACAGTATGAAGGCGGCAGATAAGGATACGATAGAGAATCTCGGTATCCCATCACTGGAACTGATGGAACGTGCGGCGAGGAGTTGTATTGATTCCATGAAAAAGGAAAAGCTGGATTTTACAGATGTTCTGATTGTCTGTGGATCGGGAAATAATGGCGGAGATGGTTTTGCTGTCGCGAGACTTTTAAAAGAAGAAGGATGTGCGGTTACTGTTTTTATGGCGGGGAATCCGGCACATTTAAGTGCGGAATGCCGATATCAGTGGAAGCTTTTTGAAAGCATTGGAGGATCGATCCGCGACCACTACCCGGATGGCACATACAGCCTGATCATTGATGCTATATTCGGTGTTGGTCTGAGTCGGGAAGTAACCGGGCATTACCGGGAAGTTATTGAGTGGATGAATGAAGCGTCCGGAACAAAAGTTGCAGTGGATATTCCATCGGGAATCAATGCCGGAAATGGTTGTGTGCTTGGTATTGCATTCCGCGCAGATTATACAGTGACGTTTCAGGTTGAGAAGATCGGACTTATCTTTTATCCTGGAAAAGAATATGCAGGTAAAGTCACAGTGACAGATATCGGAATATCACTCCGGACGATGGAGAAGAACAAGAACATTGCATATCTGCCGGACAGAGAGGAATATATCAGAATGCTGCCGGACAGACCGGAAGATTCCAATAAGGGTACTTATGGAAGGCTGCTTGTGATCGCCGGAAGTAAAGGGATGAGCGGAGCTGCATTTCTTAATGCAATGGCAGCTTATCGGATGGGAGCCGGACTGGTGCAGATTTATACGGAGGAATCGAACCGGATCATTTTACAGGCACTCCTGCCGGAAGCAATCATCACAACCTATACAGAATTTGACAAGGAAGAAGTGAAACGGCTTTTAAGTCACGCAGATGCGGTATGCATTGGTTCCGGACTTAGTAGATCCAAGACTGCAAAGAAGATTTTAAAAACCGTATTGTCCAATGTGGAAGTAGCATGTGTGATCGATGCAGATGGACTGAATCTGCTTGCGGAGCATTTGAAATATACAGAATATCTTACAGAAGGAAGGTTTATCCTGACTCCGCATATGAAAGAGATGTCCAGACTGACCGGACTTTCTGTTCCTGAAATCAGAGCTAACAGACAGCAGGTGCTGGAATCTCTGACGAAAGAATGGAACGTTACCTGTGTCCTGAAAGATTCAAGAACGTTGATTGGAGAAGCCGGAAAACGGACCTGTGTCAATACAAGTGGCTGTCAGGCGCTGGCAAAAGGCGGTTCCGGAGATGTGCTTTGCGGTGTGATCGCCGGACTTCTGGCACAAGGAATCAGTACATTCGAGGCGGCAACTCTCGGAACTTATATACATGGATTAAGTGGTGAAACAGCTGCGAGAAAGAAAAACAGTTACAGTATTCTGGCAAGGGATCTGCTTGAGATCCTTGCAACAACGGACATTACAAATAGTAATTTATAAGGAGGAAGAACAATGAAAAATTATACAAGAGTGTGTGCAAGAATCAATCTGGATGCAATTGAATCAAACGTAGAGAATATGAAGAATAATTTACAGGAAAATGTTCCGATGATCGTTGTTATTAAGACAGATGCGTATGGACACGGTGCTGCTCAGGTAGCACATCTTCTGGAGCCAAAATCTTATGTATGGGGATTTGCAGTTGCTACATTAGATGAAGCAGTATTACTTCGTAAAGCAGATGTGACAAAACCGATCTTGATTCTTGGATGCGTCTTCCAGGATCAGAGAGAAGATCTTATCAATAACGAGATTCGAATGACAGTATATACAGAAGAGATGGCAAAAGAACTGTCTGATCTTGCCGTGAAACTTGGCAAAAAAGCTTATGTACATATCAAACTGGATACCGGTATGGGAAGAATCGGATTCAAAATCAATGACGAAAGCGCTGATACGATTGAAAGAATCAGCAAACTTCCGGGACTTGTACTGGAAGGAATGTTTACACATTTCTCCAAAGCTGATGAGACAGATAAGACATATACAAACAGTCAGTTTGAGAAATATATGCGGATGAAACATGCACTGGATGAAAAGAAAGTATATTTTACTTATTATCACTGCTGCAACAGTGCAGGAATCATTGACTGCAAAGAAGATAATCTGAGCCTTGTTCGTGCAGGTATTTCCACTTATGGTATGTATCCGTCTGAGGAAGTTCATAAGGAAAACGTTGCGTTGATGCCGGCATTGGAACTGATCAGTCACGTTGCATATGTAAAATGGGAAGATCCGGATGAGTTGATAAGTTATGGCGGAACTTATAGGACAACAAAAAGGACAAAGATTGTTACGGTTCCGGTCGGCTACGGAGACGGTTATCCGAGAAGTCTGTCCAACAAAGGTTATGTCCTGATCCACGGAAAGAAAGCACCGATCATCGGACGTGTCTGCATGGATCAGTTTATGGTGGATGCGACAGAGATTGATGACGTGAAATTTGGTGATAAGATCACACTTGTCGGACATGACGGAGACGAATTCCTGCCGGTAGAGACATTAAGTGAGCTGTCAGGAAGATTCAACTATGAATTTGTATGTGACCTCGGAAAGCGGATTCCGAGAGAATATATCCGTGACGGAAAAGTTGTAGAGCAGGCTGATTGTTTCGCATAATATAAAAGAAAAGCATACATCCGAAAAATATGGGAATACTGAAAGTATCTTAATTTGAGCGGAGTGTGAAGAAGACGTGCAGGTAAGACGCGGTGATATATATTATGCGGATCTAAGTCCGGTTGTTGGATCAGAACAGGGAGGAATCCGGCCGGTTTTAATTATTCAGAATGATACAGGTAACAGGCACAGTCCGACTGTGATCTGTGCAGCGATCACGTCCAGGATGAATAAGGCAAAACTTCCTACGCATGTGGAGATTGATGCAAGGCAGTACCAGCTAGTGAAAAATTCAGTAATCCTTCTGGAACAGATTCGCACGATCGATAAGCAGCGGTTAAAAGATCTGGTATGCCACCTAGATAAAAATATAATGACAAAAGTTGATGAAGCACTGAAAATCAGTCTCAGTCTTCATACATAGAAAAGGAGTACAAGATAATTTACTATGGAAAAGAAAAGTTTATTTCAACGGATCAGGCAGAGTCTCAAACTCGATGACGAGATGGACGAAGCACAGATACGAAAGGCGGCAGGTCTGATCCGTAATATCTTCCGTTATATGGACAAAGATGCAAAGGATATTATGACACACCGGAAAAATATCGTTGCGATTGATGCGACAGAAACACTGGAAAATGCATTTCAGTTCATGCTGGGAGAGAGCTATTCCCGCTTCCCGATTTACGAGGAGGATATAGACCAGATCATCGGTTTTATCCATCTGCGGGAAGCGGCGACCTGTTATCTGGATGAATCGCTCAGAAAACGTCCGGTAAAAGAATTGGATACATATATAAGGTCGGTTTCCTTCATACCAGAGACGAAAAGTATTGATAAATTATTTAAAGAAATGCAGACAAAGAAAAATCACATTGTTATCGTTCTGGATGAATATGGACAGACTTCCGGTCTTGTTGCGATGGAAGATATTCTGGAAGAGATTGTTGGAAATATTCTGGACGAATACGACGAAGAAGAAGAGATGATCCATGCGCAGTTGGACGGAAGCTACCTTGTGGATGGGCTGACGGAACTGGAAGATCTGGAAGATATTCTGCAGATTTCTTTTGAGGAAGAGGAATGTGACACGTTAAATGGATTCCTGATCCGGCAACTTGAACGTATTCCCGGAGAGGATGAAAACTGCTCAGTTCTCTACAATTCCTACCGATTTACAATCTTATCCGTAGATAATAATACAATACAGAGAGTTAAGATTGAAAAAGTACTTGAATAGTGCTAGAATAAAACGATGTGAAATAATTAAGAATAGATACAAGGAGAGATAAGATTTATGTCTGGACATTCAAAATTTGCCAATATCAAACATAAGAAAGAGAAAAATGATGCAGCAAAGGGAAAGATTTTTACAAAAATCGGTAAAGAGCTTGCCGTTGCAGTAAAAGAAGGAGGAAGTTCAGATCCTGTTAACAACAGCAGACTTCGTGATGTTATTGCTAAAGCAAAAGCTAATAATATGCCGAATGATACAATCGAGAGAAATATCAAGAAAGCATCCGGAGATGCCAATGCAGCGAATTATGAGCATATTACATATGAAGGATATGGACCAAACGGAACAGCTATTATTGTAGAGACACTGACAGATAACAGAAACCGTACAGCTACGAATGTTAAGAATGCATTTACAAAAGGAAACGGTAATGTCGGAACTCCTGGATGTGTATCCTTCATGTTTGACCGCAAAGGTCAGATTATCATTGATAAAGAGGAATACGAAGGGGACGCAGATGAGCTGATGATGCAGGCACTGGATGCGGGTGCAGATGATTTTATAGAAGAGGAAGACAGCTATGAAGTTGTTACAGATCCGGATACATTCAGTGAAGTACGTCAGTCTCTTGAAGATGCAGGAATCGCTATGGCTTCCGCAGAAGTAACTATGATCCCGCAGACATATGTAGAACTGACAGATGCAAAAGATATTGCAAGCATTCAGAAGACACTGGATATGCTGGATGATGACGATGATGTACAGGATGTATATCACAACTGGGATGAATAGGATATCTGGAAACTTCGGAGGAGAAGCATGGACAATATAGAAAAGACACTGCAAGAGCTGTTTGACGAGATGTTGACACATGTCAAAGGCTTTCGCAGAAAAACATACAACGGAGTTTTTGAAAAAGGATATATGAAATACCGCCCGGTACTTGTAAGTCTTGAGCAGCTTTTAGCTGAGACAGAAGATGAGGAGAAAGATGCGCTAATAGAAAAACTTTCGCAGGTGATTCCAGCTTATGCATATGATAAGATGCAGAAAGAAGCGAAAAAAAACAGAGAGCGTCTGGGTGTAGATTATAATATGAATATGGCAGTATATGTTATTCCGTTTCTGAATTACTCCAGAAATGAAGACTGCGAGAAATTGTCCCGTCGCATTGTAGAAGTATGGAATGAGAAGAAGGTTACATCCTTAACACTTTCTCATTCTTCTTATGATGATATTGCGGAAGGATTTCGCAGCAAACTATGTTATATCACTACAGCAGTGTGTGAACATATGCAGAAAGAAGACGACTGCTATGAAATGCAAGTGATGCGCAGATTCCGAGATGAATATCTGATGCAGACGGATGAAGGACGTAGTATTATAAAGGACTACTATGAGGTCGCGCCGGGAATTGTAATGATTTTAAATATGCAGAAAGATGCAGCTGCCATCTATAAGCAACTGTATTGTAAATATTTGCTACCATGCGTGCAACTGATCGAGCAAGGGAAGAAAGCACAGTGCCAGGCATTATATATGCAGATGGTACAGAATCTTAAAATGCAGTATATCTAAATATCAGAATATTATAAGGTATTGTCAGGAGGAAAAGGAAATGAGTGATTACAAACTGGAAACCAAATGTATTCAGTCCGGTTATGAACCGGGAAATGGGGAACCGAGAGTGCTTCCGATTTATCAGAGCACAACATTTAAGTATAACAGCAGTGAGCAGATGGGCAGACTGTTTGATCTGGAGGAATCCGGATATTTTTATACACGTCTGCAGAATCCGACAAATGATGCTGTAGCAGCAAAGATCTGTGATCTGGAAGGCGGTGTTGCCGCAATGCTGACTTCATCCGGACAGGCTGCAAACTTTTACGCAATTATGAATATTGTAGAAGCAGGAGACCATATCGTATGCGCATCTGCGCTTTATGGAGGCACCTATAACCTGTATGCCCATACGATTAAGAAAATGGGTGTGGATGCAACATTTGTTGATCCGGAATGTTCCGAAGAAGAGTTAAATGCAGCATTCCAGGAGAATACAAAAGTTGTATTCGGTGAGACGATCGCCAATCCGGCGCTTGTTGTACTTGATCTGGAGAAATTCGCCAAAGCTGCACATTCACATGGAGTTCCATTTATCGTGGATAATACATTTGCAACTCCAGTCAACTGCCGCCCGTTTGAGTGGGGAGCAGATATCGTTACACATTCTACAACAAAGTACATGGATGGACATGCATCCTGCGTCGGTGGGGCAATCGTAGACAGTGGTAATTTTGACTGGGAAGCGCACAAAGACAAATTCCCGGGACTGACTGCGCCGGATGAGACGTATCATGGAATTGTCTATACAGAGAGATTTGGAAAAGGCGCCTATATTACAAAAGCAACGTCTCAGTTAATGCGTGACCTTGGTTCAATCCAGGCACCGCAGAATGCATTTCTTCTGAACATCGGACTGGAGACTTTACATCTGCGTGTACCGAGACATTGTGAGAATGCTTTAAAAGCAGCTGAATATCTGAAAAACCACGAAAAGGTTGCATGGGTTTGCTGCCCGTCCATGCCAGGTGACAAATACTACGATCTGGCATCCAAGTATATGCCGAACGGAACCTGTGGTGTAATCACATTCGGCTTAAAAGGCGGAAGAGATGCTGCTGTACGCATGATGGACAGCCTGAAGATGATCGCGATCGTGACACATGTAGCGGATGCGAGAAGTTGTGTGCTGCATCCGGCAAGCCACACACATAGACAGATGAATGATGAGGAACTGAAAGAAGCTGGCGTACAGCCGGATCTGATCCGTTTCAGCGTTGGAATCGAGAATGCAGAAGATATTATTGCTGATCTTGCACAGGCTCTTGAGCAGGCTTAATTTTCTGATTTACGAATAAAAATAACAGGACACCTTCATACTAACAATAAAGAAGTATGGAGGTGTTTTTTATGGATCAGAAGCAGTCAGAAGAGAGGGAACAGATCAAAGAAATGGGGAGCCTTGATCTGGGAACAAATAAACAGAAAGACAGGATTAAATTACTGACGATTATTGGCGAGATCGAAGGTCATGAGGCAGTATCAGGCAATACAAAGGCAACGAAATATGAGCATCTTCTCCCGGTGCTTGCGGAAATAGAAGACAGCGAAGAGATTGATGGACTGCTTGTGCTTCTGCACACACTGGGCGGTGACGTGGAAGCGGGGCTTTCTATTGCAGAGATGATCGCATCGCTCAGCAAGCCTACCGTATCGCTTGTTCTTGGAGGCAGCCATTCTATCGGCGGACCGCTTGCAGTATCAGCCAGATATTCTTTTATTGTTCCAAGCGGCACGATGGTTGTTCATCCGGTGCGTACGAACGGCATGTTTATCGGCGTGGAACAGAGCCTTCGCAATATGCTGAAAACACAGGATCGGATCACCCGATTTCTTTCAGATCATTCGAAAATGAGTCAGGAGAGAATTGAAAAATTAATGCTCAATCCTACAGAACTTGTAAAAGATGTCGGTACTTTGCTGGAAGGTGAAGATGCTGTGAGGGAAGGTCTGATCGATGCGGTTGGGGGTCTTAAGGATGCACTTGGCAAACTGCATGAAATGATCGCGCAGGAGAAGCAAAAAAGAGCAAAATAACGTAATGACATCCCTTCTTAATAATGCTATACTAATAATAGTATTGCCAAGAATAAGGGGGAATATAAATGGCTGCAAAGTCAAGGAAAAAGAGGAGTACAAGGCAGACCAAAAAGAAAAAACAGGAACAGAGTTTCCTGCGGGATGAAGTGACAATCTGGCTGACACTGGCAGTCAGCATTCTGATCATGCTCAGTAATTTCGGCCTGGGTGGCTCGGCGGGAGCAAAGGCTTCCCACGGATTATATTATGCATTTGGAGCAGTTGCCTATGTAGTTCCGTTTCTATTATTTGGAATTGTTGCATTTCTTATCTCAAACAAAGGGAATGTAAATGCATATTTAAAGACAGCGGCAGGACTTATATTTGTTGTCCTGACCTGCGCACTTCTGGAATTGGTGGACAAGATCGGAGGTATCATCGGCGAAAAGATTACGAATGTACTGGCACCGGTTATCGGAGTCGCAGGTACATATGTTGTTGTTCTTATTTTCATGATCATTTGTTTTGTCATTATGACTGGAAAGTCTTTGCTTAAGGGAGTAAAAGAAAGTGGAGACCGAGCATACGGCAAAGCAAAAGAAGATTCTGCCAGAAGAAGGAAGATTGCAAAAGAGCGCCGGGAAGAACGCAGTAAAGAGCGGGAGCGACTGCGTGAACAGAAAGCAAAAGAAGTGCTGGAACAGAAGAAATTCCAGGCAGAGAAACCACCAAAGAGTGTCGGAAAAAGTAAGCGCAGTGAGAAGCATGTGGAAGGTGTTTCGTTTGATACAACACTTGGCGGCGGACAAACACCGGCACACGAAGATATGCATGAAGTTTCAGCAGAACCACAGTTCGTGATCCACCGCGGGGATGATGCGTCTATGCCGGCTGATAAGAATGAGATGCCGTCAGTGGCAGACGCAGATGTTCAGGAAGAGAAACCGCGCAGACGCAAAACACGTGAAGCGGCTGCAGAACTGGCGAAGGAGACTGCACAGGTTGCGGCTACGGTTGCTTCAGGAGAGAGAAAATCAAAGAAAGCATATCAGTTCCCACCAATCTCACTTTTGAAACGAGGAAAGAATAAAGGTGGAGAATCTGATGCAAGCCTTAGAGAGACCGCAATGAAGTTACAGCAGACACTGCAGAATTTCGGAGTCCAGGTTACAGTGACGAATGTAAGCTGCGGCCCTGCGGTAACACGGTACGAGTTACAGCCGGAGATGGGGGTTAAAGTTAGCAAGATTGTTGGGCTTGCCGATGATATCAAACTGAATCTTGCAGCGGCAGACATTCGTATCGAGGCGCCGATTCCCGGAAAAGCGGCAGTCGGAATTGAAGTTCCGAATAAGGAAAATTCCGCAGTTATGCTCCGTGATTTGCTGGAGACAGGAGAGTTCCAGAACAGTCCGTCAAATATTTCATTTGCAGCTGGAAAAGATATCGGTGGCAAAGTTGTTGTGACGGATATTGCGAAGATGCCACATCTTCTGATCGCAGGTGCAACCGGTTCCGGTAAATCTGTCTGCATCAACACAATCATTATGAGTATTTTATATAAAGCAAGACCAGATGAAGTGAAGCTTATCATGATTGATCCGAAAGTTGTAGAGTTAAGTGTATATAACGGGATTCCGCATCTGATGATTCCGGTTGTGACCGATCCGAAGAAAGCAGCAGGTGCTCTTAACTGGGCGGTTGCAGAGATGACGCGAAGATATCAGGCATTCGCAGAATACAATGTACGTGATATGAAAGGCTACAATGCGAAAGTAGAAGCAATGCCGGAACCAGCTGAGGGTGAACCGGCAAAACCGGTTCTGATGCCACAGATTGTCATTATCGTAGATGAGCTTGCAGATCTGATGATGGTAGCGCCGGGAGATGTAGAAGAAGCAATCTGCCGTCTGGCGCAGCTTGCCCGTGCAGCCGGAATCCATCTGGTTGTTGCAACACAGCGTCCATCCGTAAATGTTATTACCGGACTGATCAAGGCAAATATGCCGTCAAGAATTGCATTTTCCGTATCATCCGGTGTTGATTCCAGAACAATCATCGATATGAACGGAGCAGAGAAACTGCTTGGAAAAGGTGATATGCTTTTCTACCCGTCCGGTTATCAGAAACCAGCCAGAGTACAGGGTGCGTTTGTAACAGATAAAGAAGTGCAGGATGTTGTGGAGTATCTGAAATCACATAATGATGATTCCGGATATGATGAAAACGTTGTAAACCATGTGAATACTTCGGAGATCGGAAGTGGAAGCATCGGAAGTGCAGATACCGGGGAGACGGATGTGCATTTTATAGAGGCCGGAAGACTGATCATTGAAAAGGACAAGGCGTCTATTGGTATGTTGCAGCGTACGTTTAAGATTGGATTTAATCGTGCAGCGCGCATTATGGATCAGCTTTGTGAAGCCGGAGTTGTAGGCGGCGAAGAAGGCACGAAACCACGAAAGATTTTGATGTCTGCGGAGGAATTTGAGCAGTATATTACAAAAAAATCATAAGTTTCCAGTTGCAAGCAGAAAAACTTTGAAGTATAATAGTGGAGTTTCGAGAAAATATACAGGGAGGAGGACATGATGAATCATGAAATGTAAATTCTGCGGACATGAGATACCGGATGGTGTGTTGTATTGTGATGCATGTGGGAATGAAGTCCGTATTGTTCCTGATTATAATCCTCTTGATGATATGTTAACCGAGCAGGTTCGGTTTTCGATAGATGAACAAAATGAAGGGAAAGAAGATCCGGATTATCTGGCATATGACCGTACCCGGGTGGATGTCCGAAGTAATACGGGTGGACGTACCAGCGGAAGATCTGGCGCAACCGGTAGAATAACAGGAGTATCTGCCCGCACGACAAGACGAACGATGAATACGCGTGTGACGGGCGATACATCTATCCGGGCAACCGGTAAAACTACGGTGCTTCGCCAGACCGGAAGAACAGGAAATACAGGCAGAACCGGACGTACCGGTCAGATCGCAGACCGTACCGGAGGCGGTAAAAGGTCTGTGAGTCGTAAGAAGAAAGAACAGAAGATGGCAAGACTTAGGAGAAAGCGCCGGATTGTCATTCTTGTTCTTATTCTTTGTATTGCTGCGATCGCTGGTATCAGTTATGCACTTTATATCAATTCCTATACGGGAATTGTAAGAAGTGGTAATAATGCACTTAAGAATCAGGAATATTCAAAAGCGGAAAGTTATTTTAAAAGAGCGATCAAAAAGAATAAGCAACGGCCGGAGGCTTATAGCGGTCTTGCAAAGACATATCTCGGTCAGGATGAAGATGACAAGGCAGAGAATGTATTCCTGGACGCGATTGATACGCAGTCAGGAAATGCGGACCTTTATGATGCCTGTTTCCAGTTTTATCTGGATACAGACCAGACACTTAAGATTCCGGAACTTTTCGATGACGCTGATGATTCTGTACAGGAACAGTTGTCAGAATATGATATTGACAGACCAACATACAGTCTGGATGATAAAAAGACATATGATGATGTACAGCAGGTGACACTTACCGCCGGTAAAGGAATGACGATTTATTATACAACCGATGGAACGGATCCGACATTTGACAGCGACAAATACAAAGAACCGATTCAGCTTGAAGAAGGGGAAAATGACGTGCGTGCAATTGCTGTCAATAAAAAAGGGATACCGAGCAGCACTGCACAGAAGGTGTATAAGATTGTGTTCCCGATTGAGGAAGCACCGGCTATTTCACCGTCTACCGGACAGTACGAAAGTAGTCAGACGATTGAAATTAAAGTACCGGATGGATATACGGCATACTATACGATGAATGGAAAGACACCGACAACATCCTCAAAGAAATATACCGGGCCGATTAAGATGCCGGAGGGCGAGACATTGTTTAAGGCGATTCTTGTAAACAGTGACGGACGTTCAAGTGGTGTTACAACACGTAATTACGTGCTGGATCTCAGCAGCTCGAAGGGCAATTCAGATACCTCATCCAATATATCCGGAAGTAACAGCGATTCTTCGGATATATCTACGTCCGACAGTAATACTGACGGATTGGGAACAGATACAACAACCGGAAGCCGTTCCAACCGTGTAATCACCGGAAAGGGAGGAGCTTCTGAGTAGGATCGATGTCAGAATAAAGCAAAAAGATAATATAAGAAATGAGCAGGGACACATGGAAAGTGAAGCTTATCATGTGTCCTTTTTTTGTGTAATAGTTTCGTTTCTACTACGTAAAAACTCTCCGGAAGGACGCGCACTCACGTGAAATGGCAGAGTGTAAAAGCAACAGCGCTCATCGTAAGAAAATGCCTTGGCACATTCTATTTTGTTATGACGATATGAAAAAAGATTGTACGAAAATAAGTGCAAAAAGTTATTAAAAAACTATTGCGTTATTTTTTTAACAGATATATAATTGCGTTAAAGAATTAACAAAATAATATATCTTAAGAAAAGGAGATGCGAACAATGGCAAGATTTACATTACCAAGAGACGTATATCACGGCAAAGGATGTTTGGAAGAACTTAAGAATTTAAAAGGTAAAAAAGCGATCCTCGTAGTAGGCGGCGGTTCTATGAAGCGACAGGGATTTCTGGACAAGGCAGTCGGTTATTTGAAAGAAGCTGGTATGGAAGTCCAGTTGTTTGAAGGTGTAGAACCTGATCCATCTGTAGAAACTGTAATGAAAGGTGCAAAAGCAATGCAGGAGTTCGAACCGGACTGGATCGTTGCTATGGGTGGAGGATCACCAATCGATGCTGCAAAAGCAATGTGGGCATTTTATGAATATCCGGACATTACATTTGAAGATCTGATCACACCGTTCAGTTTCCCGGAATTAAGACAGAAAGCAAAATTTGCAGCGATTCCGTCTACATCGGGAACGGCAACAGAGGTTACGGCATTCTCCGTTATCACAGATTATGCAAAAGGAATCAAATACCCTCTGGCAGATTTCAATATCACACCAGATGTAGCAATCGTTGATTCAGAACTGGTAGAAGGACTTCCGGCAAAACAGGTTGCATATACAGGAATGGATGCACTGACACATGCGATTGAAGCTTATGTATCTACTCTGAACTGTGTATATACAGATCCACTTGCAATCCAGGCAATTGAAATGGTATTCGATTACCTGCCGGCATCTTACAACGGAAATATGGAAGCAAGAGCACAGATGCATGACGCACAGTGTCTCGCAGGAATGGCATTTTCCAATGCATTACTTGGAATTGTCCACTCTATGGCACATAAGACGGGTGCAGTCTTCTCAACCGGTCATATCACACATGGTCTTGCGAATGCAATGTATCTGCCATATGTAATCAAATACAATGCAAAAGATCCGATCGCAGCAAAACGTTATGCGGAGATCGCACGTAAAGTAGGACTTCCGGGAGCTTCAGAAAAGGCACTGATCAATAGTTTGTGTGAGAAGATCCAGGCATTCAATGTAAAACTTAACATTCCGGCAACATTAAAAGAGTTCGGAATCAAAGAAGATGAATTCAAAGAGAAGATTGCTACAATCGCTGAAAATGCTGTTGGTGATGCCTGTACAGGATCTAACCCAAGAGCCATCGATCCGGCAACAATGGAAAAGTTATTTACATGCATTTATTACGGAACAGAAGTTGACTTTTAATTCGGCATTTTTCCAATTACCATACATAAGGAAGGAAGCGGAACCTGACTCCGCTTCCTTCTTTTATCGCCGTCAGGGCAATATAAAAAATATAACATTTATGTGTCCGTCAGGCTGCATTTGATGAATGTTAAATGTTTATCTATAAGTATATAATTATAATAAATAGTCAAAAGAAGAGAATTACTGCAAAACAATTGTACAAAAACAGGATGTATTGCTTGCTATTTTTCTAAAAATATTTTATTATGATAAAAGGATTATATTCGAGGAGGAAGAAAGATGTACAAGATATTGAAAGCTGAGAAATTGGCTGCGAACATTTATCTTATGGATGTCGAAGCTCCACGTGTTGCACGTCACTGTGAACCGGGACAGTTCGTTATCGTTAAGATGGATGAAAAAGGGGAACGTATTCCACTTACAATTTGTGATTATGACAGAGAAGCCGGAACGATTACAATTGTATTCCAGCCGGTAGGAGCATCTACAACAAAGATGACAGAGATGAAAGCCGGAGATTATTTCCGCGATTTCACAGGACCGCTTGGATGTCCATCTGAATTTATTCATGAAGATCTGGAAGAACTGAAAAAGAAGAAAATCTTATTTGTCGGTGGTGGTGTCGGAGCCGCACCGGTATACCCACAGGTAAAATGGATGAAAGAGCATGGAATCGATGTGGATGTTATCATCGGCTCCAAGACAAAAGACCTCTTAATTCTGGAAGACCAGATGGAGGCAGCTGCAGGAAATTATTATCCATGTACAGATGATGGATCTTATGGTCATGCAGGTATGGTTACAACAAAGATCGAACAGCTTGTAGAAGAAGGCAACAAATACGATGTCTGTATCGCAATCGGACCAATGATCATGATGAAATTCGTATGCCTGCTTACAAAGAAACTGGAGATCCCGACAGTTGTAAGTATGAATCCGATCATGGTAGACGGAACCGGTATGTGTGGAGCCTGTCGTCTGATTGTAGGCGGAGAAGTAAAATTCGCATGCGTAGACGGACCGGAATTTGACGGACATCTCGTTGATTTTGACAACGCTATGAAGAGACAGCAGATGTATAAGACACAGGAAGGTCGTGCGATGTTAAAATTACAGGAAGGTGACACCCATCACGGTGGATGTGGCCAGTGCGGAGGTGAGAACTAATGGCAGATGTATTAAAAAGAGTGCCTGTCAGAGAACAGGATCCAAAAGTAAGAGCTACGAATTTCGAAGAAGTTTGTTATGGATATAATCAGGAAGAGGCAATGGAAGAAGCTACACGTTGCCTGAACTGTAAGAATGCAAGATGTATCCAGGGATGTCCAGTATCGATCAACATTCCGGGATTTATCTCAAAAGTAAAAGAAGGAGATATCGAAGGCGCATATAAAGTAATCGGTGAGTCTTCTGCACTTCCTGCAATCTGCGGACGTGTATGTCCACAGGAATCACAGTGTGAGTGCAAATGTATTCGTGGAATCAAAGGCGACGCCGTATCTATAGGTAAACTGGAAAGATTCGTTGCAGATTATGCACTGGAACATGATATTAAACCTGAAAAAGCTGAGAAGACCAATGGTCATAAAGTTGCAGTGATCGGTTCCGGTCCGTCCGGACTTACCTGCGCAGGAGATCTTGCCAAATTAGGATATGAAGTAACTGTATTTGAGGCACTTCACGAACTCGGGGGTGTGCTTGTATATGGTATTCCTGAATTCCGTCTTCCAAAGCAGAAAGTTGTTAAGAAAGAGATTGAGAAAGTAAAAGAACTCGGTGTTAAGTTCGAGACAAACGTTGTAATCGGTAAATCTACAACGATTGACCAGTTAATGGAAGAAGAGAACTTCGAAGCAGTATTTATCGGATCAGGAGCCGGACTTCCAATGTTTATGGGTATTCCGGGAGAAACTGCAAATGGCGTATTCTCTGCAAATGAATATCTGACAAGAAGTAACCTGATGAAAGCATTTGATGATTCTTATGATACACCGATCGCAGCAGGCAAGAAAGTTGCAGTTGTCGGTGGTGGTAACGTAGCTATGGATGCTGCGAGAACGGCACTTCGTCTTGGCGCAGAAGTACATGTTGTATATCGTCGAAGCGAAGCAGAGCTTCCGGCAAGAGCAGAAGAAGTTCACCATGCAAAAGAAGAAGGCATCATCTTTGATCTTCTTACCAATCCGAAAGAGATTCTCGTTGATGAGAACGGTTGGGTGAAAGGTATGAAAGTTGTGAAGATGGAACTTGGTGAGCCTGATGCATCCGGAAGAAGACGTCCAGTTGAGATTCCTGGATCTGAGTATGATATTGACCTGGATACAGTGATCATGTCTCTTGGCACTTCTCCGAACCCACTGATTGCTTCTACAACAAAAGGTCTGGAGACAAACAAGAGAAAATGCATCGTTGCCGAAGAAGACAACGGACAGACTTCCAAAGCATTTGTATTTGCCGGCGGAGATGCCGTTACAGGAGCTGCTACAGTTATCCTTGCTATGGGAGCCGGTAAAGCAGGAGCAAAAGGTATCCACGAAGCATTATCCAAATAGAACATATAAAAATCTTAAAGTTTTATACAGATATTAATCATTAAGATTATGAAGACGAAAAGACAAGGACAGGTAATTCTGTGCCTTGTCTTTTTTTCTGGGTGTGGTATAATTTTGAAATATGACGTGATGGAAACAGCAAGCAGAAAGGAGTATTTATGACTGTATTTTTAGGACTTATCATTCCTTTTATCGGAACAACTCTTGGCGCAGTTTGCGTATTTTTTGTGAAAAATGAATTAAAACCGTTGATCCAGAAATCGCTGCTCGGATTCGCAGCGGGAGTAATGGTTGCAGCCTCTGTGTGGTCTCTTCTGATACCTGCAATGGAGATGAGCGGGGCAATGGGCAGGCTTGCATTTCTTCCGGCTGCGGTTGGATTCATTATCGGAATCCTGTTTTTGCTGATTCTGGACCGGGCTATTCCACATCTGCACATCGGATGCGAGGAGGCAGAAGGCCCGGCATGCAGTCTGAAAAAATCAACGATGCTGATTCTTGCTGTAACGATTCATAATATTCCGGAAGGAATATCCAGCGGTGCCATATTTGCCGGCATCGTCAGCGGCAATACCAATATAACTCTGGCGGGAGCATTTGCTCTGTCTATTGGTATTGCAATCCAGAATCTTCCGGAGGGATTTATTGTCTCTCTGCCAATAAGAAGTGAAAATGGACGTGGAAAGGCATTTTTCTATGGTATGCTTTCTGGAATCGTTGAACCGATCGCGGGTGGGATTACTGTATTATTTGCTTCTTTTATTACACCGGGATTGCCGTATCTGCTTGCATTTGCGGCAGGGGCGATGATCTATGTTGTCGTTGAGGAATTGATTCCGGAGGCAGCGGAAGGTGAACACAGTAATATTGGAACCATCGGATTTGCAGCAGGATTCGTATTAATGATGATTCTGGATGTGGCACTGGGATAAAAGTGCTGTATATCAGAAAGTAACAATAAATAAAAGGACACGAACAGCTATGGGACAGAACCTTGAGGATATCCGCTTTGACGGAGAACTTTTTTTAGAAGACGTATTAGAAAAATTACATAAAAAGATGGATGAACTGAAAGAGGATCTGACTGCCGGGGAACAGGAGATCCGCCAGATGCATGACTATTACTGGGAAAATTATACCGAGATGGACCAGTATGGATATGAAGATTATGACAATCAGCAGGCACTTTTGCATCAGGTGAATGCAAATCAGGAAAAACTGCGCATGCAGCAGAGAATTGCAAGGCTCATGGATGCCCCTTTTTTTGGACGAGTGGATTTCATCTATGATGGAGAAGACGAATCGGAGCCATTTTATATTGGAATCGGAAATTTTGCGCCGGAAGCGGGTATGTGTCCGCTGATCTATGACTGGCGTGCGCCGGTCTGTGGACTTTTCTATGATTATGATGCCGGAGAAGCTTCCTATGAGGCGCCATCCGGTACGATCACAGGAAAAATTGCATCCAAATGGCAGTATAAGATCCGTAAGGGAAAAATGATCTATGCCTTTGAGAGCGATACGAAGATTGATGATGAGATTTTAAAACAGGAGCTTGGAAGCAACAGCGATGTACAGTTAAAGAATATTGTGCGCACGATCCAGAAGGAACAGAACGCAATCATCCGTAACCGCAAAGACCAGATCCTTGTGATCCAGGGTGTGGCAGGAAGTGGCAAGACATCGGTAGCGCTTCATCGTGTGGCATATCTTCTGTATCATGACAGAGAACATCTGAAAGCGTCAAATGTGCTGATCTTATCGCCGAACAGTGTGTTTTCGGATTATATTTCGCATATTCTGCCGGAACTTGGAGAAGAAAATATCCGCGAGATGAGCTTTGATCTTTTTGCATACAAAGAACTGCATAGTATTGTAAATGACTGTGAAGACCGCTATGACGAACTGGAACATCAGATGCAGTTCCCGGACGCAGCTGCAAAGAAGCAGTATGAATTGAAACAGTCACCGGAGATCATCGGAATGATGGAGGCATTTCTTGCACTTTTGGAAGAAGAGCTGGTTGATCTGAAAGAGATCTCTTATAAAGGATATACTAAGTCAGAGAGTGAAATTATCTCTCTCTTTTATTTCAAATTCCAGAATACACCGCTGCTTGCGAGAATGGATGCAGTCATGGATTATTTTAAAGATGAATTTGTGACCTTAAGAGGCAGGGAACTCTCCGAGGAAGAAGAGGAATATCTGAAAGAAAAGGCAGGGCAGATGTATATGGAACGTGATATTTATCATATTTATAACCGCTTTCTGGAGTTTGCAGGTTATGAAACATTACCAGATCTGCCATATGAAAAAAGGATCCTTTCTTATGAAGATGTCTATCCGATGTTATATTTAAAATACCGCCTGTGCGGAGCCACACAGCATAAAAATGTCAAACATCTTGTCATCGATGAGATGCAGGATTATTCTTATCTGCAGTACAGTATTCTTGCCATGTTATTCCCGTGCAGAATGACGATCCTCGGCGACCGCATGCAGACAATGGATGAAAAGCAACAGGATGTCACCCGGTTTCTTCCGAAGATTTTTGACCGGAAAGTAAGGAAACTGGAGATGAATAAAAGTTATCGTAATACTGTCGAGATCGCAGAGTATGCAAGAGCACTGAGCGGCGATCAGGAGCTGGAACTTCTGATGCGTCATGGACAGGGTGTTACAGAACAGACATTTGCTTCAAAAGAAGCGTTGCTGGATCAGGTTCTTATAGATGTAAATCTGGAAAAATACGAGACTGCTGCCATTTTAACACTGACAGAAGAAGATGCTTTAACCGTCTGTCAGATTTTGAAGGACAGGGGAGAAAATTATCATTATATTGATCGCAATACATCTGCGTTTGAAAAAGGACTTACCGTGACAACCTTTTATCTGGCAAAAGGGCTGGAATTTGACCAGGTATTCACTGCATTTTTCCATCGTGACAATCCACTTTACAAGCAGGCGGCTTATATCAGTGCAACAAGGGCGCTGCATGAACTTTTTGTCTGTCAGACACAAGGAGAATTAAAGAATCTATGAAAATAACTATAATAACCGTAGGGAAAATAAAAGAAAAATATCTAAAAGATGCAATTGCAGAATACAGCAAACGGCTCAGCCGTTACTGCAAACTGGAGATTCTGGAAGTTGCTGATGAGAAGACACCGGATGGTGCAAGTGAGATAGTAGAAGAGAATATCCGCGAAAAAGAAGGCGAGCGGACTTTAAAGCTGATCAAAGAGGATGCATATGTCATCACGCTGGAAATCAGCGGAAAGATGTTAACTTCTGAGGAACTGGCAGACCGGATCGAGACACTTGGAATCCAGGGGAAAAGCCACCTGGTATTCGTGATCGGCGGATCGATCGGACTTGGAAGGGAAGTTTTAAGGCGTTCCGACTATGCACTCAGTTTTTCGAAAATGACATTTCCGCATCAGCTTATGCGCGTCATTTTGCTGGAGCAGATTTACAGAAGTTATCGCATTATCAATGGAGAGCCGTATCATAAATAAGATGATATCAGATAAGGTGTGGTGAAAGTGCATAGTACGTAATTATCTGCAGACATCGCAACATCAACATTATATAGATTATATAGAACAGAAGGTTAGAACATGAACGAAGATAAAGAATTTTTAGGAACAGAACCAATTGGAAAATTATTATTAAGACTGGCGCTTCCAACCCTAGCGGCTCAGATTATCAATATGCTGTACAATATTGTAGACCGTATTTATATCGGGCATATCCCACATGTAGGTGCGGCGGCACTGACAGGAGTCGGTGTCTGCATGCCACTGATTATGATTGTGTCTGCATTTGCAGCACTGGTTGGATATGGAGGCTCGCCGAGAGCATCCATTTATCTCGGAAAGAAAGATGCTGAATCGGCAGAGAAGATTTTAGGAAACTGCTTTACAATGCAGATTCTTGTATCGCTGATACTGACAGCAGTTTTGCTTATCTGGAATCGGGATCTTCTGCTTGCATTCGGTGCCAGTGAAAATACAATTCCCTATGCGAACAGCTATATGAATCTTTATGCACTTGGAACGCTGTTTGTAGAACTGACACTTGGTATGAACGCATTTATTACGACACAGGGATTTGCTAAGACTGGAATGTATTCCGTTTTGATTGGTGCAGTTGCCAATATCATCCTGGATCCTGTGTTTATCTTTTTACTTGGTATGGGAGTGAGAGGAGCGGCGCTTGCTACAATACTTTCGCAGGCTCTTTCCTGCATCTGGGTCGTGAGTTTTCTGTGTGGGAAGAAGACATTTATCCGTATCCGGAAAGAGAATCTGAAACTGATACCAAAAGTAATTTTACCGTGTCTTGCACTTGGATCTGCAACTTTTATTATGCAGGCAAGTGAGAGCGTTATTTCGGTATGCTTCAATTCTTCGCTTCAGAAATACGGCGGAGATATGGCAGTTGGAGCTATGACAATCCTTACAAGTGTCATGCAGTTTGCAATGCTTCCACTTCAGGGATTCGGCCAGGGTGCACAGCCAATCATGAGTTACAATTACGGCGCAAAAAATGTAAAGCGTGTAAAAGCCGCCTTTTTATTACTGTTAAAGATCAGTATGATCTATGCAGTTATTTTATGGGGCTGCGTCATGTTCTTCCCACAGATTTTTGCCGGAATCTTCACAACAGATGCGGCACTGGTTGCATTTACGGCAAAAGCGCTCCGTGTATATCTTGCAGTGATGTTTCTGTTCGGTATCCAGATTTCCTGCCAGATGGCGTTTAATTCACTTGGAAGAGCTGTGGAATCCATTATCGTTGCAGTTGTACGTAAGTTCGTGCTTCTGATTCCGCTTATCTATATTATTCCGCAGATCTTCCGCGCGGATCAGACAACAGCGGTTTATATGGCAGAGCCGGTCGCAGATTTGATCGCAGTTACATTTACGGCAATTTTATTTTCTGTTCGATTCAAAAAGGCGCTTAGAGCAATCTAAGCGCCTTTTTGAATCGGATGCATAATCTGTCATTAGCAGATTATACGTTGCAGTATATTAAATTTCATTTGGAGAGTGTGCTCGGTTACGTCTGGCTCCGATGATATAGATAAGCGTCATCGGATAATCTAATATCAACCCGAAAAGGAAAATAATACAATCACCCGTTTCAATCGGGCTGTCAATACTCATAATGGCATTATAAATGTCATTTCCGGCTATGAATATGAGGAAAATAAGTCCAAGTGCAAGGATTTTATTTCCCTTTTCTGGTGTATTACAGCCATGTTCGGCATAATATCCCATAAAGAAAGCATAAGCTGCAAATATATTATAATAAATAATTTCCGTCGCAGAAAGACCACCAAATACAGCCACCAGTCCCATTGAGATTGGGAGAAGTCCATAAAGCTGAAAATAGATTCCGCTGATTCGCAATAATTTTCTGCCGCCAAGTGCCTGCATTCCGCCGATGGAATATACAAGATCTTCACAGAATTCCCGAATCGGTTTTCCGATAACCTCCATAAAATCTTCCCCTCGTTCCTGTGATTCTAATGCCATTCCAGTAATGTCCTCTTCAATCTGACGAATCTCTTCAGTAGAAAGAGGGAACGTACGGATATATCGTTTTGCTTTTCTCATAATTTTTTCATTTTCCTTTGTTAGTTTCATAATGATTCCTCCATATTTAAGATTTCATTTACTGATTTCTGCACCTGATTCCAACAGTTTATAAATCCATGCAGATAGGTAAGTCCTTCGTCGGTAATGGAATAGTATTTGCGCCTTGGTCCAAGAGGAGACGGACGCAGAGTTGAACTAATATAATTCTTCTTCTCCAATCTGACGAGAAGTGGATAAATCGTTCCTTCTTTAATATCCTCAAAACCATACTCTGTAAGGCTGGTTACAATCTGGTAGCCGTAAGTGGTTTCCCGAGACAGAATCTGTAAAATACAACCTTCCAGTGTCCCGCGCATAAGCTGTGACTTGTCATACATATTGTAATCACCATCCTTTTTTCAAATTCTTTATTTACTACCTTACAATACATAGTAGCTATTGACTATATTGTAACACATAGTAGTGAGATGTCAAGTGAAACATAAAAATGATTTACAGATAAGGAAAGCATATATTGCGTCTGGGAATAGTCCTTGTGAGAAAATGCGATCTGCTGTATGATGTGTATATAATAAAAATTAGAGAGGGCATAATAAAATGGAAATAAACAGGATAACTGAATTAACGGATTTTATAGAGCAGTCACCGACCGCTTTCCATGCGGTACAAAATTTGAAAACCATGCTGGATAAAGATGGATTCCAAGAATTAAAGGAAGCTGAAAAATGGCATCTGGAACCAGACGGAAAATACTATGTCACAAGAAATAATTCCAGCATTATTGCATTGAAAATAGGAAATGCTTTGGATGAATACAGCTTTCATGTGACGGCATCCCACAGCGATTCACCGACATTCAAATTAAAAGAAAATATCGAGATAAATGTCGCTGGAAAGTATACCGTGCTCAACACAGAAGGATACGGCGGTATGATCTGTTCTACATGGTTCGACAGACCGCTTTCAGTGGCAGGCCGTGTTATGGTAAAAGATGGAAACGGTATTGAAACAAAATTAGTGAAAATCAATCGTGATCTGCTTATGATTCCAAGTCTTGCCATTCATATGGACCGCAAAATAAACGATGGAAAATCCTACAACAAACAGATCGACATGCTTCCGGTTTTGTCCGGCAGTGTAAAAGAATCCGGCGAGATAAAAGTGATCATTGCAAAAGAACTGGATGTAGAAACAGAGGATATTTATGGAATGGATCTTTTCTTATATAACCGTATGAAAGCGGTACGCTGGGGAAGTGAAGAAGAGTTTATCGGTTGTCCGAGACTGGATGATTTAGAGTGTGCATTTACTTCTGCAAAAGCATTCCTGACAGCCGGTAATCAGAAAAATATCAATGTCTTTGCCTGCTTTGATAATGAAGAAGTCGGTTCCGGAACGAAACAAGGAGCCAAGTCTACCTTCCTTTTTGATGTATTGTGGCGCGCTAATCAAGCACTGGGATACAGCGAAGAAGATTTTTACCGTGCACTTGCAGGAAGCTTTCTGTTAAGCTGCGACAATGCACATGCTGTGCATCCGAATTACAGGCAGAAAACAGATACGACGAACTGTACTTATATGAACGAAGGAATTGTTGTGAAATCACATGCCGGTCAGAAATATACAAGTGATGCGGTCAGTGTTGCGGTATTTAAGATGATCTGTGAAAAAGCGGGTGTTCCGGTACAGTTTTTCGCAAACCGTTCGGATGAAGCAGGTGGCAGTACGCTTGGTAATCTTGCTATGGCTCAGGTGTCCATGAACACGGTTGATATCGGGCTGCCACAGCTTGGCATGCATTCCGCATATGAGACAGCCGGTGTCAAAGATGTGGATTCTATGATACGTGCCATACAGGAATTTTATCAGACGCACATAAAAGCAAACGCGGATGGGAATTACATTCTCAAAGAATAAAATCAGAAATAAATTTACAAAACATTGTGTGAAAGAGTTCGCTGAACGAAATAATAATAAAAGAAAATCTCTGGGAAAACAGGAGCAGTCACGCTCTTTATTTCCAGAGATTTTTATCTTACATGCTTTCTGTTATCTCTTTATTCATCCCATCCTTCATAAAAACGGATGTTCATGGAAATGTTGCGGACAATATCGCCTTCTTCCAAAGTCAGATCTTCCAGATCACTGACATATGGGATGAGTGGTTCGTCTTCGGATAATTCCAGTGTCAACCAGTCTTTTCCGGCATCGTTGATACTGTCGATGGCGTCATCCAGAGTCTCCCCTTCTCCGTAACAATATTCCAGGTCCGGGAAATAACCTTTGTAGCTGCCTTCTTCAGTCTGACGGAAGATGGCAGGATATATAAATTTCATAAAATAGTTCCTCCTTCATTCGGTAAATGCATATCTTGTACTATTATAGCATCCAGAAATCAGAATGCAAGGTCTAAGAGACTATACAGGCGGAATAAACTCATGTATAATGTTAGATGCCAGGGGCAAAAGCCTAAAACTACGATGTGCTTGCACATGAGTAGTTTTATGGCTTAATGCCCCGCCCCGATATGAGCATAAAAGTGGAGCGTAAGCTTCACGATATGCGAATATTGGGTAGAATTGTGGGAGTACGAAGTGCGAAACAATTCGTATGGAATCTGTATATAACAGATGTGAAATAAGAAAAGTATCGGAGGTTTTTATGTTTACAATCAGAGATGTTAAAGAGACAGACAGAGAAGTCCTTTTTGCGATGGAGAAGGAATTTTATGAAGGACCGGCGTGTGACCACACGGTTCCGGAAGAAAATTTTGAGGCAACACTTAAGGAATGCCTGCGCAGCCGACAGTATGCGAGAATGTTGATGCTGGAAGATGAAACCGGCGTTGTCGGATATTTTAATATGTCTCTTACTTGGAGCAACGAGGCGGGAGGACAGACAGTTCTCTTAGAAGAACTTTTCTTCAAACCGGAAGCGAGAGGCAAAGGTTATGGAACAAAAGTATTTGCATGGGTAGAAGAAGAATACCCGGATGCTAAGAGATACCGCCTGGAGGCAACACCGTGCAATGAAAAAGCAATCGCGTTATACAAAAGGCTTGGATATGAAGGACTTGATTATTATCAAATGATTAAGGAACGTTAAAATACAGCACATGCAAAATTTGCTATTGGCAGTTTTCTTCAGATGCTATGGCGACAAAGAATTGTAGTTAAGTAAAAAAGAAATGGGGAAGTATATGAAAAGACAAAAGAAAAAAAGATTGATACTGCGTATTTTCAGAAATCTGATCTGTATCGGATTGTTTGTTATTCTTGCAGCACTTCTTGGAAATGCATGGGTGATCGGAAGCACGAAAGGTCTGATCAAAAAGGAATCTGAAGTGAAATCTTCAAAAGCAGACTGTATCCTTGTACTTGGAGCAGGCGTACACAAGGACAATTCACCGTCGCTTATGTTACGGGACCGTCTGGAGACGGCATGCAGACTTTATGAAGAAGGAGCAGCATCCAAGATCATTATGAGTGGCGATCATGGCAGAAAAGACTATGACGAAGTACAGGTTATGAAAGATTATGCCATAGACAAAGGGATTCCGTCTTCAGATATTTTTATGGATCATGCCGGATTTTCCACTTATGAGAGTATGTATCGTGCAAAGGCGGTTTTTCAGGTAAAGAATATGATCGTTGTGTCACAGAAATATCATCTGTATCGTGCACTGTACAGTGGCAAGGGGCTTGGAATGAAGGTGACCGGAGTTCCGGCAAAGGAAACGCGCTATGCAGGACAGATGTACCGGGATCTGCGGGAACTTCTGGCAAGAGATAAAGACGTTGTATCGGTATTGCGCAAGACAAAACCGACATATCTTGGAGAAGCGATCCCGGTGAGCGGAGACGGGGATGCAACCAACGATCAGTAAAGTTTTTTGCGTGGATGTGAGCATATTGAAATAAAGATCTGCATAGATTACAATAACATCCATAAGAAGGCAGTCGGTGTGTATGGAGTTTGCAGAGATACCGAAAGATGTACTTCCGGGGCTGTCGGTTCTGACAGTAACCGGTAATGTGGAGCTTACGCTGGAGAACTACCGTGGGATTCTGGAATATACAGGCGAACTTGTCCGGGTGCAGGTAAAAGGCGGCCAGTTAAAAGTTACCGGAGAGCATCTGATGATCTCCTATTATACGAATGATGAGATGAAAATGACCGGATGGATCCGGGATATCGAATATCATTGCAGTGAATAAGGAGGTGTCGGAAAAGATGCTGATCCGTTTGTGGAGATATACCCGGGGATATTTAAGAATCCGTATTACAGGCTCCGGAACCGAGCGTTTTATTAATGGCTGTCGTCACAGGAACATCCGTCTCTGGAATCTGCAGGTGGTAAATGGCGCATATGAAGTAAATATGTTCGTATGCGATTTCAAAAAACTGAAAACGATTCTTCGAAAGACCGGTACGAAAGTCACGATCGTGAAGCGTATTGGTCTTCCTTTTTTTCTGCTCCGCTATCGCAGGAGAAAATTATTTTTTACGGGATGTGTACTGTGTTTTGCATTACTGGTCATGCTGACACGTTTTATCTGGGATATTGATCTGTCGGGAAATCAGATCTATACGAGAGAGCAGATTCTTCATTATTTGGAAAATAATAAGGTACATACCGGAATGGTGAAATCGAAAGTAAACTGCGGCAAGATTGCAGCAGATCTTAGAAGGAATTATAAAAATATCATATGGGTTTCAGCGAGCATTGACGGCAATCGGCTCTGTATCCGTGTCCGGGAAAATATGGATGCATACAGAAGTAAGACAAAGAAACTGACGGAAAATAGAAAAGAGAAAGCCGTGTCCCCTTATGATCTTGTCGCAGATACAGATGGTGTGATCACAGAAATTGTTCCAAGGGAAGGTATTCCCAGAATCCGGAAAGGAAAGAAGGTCAGAAAGGGACAGGTGCTTGTGTCCGGTCAGGTTCCGGTAAAGGATGACAGTCAGACAGTGATCGATTACCAGTATCACAGGGCAGATGCGGATATCAAAGCGGAAGTAAAGATTCCATATAAAGAGGTTTTAGCAAACAGTTATACGAAAAAAGTTTATGGAACAATAAAGAAGAAAGAAGACTATATAAGGATTGCAGACTGGCAGTTTCAGACCGGAGATATTTTCCCCGAAAAACAGACAGAACAGACGAAAAAACAGGAAATTTATATCACAAATCATCCACTCTGCCTTTTTGACCGCATCAAACTGCCGGTTTCTTATGGCACGAAAACAACAGTTTTTTACAGAATAAGTCAGAAAAATCATACAACAAAGGAAAAACAGCAGCTTTTAAGCCATACATTTTCACAATATTGCCGTGATTTGGAGAAAAAAGGGGTAGAAATTCTGGAGAATGATGTTAAAATATACACAGGGTCAGGAAACGCCAGTGCGAGAGGCACAATCACTGCAGTCAGGAGTATCGGTGTTTTGAGACCGTCGAAGATAAAAAAGATTCCGCGAAATTCAAAATCGCAACAAGGAGAGAATATAGATGGGCATGATGGAAACAGTCATTGAGATTCCGACCGAGCATGAGCAGAATGTGTTCGGTCAGTTCGATGTTTATGCGAAAAAAATTGAAAGATCTTTACATGTCACACTTATAGCAAGAGATGAACATGTAAAGATCATGGGTGAAGCTGCCCGCGTTGAGAAAGCGAAAAGCGTACTTGCGAATCTGGTAAAACTGTCCGAACGTGGTGGTGGTATCACAGAACAGCAGGTAGATTATACACTTTCACTTGCAATGGAAGACAGCGAAGACAGTGTATTGGAGATTGATAAAGATATTATCTGTCATACGATCCAGGGTAAGCCGATCAAGCCAAAGACGTTGGGACAGAAAAAATACGTCGATGCGATCCGTAAGCAGATGATTACCTTCGGTCTCGGACCAGCAGGAACTGGAAAGACCTACCTTGCAATGGCGATGGCGATCACGGCATTTAAAAATAATGAAGTAGGACGTATCATTCTTACAAGACCGGCAATTGAAGCAGGAGAAAAACTTGGATTTCTTCCTGGAGATCTGCAGAGCAAGATCGATCCTTATTTAAGGCCACTGTATGATGCACTGTATCAGATCATGGGGGCGGAGAGCTTTCTGAAAAATTCTGAAAAAGGTCTGATCGAGGTGGCGCCACTTGCTTACATGCGCGGTCGTACACTGGACAATGCATTTATTATTCTGGATGAAGCGCAGAATACAACTCCGGCACAGATGAAGATGTTCCTTACCCGTATCGGTTTTGGCTCCAAAGTCATTATCACCGGAGATGAGACGCAGAAAGACCTGCCGTCCGGTCAGATTTCCGGTCTGGATACAGCTGTAAAAGTTGTAAAAAACATTAATGATATCAGCATCTGCCGCTTGTCAAGCAAGGATGTTGTGCGTCATCCACTTGTACAGAAGATTGTAAAAGCTTATGAAGAATATGAAAATAAAGCAAATGCCGCCAAGGTACGCGGACGTGAAAAAAGGAGAAAATAATGACGGTTTACTTTGAAGAAGAGGGTGCCCTCACATTGCCTGTAAATGCAAAAGAGATTGCCGAAGAAGTCGTGGAAGGAGCACTGGATTATATCGGATGTCCTTATGAAGCGGAGGTGAATCTGCTTCTTACCATGAATGAACAAATCCATGAGATGAATCTTGAATTCCGAGAGATTGACAGACCGACGGATGTCCTGTCATTTCCGATGCTTGATTATGAAGAGGCAGGTAATTTTGATTTCCTTGAAGACTGTGAGGAAGCTTTTGATCCGGAAAGCGGAGAGCTTGTTCTTGGAGATATTGTCATATCAAAGGAAAAAGTTCTCGCACAGGCTGAAGAATACGGACATTCTCCCCGTAGAGAATATGCTTTTTTAATTGCACATTCTGTGTTACACTTATGTGGATATGACCATATGGAGGAAGAAGAACGCCTCGTTATGGAACAGAAGCAAAGAGAGATTTTAGAAAAATTAGAAATATTACGTTAAGATGGAGTAGAACATGTCGGAAAAACAACAAAGCGAAAAAAATCTGCTGATCCAGGGGACAATTCTGGCAGCCGCAGGAGTGATTACCAAGATCATCGGTGCGGTATACAGAGTTCCGCTGGTTGGTATTCTTGGTGATAAAGGCCTGGGATATTACGGTGTTGCGTTCCAGATTTATGCGATTGCGCTGACACTGACTTCGTACAGTCTCCCAGTTGCTGTTTCCAAACTGGTATCCGCCAGAGTTGCAGTCGGCGAATATAAAAATGCATATAAAGTATTCCGTGGTGCGCTTGCATTTGCAATCACAGTAGGAGGAACGGCAGCACTGATTATATTCTTCGGCGCGGGAGTCATTGCCAAAAATATTATGGCGATGAGCATGAGTGTCTATGCACTTCGCGTACTTGCACCCTGTATTCTGATTGTAGCGATTCTTGGTGTATTCCGTGGTTTCTTTCAGGGCAACGGCTCTATGATGCCGACGGCAATCTCGCAGATCTTAGAGCAGATCATCAATGCGGTTGTCAGCATCGGTGGCGCTTATGTCTTATTAAAAGCAGGACGTGCGGTTGGAAAGACAAGAGGTGATTCCTCTTACGGAGAAGCTTATGGTGCGGCCGGTGGTACATTAGGAACGGTTGCCGGTGCAGCGGCAGCACTTGTGCTTGTAGTCTTTATCTTTCTCGTTTACCAGAGAGTTGTAAAGAAAAAAATGAAAAAAGACAGAAGCAGGCATAAGGAAACTTATGAAGAGATATTCCGGGTTCTGCTTTTGACGATCGCACCGGTTATTTTAAGTGCGACGGTATATAATATCTGTGGTGTTATTGACAATGCAATGTTTGGCAAGATCATGGCAGCACAGGGGCACAAGGAGAGTGAATACGCAGCACTTCTTGGAATCATCAGTGGTAAGTACGATACGCTGATCAACGTTCCACTTGCCTTTTCCAGTGCGATCGCATCTGCGATGATGCCGAGTATTGTAGCGGCAGTTAAGAACAGAAGTCGCAAACAGTTACATAATAAGATTGAACTTTTCAGCCGTTTTACAATGGTTGTGGCACTTCCAAGTGCAGTGGGATTTATCGTGCTGGCAAAACCGCTTCTGGATCTTATTTTCTTTACAGAAGATAACCGGATTGCAGCCGTGACACTGCAGTTTGGAGCATTGTCAGTTATTTTCTACTGTTTGTCAACAATCACAAATGCGGCATTACAGGGCATGGATCGTATGATGACACCGGTATACAGTGCAGCGGCAGCACTTGTTGTACATATTATTTCATTGTTTATTATGATGGTTGTATTTAAGTGGGGCATTTATGCTGTTGTATTAAGTAAGATTGTATTCTCTGTTACTGCTTGTATTTTCAATGCACATGCCTTAAGAGAATATGCCGGCTTTGTACAGGAACGCAAGAAGACATTTATTATACCTGCGATCGCCTCTGTGATCATGGGTGTTGTGGCATTAGTTGTACACCTGTTCTTTGAGTTGTTCCTTGGAACACATATTGCTACAATTCTGGCACTTCTTGCGGCGGTAGCTGTTTATGGTACAGCAATCATCCTGCTTGGCGGTCTTACCGAAGCAGAAATGCGGCAGATGCCGATGGGAACAAAACTGGTTGCCGTTTGTAAAAAATGCCGTCTGTTTCCGTCTTAGGAGCGTATAAAAAAGATTTTACATGCCAATACTATACTAAAAAGGAGTTGTCCTTATTATGAATAAGTATGGTATTGGCTTTTTCACGACAGCAGTTCTGGCAGTGCTGATCCTGACATTTGCCTATCAGTTCAGTTTCCAGAAGGCAAGAGAACACGCACAGGAAGAAGCGGAAGTAAAAAGAGAGACGCAGACAGTTCCTGCGGATGCAAATAAAAAAGAAGGATATTATCTGATAGAGGAAGGCGGATTCCTGGTTGTATATGCCAGTGATCGTAAAACGGTATATGAATATACAGATATTGCTTATGATGATCTGCCGGAGAAGGTCCGCAATGAGATCCGCTATGGAAAATATATCCGTTCCCAGGCAGATCTGTACGGATTTCTGGAAAATTATTCCAGCTGAAACCATAGAAAATGAAAAGATTTAAATGAATACAGATAAATGACGGAAAGGACAAAAGAGAATGGACGAGAAGAAAATCGCAAGAATTAACGAATTATATCATAAATCAAAAGAAGGAACACTTACTGAAGAAGAGAGAAAGGAACAGCAGATCCTGCGCCGCGAATATATTGATTCTGTCCGGATGAACCTGCGCGGTCAGCTTAATAATATTTCTATCAAAGAACATGACGGAAGTGTTACAGATCTGGGAAAAAGACATGCAGAAAAATATGGAAACAAAAAAGGAAATTAGATCCTGCATTTTAAAACAGCGGAGAGCACAGTCCAAAGAGACATGTGAGAAATCAAGCATGGTGATCGCCGAAAAACTGCTTGCCCTGCCGGAATACCGGAAAGCGAAGAATATTTACGCATATATGGATTTTTCGGGGGAAGTAAAGACAGAAATGATACTGAAAGAATCTCTCCGACTTGGCAAGAATCTGTGGCTTCCGAGAGTGAACGGTAATATTATGGATTTCTTCCGGGTCAGATCGAAAGATGACTTCGAGATCGGAGCATACGGAATCCTGGAGCCAAAAGGCGAGAGTAAAGCCGGGAAAGAAGAAGCAAGAGATGGCTTCATGGTTGTGCCGGGTGTTGCTTTTGATGCAGACAGAAACCGCATCGGCTTCGGCGGTGGTTACTATGATAAATACCTGGAACTATATCCGGAGCTTTTTACGGCTGCGGTTGCATTCGGATTTCAGATTGTGGAAGGTGTGCCGACAGAGGCGAATGATATCCGTCCACAGAAATTGATCACAGAAGAAAGGATATATGAATAATGAATTTACCAAAAGATCCGATGCTGCTTTTAAGCGTCGTGAATACAAAACTGCGCGACCAGTATACATCTCTTGATGCGTTGTGTGAGGATATGCAGGCAGACAGAGAAAAGATGGAAACTAAATTACAGAACATTGATTACACTTACGACGAAAATACCAACCAATTTGTATAGAAGAAAGGAAACAATATGTCAGATCATATGAAATACAACATCGATCTTATGCAAACTCCACCAGAGGAAGATACTGCGAGACAGTATTATTACATAGAAAAAGCAAAAAAATATGTACAGAAAGAGGCTGAGGAAGCAGGACGTCCACTGACTGCATGTATTACTACTTTTGGATGTCAGATGAACGCAAGAGATTCTGAAAAATTAAGGGGAATCTTACTGGATATCGGATATATGGAAGCACCTGAAGACGAAGCAGATTTTGTAATCTTCAATACATGTACCGTGCGTGAAAATGCCAATACCCGTGTGTACGGAAGACTGGGACAGTTAAAGCCTCATAAGAAGAAAAATTCACATATGAAGATTGGACTCTGTGGCTGTATGATGCAGGAGCCGGAAGTTATTGAAAAATTAAAGAAGAGCTATTCATTTGTGGATCTTGTATTTGGAACGCACAATATTTACAAATTTGCAGAGCTTATATGCCAGCGCTATGAAAGCGGTAAGATGGTTGTCGATATTTGGAAAGATACCGATAAAATCGTAGAAGATCTTCCGAATAAGAGAAAATATTCATTCAAATCGGGAATCAATATTATGTTCGGTTGTAATAACTTCTGTAGCTACTGCATTGTACCATATGTAAGAGGCCGTGAGCGAAGCAGAAAGCCGGAAGATATTATCCGGGAGATTGAGCGCCTTGTTTCAGACGGTGTCACGGAAGTTATGCTTCTCGGACAGAATGTCAATTCCTATGGAAAGACACTGGATGAGCCGATAAGTTTTGCGCAGTTATTGCAGAAAATTCAAAAGATTGAAGGACTTAAACGTATCCGATTTATGACTTCCCATCCAAAGGATCTTTCTGATGAACTGATCGATGTAATGGCAACTTCAAAGAAAATCTGTAAGCATTTGCACCTTCCGGTACAGTCAGGAAGTACAGAAATCTTAAAGAAAATGAACCGTCATTATACGAAAGAATCTTATCTGGAACTGGTAGAAAAGCTGCGTGCGAAAGTGCCGGATATTTCTCTTACCACAGATATTATCGTCGGATTTCCGGGGGAGACAGAAGAAGATTTTGAAGAGACGCTAGACGTTGTAAGAAAAGTCCGCTATGACAGCGCATTTACATTTATTTATTCCAAACGTACCGGAACACCTGCCGCAAAAATGGAAAACCAGGTACCGGCAGATGTTGTGAAAAAGAGATTTGATCGCCTTCTTCATGAAGTTCAATCCATCGCAGCTGAAGTATGTGCGGTTCATGAAGGAACAACACAGGAAGTATTGATTGAGTCTGTCAGCGATCATGATTCGACTATGGTGACCGGACGTATGAGTAATAACCTGCTTGTACATTTAAAAGGAGAGGCTTCCATGATCGGAAGCTATGTCAATGCACACCTGACAGAATGTAAAGGATTCTATTATCTGGGAGAACTTGCAGAATAAAATCATTTGCAATATCTTCCACCTATAAAGAGATACAAAAACGCTCAAACTATCTGGTAAGAAGGATAGTGAGGGCGTTTTTATGGGTAGAACCGGAAAATATCTCTGCCTCATCGGAATCGGAGGCAGTCTGTATTATGTATTTGAACAATTGTTTCGTGGATTTTCGCACTGGAGCATGTTTCTGCTTGGTGGAATCTGTTTCCTGTTTATTTATCTGCAGGGCAGCAAGATTGGATGGGATGAACCACTGTGGAAACAAATTTTGAGATGCGATATTTTTGTAGTTTCCATGGAATTTATGACAGGAATCGTTGTAAACTGTATGTGGCATATGAATGTATGGGATTATACAGATATGCCATTTCAGATCTTAGGGCAGATCTGTCTGCCTTTTGCAATCATTTTTGCAGGACTCTGTGCGGTTGGAATTTTTCTTTCCAGCTACCTTGCCTGTTACCTGTTCGGCGAAGAAAAACCTGTTTTTCATGTTCTGAGATGAGAAATTCTATCTTTTCCCACCGGAAAAATAATGTTATAATGAAATGTAAACTTAGAATCGATACAAAGGAGAATAGATGTGGCTGAATTAACACCAATGATGCAGCAATACATGAAAACAAAAGAAGAATACAAAGACTGTATCTTGTTTTATAGACTGGGAGATTTTTATGAAATGTTCTTTGACGATGCAATCACAGCATCAAAAGAACTGGAGATCACCCTGACAGGGAAGAACTGCGGACTAGAGGAACGGGCACCAATGTGTGGAGTACCTTATCACGCTGTGGACAGTTACCTGAACCGGCTTGTGTCCAAAGGATATAAAGTTGCAATCTGTGAACAGGTGGAAGATCCTGCGACAGCGAAAGGAATTGTAAAGAGAGAAGTTGTCAGGATCGCAACACCGGGTACGAATCTGGATACCCAGGCATTGGATGAGACGAAGAACAATTATCTTATGTGTGTCGCATACATTGCAGACCGGTATGGTGTATCGGTTGCGGATGTGACAACCGGAGATTATTTTGTGACCGAGATAGAAGACAGTGAAAAGTTATTTGATGAAATTTACAAATTTATGCCCTCAGAGCTTATTTGCAATGAGGCTTTTTATATGAGTGGCATGGATTTTGACGATTTAAGAGAACGTCTTGGTATCACCGTTTACTCGCTGGATGCATGGTATTTTGATGATGAAATCTGTACGAAGACGCTGGAAGAGCATTTCCACTGTGCAACACTGGAAGGGCTTGGACTTGCGGATTATGACTGCGGTATTGTAGCGGCAGGTGCACTGTTCCAGTATCTGAAGGAGACGCAGAAGAATGCACTGACACATATGTCCAGACTGATACCGTATACGAATGGCAAATATATGCTTCTCGACAGTTCTACAAGACGGAATCTGGAACTTTGTGAAACAATGCGTGAGAAGCAGAAAAGAGGTTCCCTACTCTGGGTTCTCGATAAGACGAAAACTGCGATGGGAGCGCGGACACTGCGCAAGTATATTGAACAGCCATTGTTACATAAAAAAGAAATTGATGAGAGACTGGATGCGGTAGAGGAATTTAAAAACAATGCGATCGCAAGAGAAGAGATTCGAGAATACCTGACACCGGTCTATGACCTGGAACGTCTCGTCAGCAAGATTACATACCAGTCTGCCAATCCAAGAGATCTGACTGCTTTTGAGAGTTCCCTCTCCATGTTGCCACATGTAAAGACAATCTTAAGTGACATGCAAAGTACCCTGAACCGGGAACTGTACGATGCGTTAGATCCACTGGAAGATCTGTGTACACTGGTGAAAAAGGCAATTAAGGATGAGCCACCGCTTGCCATGAAAGAGGGTGGCATCATCCGGGATGGTTACAATGCAGAAGTAGACAAGTTAAGACATGCCAAGTCTGACGGAAAAGAATGGCTTGCCAAGTTGGAAGAAGACGAGCGGGAAAAGACCGGAATCAAGAATCTCAAAATCAAATATAATAAAGTATTCGGCTATTATCTGGAAGTAACTAATTCTTTCAAGAATCTGGTGCCGGAGTACTATACAAGGAAACAGACACTTGCCAATGCGGAACGCTACATTATTCCAGAATTAAAAGAACTGGAAGACACGATCCTCGGTGCAGAAGATAAGCTGTATGCGCTGGAATATCAGCTCTACTGTGAGGTGCGTGACACGATTGCAAAAGAAGTTGTGCGTATCCAGACAACAGCGAAAGCGGTTGCGAAGATTGATACTCTGGCTTCTCTGGCACTGGTCGCTGAACGTAATAATTATGTGCGTCCGAAGATCAATGAGAAAGGTGTCATTGATATTAAAGACGGCAGACATCCGGTCGTAGAGAAGATGATTCCGAATGATATGTTCATTACAAATGATACTTATCTGAATGATAAGAAGAAAAGAATTTCTATCATCACCGGACCGAACATGGCTGGAAAGTCAACTTATATGCGCCAGACAGCCTTGATCGTACTGATGGCACAGATTGGATCCTACGTTCCGGCATCTTCGGCAAATATCGGACTTGTTGACCGTATTTTCACCCGAGTGGGAGCATCGGATGATCTGGCTTCCGGACAGAGTACCTTTATGGTAGAGATGACAGAAGTCGCGAATATTTTACGAAATGCGACAAGCAAGAGTCTCCTGATCCTTGATGAGATTGGGCGTGGAACAAGTACCTTTGACGGACTGAGTATTGCATGGGCAGTGATTGAGCATATCAGCAACAGTAAACTGCTAGGAGCAAAGACATTATTTGCAACGCATTATCATGAGCTGACGGAACTGGAAGGAAAGATTGATAACGTGAATAATTACTGCATTGCCGTGAAAGAAAAAGGCGATGACATTATCTTCCTTCGTAAAATCGTAAGCGGTGGTGCGGACAAAAGTTATGGTATTCAAGTGGCGCGTCTTGCCGGTGTCCCAGCTTCTGTTACAGACCGTGCAAAAGAAATTGTAGAAGAACTGGTGCAGGCAGACATCACGTCACGGATCAAAGATATTGCAGTGGCAGGAAGTGAGTCGAAACACAAAGCAAAGAAATATGATGATGTGGATCTGGCACAGATGTCATTGTTTGATACCGTCAAAGATGATGATGTACTTCAGGAACTCAAAAACCTGGATGTAACGAATCTGACGCCGATTGACGCACTGAATACACTGTATCAGTTGCAGAACAAGTTAAAAAACAGGTGGTAGTTTATGTCAAACATACATGTATTAGATCAGATAACAATTGATAAGATCGCAGCCGGAGAAGTGATTGAACGTCCGGCTTCTGTCGTAAAAGAGCTGGTAGAAAATGCCATTGATGCCGGTTCCGGTTCTGTGACTGTAGAGATCAAAGAAGGCGGCATTTCTTATATGCGCATTGCTGACAACGGCTGCGGAATTGCACGGGACGATGTTCAGAATGCATTTCTCAGACATTCTACGAGCAAGATCCGCGCTGCCGAAGATCTGGAACATATTGCATCTTTAGGCTTTCGTGGTGAAGCGTTGTCCAGTATTGCGGCTGTCTCACAGGTCGAGATGATTACAAAAACAAAGGAACAGCTTCTTGGAACGCGTTACCAGATCGCCGGTGGAAAAGAAGAAGAACTGGAAGATACCGGAGCTTCGGATGGAACAACATTTCTGATCCGTCAGCTTTTTTATAATGTGCCGGCGAGACGGAAATTTTTAAAGACACCGATCACCGAAGCAAGCCATGTCGGCGATCTGATGACGAGACTTGCACTGTCGCACCCGGAGATTTCTTTCCAGTTCATCAATAACGGGCAGTCCAGACTGCATACATCCGGAAATGGAAATTTAAAAGATGTCATTTATCACGTATATGGAAGAGAGATTACTGCTAATCTCATTCCTCTGGAATATAAGAATAACGGGCTTTCCTTAAGCGGCTACATTGGAGCGCCGCTCATTTCCAGAGGAAACCGTAATTTTGAAAATTATTTTATTAATGGCCGCTACGTGAAAAGTAATATTATTTACCGTGCCATTGAAGATGCATATAAAGATTTTTCCATGCAGCATAAGTTCCCATTTACCGTCTTTCACATTACGATTGATGGAGAACATGTAGATGTGAATGTCCATCCAACAAAGATGGAGCTTCGGTTTAACAATCAGCAGGAAGTGTATAATACACTCTATGAAGCAATCGACTCGGCACTTCACGGAAGAGAACTGATTCCGAAGGTGACACTAGATGAGCCGAAAGTGCCGAGGGCAGAGGCTGTGCCGGTAACGAAGGAAAAGCAAAATTTCCGTACGACCGGATCTTCGGTCAGCTTTGCATCAACTGCCGGGAATATGACAAAAAAGGCAGCGCAATCAGAAATGTGGGCTGGGGTGCAGACACCGGTGAAACAAAAAACGAAAATACCGCCGAAAGAAGAGAGGAATCTGGATTATTTCATGGAACAGATGAAAAAGCGTGTAACATCTTATCACCAGCAGAATTCATCTGCGGAAGTAAAGAGCCGGTCAGATATTTTTAAGCCTGAACGGCAGGCAGACCGGATAAGAGAAGCGGTGTCGCAGTACAAAGCGGCTGCAAGGGATGCGAAGAAACAAGAGTTTCCTAAAAAGACAGATGTAACACCAGAAATACCGGGAACTGCTAAAACAACGGCTGAAAAGACAACAGCAAATGGACAAGGTATTGACATCAAAGCAAATGAAAAACCGGAACAGATGGATCTCTTTGAAGATCGTTTTCTTGACAAAGAACGGAAAGCAGATTATACGTTGATTGGGCAGATTTTCGATACCTACTGGCTTGTCCAGTTCGAAAATAGTCTGTATATTATCGACCAGCATGCAGCACATGAAAGAGTTCTGTATGAACGGACATTGCGGGAAATGAAAAACCGGGAATTCACATCCCAGATGATCAGCCCGCCGATCATTCTGAACCTGACGATGCAAGAGGCGGAGCTGCTCAGACAGTACATGGATCGCTTTACAAGAATTGGATTTGAGTTTGAAGAATTCGGGCAGGATTCTTTTGCGGTAAGAAGTGTTCCGGATAATCTGTTCAGCATTGCCAAAAAAGATCTGCTTCTGGAAATGATTGACCATTTATCGGATGAGCTTAACAGAAACCAGCCGTCCGACCTGATTGATGAGAAGATTGCGTCTATGTCCTGCAAAGCGGCAGTAAAAGGCAATATGAGTCTTTCTGCTGCAGAAGTCGACACCTTGATCGGCGAACTGCTTCTTCTGGATAATCCGTATCATTGTCCACACGGAAGACCGACGATTATTTCCATGACTAAACGGGAGTTAGAAAAGAAATTTAAGAGGATTGTATAATGAAGAAAAAACCATTGATCATTCTTACCGGTCCGACGGCCGTTGGCAAAACAAAGGCCTCCATCGGACTTGCAAAAGCAGTTGACGGCGAGATTATTTCCGCTGACTCGATGCAGGTTTACCGGCATATGGATATCGGCTCTGCGAAGATAAAACCAGAAGAGATGGAAGGCATACCGCATCACCTGATTGATGTACTGGAGCCGGATGATGAATTTCATGTTGTAAAATTTCAGGAGCTTGCCAAAAAAGCGATGCGGGAAATCTGGGAACGCGGGCATATTCCGATCGTTACCGGTGGAACCGGCTTCTATATCCAGGCATTGCTTTATGATATTGATTTTGATGAAAATGAAAAAGAAGATGCATGCCGGAAAGAACTGGAAGCTTATGCCAGAGAACATGGAGCAGAAGCTTTGCATGAGAAGCTTGCTTTGGTTGATCCGGCATCTGCTGAAATGATTCATCCAAATAACATCAAGCGTGTGATACGTGCGCTGGAATTTTATGAGCAGACCGGAAAACGAATTTCCGAACACAACGAGACACAGCGTCAAAGGGAGTCCCCGTATGCATTTGCCTATTTTGTGCTGACAGATGACAGAGCACATCTGTACGAACGTATTAACCGGCGTGTCGATCAAATGATTGAGGAAGGTCTGGTAAATGAAGTACAGGCTTTAAAAGACAAGGGCTATACAAAGCAGCTTGTTTCCATGCAGGGACTTGGCTACAAAGAAATTCTGGATTATCTGGATGGCAATTGTACGCTGGAAGAAGCTATTTATACAATTAAGCGGGATACAAGGCATTTCGCCAAACGTCAGCTCACCTGGTTTAAGAGAGAGCGGGATGTAATCTGGATCAACAAACAGTCATTTGGTTATGAGGCGGAGCAGATTTTAGACGAAATGCTTTCAAAACTCCCGTGGAAAGCAGAAAAAAAATAATATATATAATGAGAGGATAAGAACATGTCAGAGATTACAAATATGTATGAAAAAATGGGTATTCGCCCGGAAGTACTGAAATTTGGAAATACTATTGAAAAAGATTTAAAAGAACGTTTTGGCGAGATTGATCAGCGTGCCGAGTACAATCAGTTAAAAGTATTGCACGCTATGCAGAAAAATCACGTAAGTGCAGACTGCTTTAACTATGTCAGCGGATATGGATATGACGATCATGGAAGAGATACACTGGAGAAAATTTACGCAGATGTCTTCCATACAGAAAGTGCACTGGTTCGCCCACAGATTACCTGTGGAACACATGCGCTGGCACTTTCTCTTGCAGCGAATTTACGCCCGGGAGACGAGCTTTTGGCGGCTGGCGGCAAGCCTTACGACACACTGGAGGAAGTAATCGGTATCCGCCCTTCCAAAGGATCGCTTGCAGAATATGGGATTTCTTACAGACAGGTAGACCTTCTGGAAGATGGGACATTTGATTTTGATTCCATCCGTGAAGCAATCAATGAAAAAACAAAGATGGTTACGGTACAACGTTCCAAAGGTTACCAGACGCGTCCGAGCTTTTCTGTTGCACAGATCGGGGAAGTGATCCGTTTTGTCAAAGAGATCAAACCAGGAGTGATCTGCATGGTTGATAACTGCTACGGAGAATTTGTAGAAGAAATCGAGCCAAGTGATGTAGGTGCGGATATGGTTGTCGGTTCTCTGATCAAAAATCCGGGAGGCGGACTTGCGCCGATCGGCGGCTATATTGCCGGTAAAGAAGAACTGATTGAAAACTGTGCATATCGTCTGACTTCTCCAGGACTTGGAAAAGAAGTCGGCGCATCTCTCGGAATCATGCAGTCATTCTATCAGGGACTGTTCCTTGCCCCGACAGTTGTAGCAAGTGCATTAAAGGGTGCTATTCTTGCGGCAAAAATTTATGAAAAACTGGGGTACCCGGTTGTACCAAACGGAACGGAAAGCCGTCATGATATTATCCAGGCAGTAGAACTTGGCTCTGCCGAGGCAATGATTGCCTTTTGTCATGGTATCCAGGCGGCCGCACCGGTAGATTCCTATGTTGCTCCGGAACCGTGGGCAATGCCGGGATATGACAGTGATGTAATTATGGCGGCGGGTACATTTGTACAGGGCTCTTCGATTGAGCTGAGCGCAGACGGACCAATCAAACCGCCGTATGCGGTTTATTTCCAGGGCGGTTTAACATGGCCAAGCGCAAAACTTGGAATCCTGATGTCTCTGGAACATCTTGTAAGAGCCGGTATTGTAAAATTATAAGCAATAAATATAAGGAGTATTTATGGCAAAGATCGTAATCATCGGAGGCGGTGCGGCAGGCATGACGGCAGCGATCGCAGCAGCCTGGGCAGATCCGTCTCATGAGATTCTTATATTAGAACATAAAAATCAATTAGGAAAGAAATTATTATCTACCGGAAACGGTCGCTGTAATTTCACAAATGCTTATATGGAAAAAGAATGTTTTTACAGTGATTCGAAAGATGTGATACCGTGTGTTCTTGATAAATTCGGAACAGATGAGACGCTGGATTTCTTTCGAAAATTAGGTGTATATCCGAAAGACCGGAACGGTTATTACTATCCGAGATCGGATCAGGCACAGACAATCCAGCAGCTGTTGATTCTTGAATTAAAAGCACTGGGCGTAACATATAAGACAGACATTCATGTAACCGAAGTGCAGCGAAATAAAAAAGGATTCCGCATTTTTACAGATACACCGGGAATGAGTATTCATGCCGATCGGTTGATTCTCGCATGTGGTGGACGCGCAGCGGCTGTTCTTGGTTCAGACGGAAGCGGATATACACTTGCAAAGATGCTTGGACATTCGCTTGTTCCGGTTGTTCCGGCACTTGTGCAGTTAAAAGTAAAATCGCATCCACTGGCAAAGGCTTCCGGTGTGCGTACAGAAACAAAAGTTGAAATCTTTGATGGAAGCGATACGAACAATCACCCCGTAATTCTCGGAAGCGACACCGGAGAAGTTCAGATCACTGCTTATGGCATTTCCGGTATACCGGTATTTCAGATCAGCCGTCTGGCGGCAAAACTTTTGTATGAGAAAAAGACGCCGGTTGTACGGATAGATTTCTTTCCTGGAATGTCTGAAGAAGAATTAAAATCCTATTTACAGAAACGTACACAGAACCGTGAAACTTATATGGTTTCCGAATTTCTACTCGGTCTTCTGAATCAGAAACTAATCACAGTGCTTTTAAAAACAGCCGGAATACCGGAAAAACTGTATGTGAAAAAGTTGAAAACACCGGATTGGGATAGACTTATTTCTACATTAAAGAGGTTGGAACTTGTCATTTCTGACACGAATGGATTTGACAATGCACAGGTTTGCGCCGGAGGTGTAAATCTTACAGAGATTGCATCTGATACAATGGAGTCGCGTATCTGTAAAGACCTGTATCTTGCCGGAGAGCTGCTGGATGTTGACGGCATCTGCGGAGGCTACAATCTGCAATGGGCATGGGCAAGTGGGTATCTTGCCGGATGTGCTGCCGCAGGTAAGAAAAACACCGGAAAATAAAAGTAATAAAATAACAGGAGTTAAAACGGATGATCCAAATTTCAAATCTGAAACTACAGATTCCACATACAACAAAGCGTCTTAAGGAAAAAGCTTTAAAACAACTGCACATCCGCGAGCAGGACCTTATCGGATTCCGGATTGCAAAACGTTCTCTGGATGCACGGAAAAAGCCGGTGTTGTATTATGTCTATACACTGGAACTGTCAGTAAAAAACGAAGCAGGATTACAGAAGAAAAATCTGCCGAAAAATGTAAACGTCTGCAAAGCAAAGCCGATATATGCACCGGTTCCAACCGGCACAGAAACACTTGCACATGCGCCGATAATCGCCGGAAGCGGACCGGCAGGATTATTCTGTGCATATAGCCTGGCAAAAATGGGCTATGCACCGGTTCTTGTAGAGCGTGGAGAAGATGTGGATACACGAATGCAGGATGTAGAAGCGTTCTGGAACGGAGGCTCTTTAAAGTCCAATTCCAATGTCCAGTTCGGAGAAGGTGGAGCCGGAACGTTTTCAGACGGGAAACTGAATACGCTGGTTCACGATAAAGAGGGCAGAGGCAGAGCTGTTCTGGAAACATTTGTAAAATTCGGAGCGCCTAAAAAAATTCTTTATGATAATAAACCACATGTAGGGACAGATATTCTGGCTGTTGTTGTAAAACGTATGAGAGAAGAAATCTGCCGTCTGGGCGGACAGGTCCATTTTCATACACAGGTAACAGAACTTTTAACAGAAGAGGGAAAGCTTACCGGAATAAAACTTCAGGATACACATAGTGGCGAAGTGACAGACAAGCCAACGCAGGCACTTGTCCTTGCGATCGGGCACAGTGCAAGAGATACATTTGAAATGCTGAAAAGAAAAGAAATTCCGATGACAACAAAGGCTTTTGCGGTTGGTGTCCGTGTGGAACATAAACAGTCCATGATCAATGAAAATCAGTATGGAAGCGCACAGCCGGATGGACTTCCGGCAGCTCCATATAAATTGACTGCCAATCTGGAAAATGGAAGAGGCGTCTATACTTTCTGTATGTGTCCGGGCGGATATGTCGTGAATGCATCTTCGGAAGCTGGAAGACTTGCCGTAAATGGAATGAGTTACAGTGGCAGAGATGGTCAAAATGCGAACAGTGCAGTTATTGTCACGGTAACACCGGAAGATTACGGCACGGATGATGTACTTGCAGGAATGGCATTTCAGCGAAAACTCGAAGAAGCCGCATACAGAGCAGGAGAAGGGAAAATCCCGGTGCAGTTATTCGGAGATTTCTGTGAAGACAAAGCTTCTGAAGCAGAAGGCAGAGTTACCCCACAGATGAAAGGTGCATATCACTGGACGAACCTGCGTCCGGTATTCCCGGAAGTGATCGCTGATTCACTGGAAAAGGGGATACGCTCGTTTGATCAGAAGATAAAAGGATATGCGGATGCGGATACGGTGCTTTCAGGAGTGGAGAGCCGGACATCCTCTCCGGTACGCATTCTGCGGGATGAGACACTGCAGAGCAGCGTGCGCGGACTTTACCCTTGCGGAGAGGGCGCAGGGTATGCCGGAGGAATTACTTCCGCTGCAATGGATGGGCTTAAGACAGCCGAAGCAATCAGCCGGGTTTACCGTCCTTTCGACATATCTGGTACATGTTAAGAAAAAATTAATGGGATAACTCTATACACTTTTTCGGAAATATGATAAAATGTATTGAGTTTTTCGAAGAGATAAACACGAGGAGGAGTACATATTATGAAGGGAAAAGGAGGCAAAAACGCCTGGGCTTTATTTCTGCTATTACTGGCAGGGATTGTTCTTGGTGGTTTTATCGGCATGCTGGCAGACGGTGTATCTTCACTGAACTGGCTCAGCTATGGACAGACGTTCGGACTGGATGATCCGGTGGTTCTGAATCTGGGACTGCTTGTTGTGACATTCGGACTTACAATTAAAATTACCATTGCAAGCATCATTGGCGTGATTGTAGCAATTTTCATTTATCGTTTCCTTTAATTTAAGATTTTAAAGGGATCGTCGTACGAATCTAAAGATGAGATGAATCAATCAAATACCATGAAAGAAATTCCAAGTGTGGAACGGCCTTATGAGAAATGTGTGGAGATGGGACCGGAGAGTTTGACAGATATCGAACTTCTGGCGGTGTTTCTCCGTACGGGGACCAAAGGTGAGAATGCTGTTGAACTGGCGAAAAGGATCTTATATGATTCCGGTCAGAACGGGATTCTGGGTATTCACCATTTTTCCTTACCCAGGCTTCTTAAGCTTAAGGGAATAGGGAAAGTGAAAGCCATACAGATTCTGTGTCTGTCAGAGCTGGCAAAACGATTGGCAAAAGCGTCTGCGAAAGAGCATCTCAGATTTTCATCCCCCACATCAATAGCTGATTATTATATGGAAGATTTACGGCATGAGAGTCAGGAAGTTATGAAACTTCTGATGCTGAATACAAAAGCGGAACTGATCTGTGAACGAAACATTTCAAAAGGAACAGTGAAAGCATCGATCATTACGCCGCGAGAGCTTTTTGTGGAAGCTTTGAAACAGGAAGCTGTATCCATTGTGCTGTTACATAATCATCCGAGCGGAGATCCGACTCCGAGCACGGATGACCGACTGATCACAGGTCGTATCGCACAGGCAGGAGCGCTGGTTGGAATTGATTTGTTAGATCATATTATTATTGGCAATCATTGTTATATGAGCTTTCGCGAAGAAGGACTATTAGAAAATGCTTGAGAAAGGATAAATATCAGATGGCAAGAAATACTTACGGACTGGATCTTGGATCTTATGAGATCAAGGTATATGATAAGAAAAAAGATACGATCTGGAAAGAAAAAGATGTAATTGCGATCAAAGACGGTACGGAGATTTTCGCTGTCGGAGATGATGCATATGGCATGTATGAGAAAGCACCGGACAACATTAATGTTGTATTTCCAATGAAGGAGGGTGTAATTTCCCATTTTAATGATATGCAGTTTTTGCTCCAGAATCTGTTGAAGAAAGGAAGACAGTTCGCCAGAGGTTCGGAATATGTAATCGCAGTTCCGACGGATGTGACAGAAGTTGAGAAAAAGGCATTCTTTGACCTGGTGATCCATTCTACTGCAAAGGCAAAAGAAGTAAATATCGTGGAGCGTTCCATTGCAGATGCAGTCGGGCTCGGACTTGATGTCAAAGAGACAAAGGGTGTGCTTATCGTGAATTTTGGCGGTGAGACAACAGAACTATCGGTTCTTGCAGAAGGCGGTATGGTTTTGAACCGGCTGTTAAAGCTTGGCGGAACAGCCTATGACCAGGCAATCGTCAATCTGGTGCGGCACAGCCATGATTTCCTGATCGGTCATCATACAGCTGAAATCTTAAGAAAACGTTTCGGCGTTTTTACCGGCGAGAAAGATGCAGCACTGTCTGTTGCAGGACGTGATCTAATCACAGGACTTCCAATGCGTAAGACAATTTCTTATACATTGATCCGTGCAGCGCTTCGTGATCCTTTGCTGGACTGCGTACGCGCCATTCATTCCTTACTTGACAGGACACCACCGGAAGTACGCAAAGCGATTCATGAGAACGGGATCTACCTGACCGGTGGCATGGCATATATGCCGGGACTTGAGACCTATATCGAGAAGGCAACCGGTATCCATACATCGACGTCGTCGGAACCGGACATTTGTGTCGTAAACGGATTGGAGAAAATCATTAAATCAAAAGAATTAAGCAAACTTGCATACTCAATGTTAGATCAAAATTATAGGTGGATGAGATAATATGAAGATAAAGAATCAATCGTCACTTCCAAGCAAATACTGGCTTCTGATCATAGCGGTTGTCTGTATACTTCTGATGGGAATTGAACATTTTACCGGCCATGCCGGTCCGGTTACTTTTGTTGCCAACTATACGGTTATTCCAATGGAAAAAGGGATCAGCTATGCCGGTACATGGATGAGTGACGTATCCAAAAACTTTCAGACAATGAAAGATATGACGAAGGAAAATAAAAAATTACAGAAAAAAGTAGATGAGCTTACAACCGATAATACAAGGCTCCGTCAGGAACAGTATGAACTGGACAGGCTTAAGCAGTTATACAAACTGGATGAAAACTACTCTGATTATAAGAAGATCGGAGCGCATGTCATTGCCGATAATGGCACGAACTGGTTCAGTGATTTTATAATTGATAAGGGAAGCAAAGACGGTATCAAAAAGAACTGCAACGTTCTTGCCGGAAGCGGTCTGGTCGGTATTGTCACAGAAGTCGGACCACATTATGCAAGAGTTCGTGCATTGATTGATGATGCAAGCAATGTCAGTGCAATGATGCTTTCTACTTCAGATACCTGTATTGTCCGCGGAGATTTAAAACTTGCCTCTGACGGACGACTCCGTTTTGAAAAACTTGCCAATAACGACAATAAGATTGAAGTGGGAGAGCAGGTTGTCACATCCCACGTCAGTGACCGCTACTTACAGGGACTGTTTATCGGATATGTCAGTGAAGTGAAGGTGGATTCCAACAATCTGACGCGTTCTGGTTATATTACACCAGCTGTTGATTACAGCAAGATCCAGGAAGTGCTTGTCATTACAAAAACCAAGCAGGAGATGATCAGCAGCCGGTCAAAAAAGAAGTAAGAAGGAGTAAGGATTCATGAAAAGAAAAGTAATTACTTTTTTCATCATATTAATCAGTTTCCTTTTGCAAAGTACGCTATTTGTCAAACTGAAATTCGGTGCAGTAAGTCCGAATCTTATGCTCGTAGTAACGTCCTCCTTCGGATTTATGAGAGGACGCAAATCCGGAATAGCTGTCGGTGCCATATCCGGACTTTTAGTAGATATATTCTGGGGACAGCTCCTTGGATTTCATACACTGCTATATACCGTGATCGGATATCTGAACGGTTCGTTTGAGCGCCTTTTTTACGATGAAGATGTCAAACTTCCGATCGTACTGATCTCCGCAAGCGAATTCTTATATGGAATCTGTATCTATGTATTTGTATATATGCTGCAGGGAGACTTTGCATTTGGAACATACCTGTTCAGTATTATTATACCGGAACTTGTATACACCATACTGGTAACCCTGATCCTTTATCAGGTGATCCTTCATATTAACCGAAAACTTGAATCAGAAGAACAAAGGAGTGCTAGTAAATTTGTCTAATTTATTCGAACGATTGAGAGATCGTATTGCAGAAATATTTAAATCCAGAATATTTGTTGCCGTGGTTGTATTCTGTATTATGTCTGCGGTTTTGGTACAACGTGTCTTTTATTTGCAGATTGTAAAAGGACAGGAATATCTGGATAACTATAAACTGCAAATCCAGAAAACAAAAGATGTTGAAGGTACCCGCGGGAATATTTATGACCGTAACGGAAAGCTGCTTGCTTATAATGAACTGGCATATTCTGTTACGATTGAAGATAACGGAGAGTATGATACTTTAAAAGAAAAGAACAAAGCTCTGAACAAGATCATCACAACGGTAATCAAGATGGTTGAATCAAATGGTGATACGGTGATCAATAACTTTGGTATTATTCTTGACAAGGATAAAGAATATGTATTTGCCGCAGAATCAGATACACAGAGACTTCGTTTTGTTGCCGATGTTTACGGCAAGAAGACGATCGATGAACTCAGCAAAGAGCAGAAAAATGAATCTGCTGCAGATATTATCCATTATCTCTGCACAGACAAGCGGAGTGGTTACGGAATCAATGAGAAGAAGCTGGATAAGCAGAGTGTTCTTAAGCTGATCAATATTCGCTATGCGATCGCTTTGAACAGTTATCAGAAATACATTGCAACAACGATTGCAGAAGATGTCAGCGATGATACCGTTGCAGATGTAATGGAAAATATGGATCATTTACAGGGAGTCAATATCGATGAGAAATCACTCCGTAAATATACGAACAGCAAATGTTTCGCCAATCTGATCGGTTATACCGGACAGATTTCTACGGAAGAATACGATGCGTTGAGCCAAAAAAAACAGAAAGAATACGATAAGACCGATACCGTTGGTAAAGCCGGTATTGAAAAAACAATGGATACAACCTTAAAAGGTAAAAAAGGAACAGTCAAGCTGTATGTTAATAACGTAGGTAAAGTTCTGGATACTGTTCAGGGCAAGAAGGCAAAAGCAGGAAACGACCTTTATCTTACAATTGATGCGGATCTGCAGGTTGCAGCTTATAATATTCTGGAACAGGAACTTGCCGGAATTATATTAAGTAAATTGCAGAATACTTTGAATTATGACCGTACGAAGGTATCCGACGGAAGTGATGTGATCATTCCGGTTGGTGATGTATATAATTCCTTCATTTCCAATGATATTCTGGATATGACACATTTTTCGGATGATGATGCCAAGTCTACAGAAAAGGCAGTTCACAAAACATTTTCATCCAATAAAAAAGCCGTGCTTAAAAAGCTCAAAAAAATGTTAAACAGTTCAGGTGCTGCCGCATATAAAGATCAGTCAAAGGAATATCAGGCATACTTGAGTTACCTTGTTAATGATATGCTGACAAGCAATAATAAAGTACTGCTTTCAGGAAAAATCGATTCCAGTGACAAAACTTACAAAGCATGGCATGATTCTGAGACAATCAACATTAAAAAGTATCTGAACTATGCGATTTCCAAGAACTGGATTGATACTTCAAAATTAACAAATTATATGCCGAAGAGCGGAAAATATTCGGATTCTACAGAGCTATACAAAGCACTTGTTTCGTATATCATGGACGGACTGAAATCAAACAGCAGTTTTGATAAGATGATATACAAGTACATGATCAAAGCCGGTACAATCACCGGACGCCAGATTTGTCTGATGTTATATGAGCAGAATGTGCTGAAGAAGAGTGATGCACAGTATGCACAGTTAAAAGCCGGTAGTCTTGGCTCTTATGATTTTATCCGTGCAAAGATCAAGAAACTGGAAATCACGCCGGGCGAGCTGGGACTGGAACCATCTACAGGCTCACTTGTCATGACGGATCCAAATAATGGAGATGTGCTGGCATGTGTATCTTATCCGGGATATGACAATAACAAGCTGGCAAATACAATGGATTCCAATTATTACAGCAAGCTGTTAAATGACAGTTCCAGACCGTTATATAACAGTGCAACGCAGGAAAAGACAGCGCCCGGTTCCACATACAAGCCACTGTCTGCAATTGCCGGATTATCGGAAGGTGTTATTACAACATCATCTATTATTAATTGTTCCGGTATTTATAAGAAAGTAACACCGAATCCAAAATGCTGGGCTTATCCGAGTGCGCATGGAAGTCTGAACGTCTCACAGGCAATCCAGCATTCCTGCAACAGCTTCTTCTATGAAGTCGGATACCGTCTGAGTCTGAAACAGAATGGACTGAATCAGATACAGTCAGACAATGCAGAAGGAAAAGCAACTTCTTCTTATTATTCCAGCGACCGTGGACTTAATGTACTGAAGAAATATGCGAAAAAATTCGGACTTGGAAGTACTTCCGGTATTGAGATTCCGGAGGCGCAGCCACAGATTTCTGATGATTCTTCTGTTCCGTCAGCAATTGGACAAGGTACAAATAACTACACGACCAGCCAGCTTGCAAGATATATTACAACTGTTGCAAATAAAGGAACTGTATACAATTTGACAGTTCTTGATAAAGTAACCAATGTTAAAGGAAAGAGGATCAAATCTTACAAAGCCAAAGTAAAGAATAAGATCACAGATGTTCCGGATTCCACTTGGAGTGCAGTACACACAGGTATGCGTAATGTGGTACTTCTGGAACATAATGATATTTTCTCGAGCCTGAATCATACAAATCTCGCAATTTCCGGTAAAACCGGTACTGCACAGCAGGGAAAGACACATCCGGATCATGGATTGTTTGTCGGATTTGCGCCAAGCAATTCTCCGGAAGTCGCATGGGCAATCCGTATTGCAAACGGATACAGCTCTTCCCGTGCGGCCGAAGTCGGAAGAGATGTTATGAAATACTATTACAACAAAGGCGACAAGAAGAAGATCATCACCGGAGAAGCTGCAACGATTGGAAGCGGTTCCGGAGGCGACTAAAAGAAAGAGGTGGTTCTATGTGAAAGATCCTGTTCTGATCAAGAGTAACAGATATGGTATGACTCTTCGTTTTGATCCGGAACTTCCGTTTGATCTGTTAAGAGAACGGGTTCACGAAAAACTGCATGCATTTACTCATTTTTTTAATCATGCATGTATGGTAGTAACTTTTGAAGGGCGTACGTTTACGAAAGAGGAAGAACAGGCAATGGCAGAGACAATTGAAGAATCTGCCGGGATTCAGATTCTGTGCCTGACAGACACGGAAGATAATACACAGGAAACACATACTATAACAGATACTCCGGTGTCTGGCAGACATCTGTGCCGTAAGACAAGAGACAATACTTCTAATGATACAGCAGGTGAAGCTTATGACTCCGCAGAGACAATACACACAGAGTATGGACTGTTCTACAGAGGCAATCTGAGAGGACGTGCCATCCTTGAAGCGGATAAAAGCATTGTAATTGTTGGAGATATTGAGACAGGCGCAACTGTCATATGTAAGGGCAGCGTTACAGTGACCGGGACGATATACGGAACAGTCATTGCAGGCGCAACTGGAGATTATAATGCGATGATCGCAGCAATTGATATGAAGCCAGAATTGCTTCGAATCGGTGAGATCGAAGTAAAACCAGTAATAGGAGGAAGTTATTCATGGGCGAGGTTATTGTAATTACTTCAGGAAAAGGCGGTGTAGGTAAAACAACTACAACAGCAAATATCGGTGCCGGCTTATCAGAAGCCGGCAAGAAGGTTGTCGTGATCGATACCGATCTCGGCCTTCGGAACCTGGATGTAGTCATGGGACTGGAAAATCTCATCGTATACAACCTGGTAGATGTGATCGAAGGCTCCTGCCGCTTAAAACAGGCGCTTATAAGAGATAAACGATATGAGAATCTATATCTTCTGCCTTCTGCACAGACGAAGGACAAGTCGGCAATATCACCGGGACAAATGAAAAAGCTGACTTCTGAATTAAAAGAAGATTTTGATTATATCCTGCTGGATTGCCCGGCGGGAATTGAGCAGGGCTTCCATAATGCGATCGCAGGTGCTGACCGCGCACTTGTAGTCACAACTCCGGAAGTGTCTGCGATCCGTGACGCAGACCGTATCATCGGACTGCTGGAAAAAAGCGGTCTCAGGGATAACGCATTGATCATTAACCGGATCCGCATGGATATGGTCAGACGCGGCGATATGATGTCCGTGGATGATGTGACAGAGATTCTGTCGATCCCTCTGATCGGTGCATTGCCGGATGATGAACACGTCGTCATTGGCACAAACCAGGGAGAACCCGTCATCGGAATTGACTCTCTGGCTGGAAAAGCGTATCGTAATATCAGCAGAAGAATTATGGGTGAAGATGTTCCATTTATGGATCTTAACAGCAGCCACAAATTCTTTTCAAAGCTTTCTGGAATTTTCCGGAAAGGGTAGGAGGCAGAGCCTATGTTAAAAAAATCTTCTGTTTTTGTTGCAAAAAACCGTTTAAAAGCACTGGTTACCAGCGACAGGGTGAAATGCACACCAGATTCTTATGATAAAATATGTCGGGAATTGTATGAGACGCTTTCCAAGTATATGGAATTTACAGAAGAGGATTTTAAAGTAGAAATATTCAGAACACAAATTTTAATTAGTTTTTCAGGAGAAGAAGAGTGAAATTACCAAAATTTACGAAACCGTATCGGTTAAGAGATTACAATTTTACATTAGTTACACTTGTTTTTATCTTATCTGTAATTGGAATACTTGTTGTAGGAAGTGCCAAGCAGGTATATCAGAGCCGTCAGGTACTGGGGGTCATGATCGGAATTGTCTTTATGATGATCGTCACATTCATTGATTATGTCTGGCTGCTTGATTTTTACTGGTTTTTCTATGGCTTTTCTATTTTTATACTGGGGCTGGTACTTGTTGCAGGTAAAAAGGTCGGCGGAGCGACTAGATGGATCGATCTGGGATTTACTACCTTCCAGCCATCTGAGATGGCAAAGATCCTGCTGATACTTTTTTTCGCAAAGTTCCTGATGGAACATGAACGGGATGTAAACGACCGTAGCACACTTTGCAAATATGCGATTCTTGCGGGATTACCGTTGGCGCTTATCATTATGGAGCCAAACCTTTCCACAACGATCTGTACTGCTGTGGTAATCTGTTTTCTGATTTATATTGCAGGACTCAGTTACCGCTTTATCGGAACTGTTTTGATAATTCTGATTCCGACAGCAATTATCTTTTTGAGCATTGTTGTGCAGCCGAACCAGCCATTCCTGAAAGATTACCAGCAGGAACGTATTCTTTCCTTCCTTGAACCGGATAAATATGCAGATGATGGAGCCTATCAGCAGAACAACTCTGTTATGGCAATTGGTTCCGGACAGCTTTCCGGAAAAGGACTGAATAATAATACAACAACCTCTGTAAAAAATGGTAACTTTATTCTGGAGCCACAGACTGATTTTATTTTTGCGATCATAGGTGAAGAATTAGGTTTCATTGGAAGTTGCGTTGTTATTGCTTTATTATTATTAATTGTGCTACAATGTATTCTGATAGGAATTCGAGCGAAGGACCTCGCAGGGAGGATCATCTGCTGCGGGGTAGGCGGACTCATAGGAGTCCAGAGCTTTATCAATATCGGTGTTGCGACAGGATTGATTCCGAACACAGGAGTTCCACTTCCGTTTGTCAGTTACGGAATGACTTCTCTTGTCAGTCTGTACATTGGTATCGGAATTGTATTGAATGTTGGTTTACAGCCGAAAAAATACAAATAAGGAGAGAATACAATGAACATAGGTCTAATTGCACACGATTCAAAGAAAACATTAATGCAGAATTTTTGTATCGCATACAGAGGTATTTTAAGCAGACATCATTTATATGCAACCGGGACGACCGGACGTTTGATCGAGGAAGTGACGAATCTTAATATTCACAAATATCTTGCAGGTTCCCTGGGGGGACAGCAGCAGTTAGGAGCACAGATCGCACAGAATGATATCGATGCACTGATTTTCTTAAGAGAACCATATGCACCGAAGCCAAACGATCCGGATCTTAATGATGTGATTCGGATGTGCGATACTTATAATATTCCGTTAGCAACGAATCTTGCTACGGCTGAACTTATTATTTTATCAATTGACAGAGGAGATCTTGACTGGCGTGAAATGTACCGATAATAACAGAAAAAAGAAATCATATTCCAGAAGGAGAAGACAACGTCAGCGGACACTGCGCCTGATGACAGGAATCTTTCTTGTGTTATGTGTTGTTGCCGGCTATCTTATCATTTCCGGCGGAATGGGAACGAAACAGCTTGTCTATGCCTATGAAAAGAAGCAGTATAATAAAGCAATATATACCGGTGAATTATTTGCAAAGGATCTGTGTCTTGTGAATGGCGATACAGAGATGTCCGGTGCTCCGGACAGTTCCACGTATAAAGCTGCGGCGCTGTTTGATGTGAACAATTCTAAGACCACGTATGCATATAATGCAACTGCAAAGATGTATCCTGCAAGTATTACGAAGATTATGACGGCTCTTGTTGCAATAGAGAGTGCAGATCTATCCGAAGAGGTCACCGTAGAAGTAGATTCCTCAGATTTTGCAGCCGATGAACAGACCTGCGGAATCCACAAAGGAGATAAACTGACACTGGAAGCGTTGTTAAACGGATTACTTCTGTATTCCGGCAATGACAATGCAGAGGCAATCGCTTATTACATTGGCGGAAGTATCGAAGGCTTCGCAGATATGATGAATAAGAAAGCACAGGAATTAATGGCTACTAACACTCATTTTGCAAATCCAAGCGGATTACATGATGAGAACCATTATACGACTGCCTATGATATTTATCTGATCTTCAATGAATGTGTCAAACACAAAGAGTTTACAGATATCATCGGAAGATCATCTTATACTGCGGACATTCAGAGTGCCAATGGAACAACACGAAAAGTAACCTGGAAACCGACGAACTACTATGCAACCGGAGAAGCTAAACGCCCATCAGGAGCGACTGTAGTAGGCGGTAAGACCGGAACTACCGCAAAAGCTGGAAACTGCCTTGTTCTTCTTGACCAGACAGATGAGAAGGCACCATATATATCGATTATAATGGGGGCTACATCAAAAGAATTGTTATATAAAGATATGTCATCCATTATTGATCAGATACCAAATACAAATTAGAATTTATATGTAAGGGGCAGCCAGAAATGATTGCCCCTTTTGTGTGTATGATTAATCGGACATGGAACCGATTCTTCCATACAGACTGATCAGATACAGCCCGCAGAGACCTACCAGTGTATAGATAATTCTGGAAAGCCATGTCAGATTTCCAAAAAGAAATGCCACAAAGTCAAAGCGAAAAATACCGATCAGAAGCCAATTGACGGCGCCAATAATGACAAGTGTTAATGATGTATTGTCAAACCATTTCATATTAGAAATACCTCCTTTTTGCTAGTATTACTAATATGACGGAAAATATACAGGATCTGTCATTTTATTCTATTTTAGAGGGACGAAATTCAAAATGGTAAAAGAATCACCGCTATACTATCCTTATTCGGATTATTTAAAAAATAAATATGGAGAGAAAGTATACAAGCTTCCAATTAATCTGCCAATCACCTGTCCAAACCGTTTAAACGGCAAACGTGGCTGCAGCTTCTGCGCAGAATGTGGAACCGGATTTGAATCTTTAGATGCAGTTTATACCGTTACCGAACAGCTTGCAAAAAATCAGGAACATATTGCAAAGAAATACAAAGCGAAGAAGTATATCGCTTATTTCCAGAATTATACAAATACATTTCTTCCACTTAATGATTTCCGGAAATATATGGAAGAAGCAGCACAGTTTCCAGATATTACAGAGCTTGCTGTCTCTACAAGACCGGATTGTATCAAAGTGGAATATCTTGATGTTTTACGTAGTGTTTCTGAACAATACCACTGCAATATCACGATTGAACTAGGACTGCAGACCGCAAATTATCATACACTTTTGAAGATTGACCGTGGACATACACTTGCAGAATATATTGATGCCGCAATACAGATAAAACGATACGGTTTTGATCTTTGCACACATGTAATACTAAATCTGCCGGGAGATACGATCACAGACAGCATCGAAACCGCAAAAATCTTAAGTGCTCTTTCTAATGATTGCGTGAAGGTACATTCCCTTTACATTGCAAAAAACACGCGGTTGTGTGAAGAATACGAAAATGGTACAATAACTTTGTGTTCCAAAGAAGAATATTTCCGGCGTGTAACGGTATTTCTTGAGTATCTGAAACCACGCATTGCAGTAGAGCGGCTTTTCAGCCGTATTCCGGAAAAAGATGCTGTATTCTGCAACTGGCAGACAAGCTGGTGGAAATTAAAAGACGAACTTGAAGCACATATGATAGCCGGAGAGCATTATCAGGGAAGATTATCCGGATATCTTGACGGTGCTGCACTAAATGAAAAATAGGGGGCTGTATTTTGGCAGATAACAAAATGACAAATATTGCGGTTTACCGCAAAAAAACACATATAAATATCGGGATCATTATATTTGGTGCTGTTTTCATTTACCTGTTTGCAACGGTACTGATGTATCTGACCAATAAGCATGTTTCTGCTTATGAAGTAAGAGAGGGATCCATTGTAAAAGATAATACTTATACCGGATTTGTAATTCGTGAGGAGAGTACCATCACCGCAGACCGGGATGGCTACGTGAATTATTTTGCTCCGGAGGAGAGCAAAGTCGGTGCAAGAACCAGTGTTTATACATCATCTGCGAAGAAATTAAATCTAAATAACAGTACTTCCACTGAAACAAATGAACTGAGCAGTGAAGAAGAAGAGGCGATGCTTGTAAAGATTCAGAATTTCAGCGAGAATTTCAAAGAAGATTCTTTTCGGGATGTATATTCCGTAAAGGATTCTGTAAAATCCGTACTGGACAACAAATCCAGTCAGAATCGTCAGGCACAGTTGTCGGATATTCTGACTTCCAATACCGGAACCGTGAGTGTATATAAGGGAACGAAGGACGGCGTTGTTTTTTATTCTTATGACGGATATGAAAGCACGACGGCGAACCAGGTCACGGAGCAGATGATTTCCGGTAAATCTTATGAAAAAAAGATTTTATCCAATAACCAGTATGTAAAAGCGCAGAATCCGGTATACCGTCTTGTTACAGGAGATTCCTGGACAGTGATCATTCCGCTGGATTCCACAACTGCAGATTCTCTGAAAAAGCAGTCCATGGTCAAAGTGCGGTTTCTGAAAGATAATGAAACAGCTTCCGCAGGTCTCACGATCAAAGAGAAAGATGGAGGCTATCTTGCATATTTAAGTTTCCGGAATGGGATGATCCGTTATGCAGATGAACGATTCCTTGACCTGGAACTTATACTGGAAGACGAATCAGGACTTAAGATTCCAAAATCCTCTGTTGTTTCCAAAGATTTTTATGCAGTTCCGGAAGATTACCTGACACAGGGCGGCAACAGCAAGAGTACGGGCGTCCTGCTGGATAATGGATCGGAGAATGCGGAATTTCAGGTCGAAACGATTTATTACCGCGATTCGAAAAAGGGACTTGTTTATCTGAATCCAGCTGATTTTAAAGAAGGGGCTGTACTAATCAAGCCGGATTCTACACAGAAATATACATTAAGTGAGACAAAATCGCTGAAAGGCGTTTATAATATTAACAAAGGTTATGCTGTATTCAAACAGATCAATATTTTATGTAAGAGCGATGAATATTACATTGTGGAAGAGGGAAACGATTATGGTCTGTCTAATTATGACCATATTGCATTAGACGGTAAATCTGTTCAGGATAATGATATCGTCTTTGAATAAAGGAGGTACAACATGTTAAAAGAAAATCTGGAAAGCGTAGAAGAAAAAATTCAGGAAGCATGTAAAAAAAGTGGTCGTAACAGAGAGGATGTAACACTGATCGCGGTCAGTAAAACAAAACCTGTAGAGACACTTCAGGAAGCTTATGATCTTGGTGTCCGTGTCTTCGGAGAGAACAAAGTACAGGAACTGACAGAAAAATACGACTCACTTCCAAAAGATATACACTGGCATATGATCGGTCATCTGCAGCGCAATAAAGTCAAATATATTATTGATAAAGTAGATCTGATCCACTCTGTAGATTCCATCCGTCTTGCTGAGACAATTGACAAAGAAGCGCAGAAACATGATCTGATCGCAAACATTCTTGTAGAAGTCAATGTTGCAAAAGAAGAAAGCAAATTCGGACTTATGCCGGAAGAAGTAGACGGCTTCATTGATGAAATTGCAAACTTAAAACATATTCAGGTAAAAGGACTTATGACAATTGCTCCATTTGTAGAAAATCCAGAAAAAAATCGTACAGTTTTCGCTGATTTACGTAAATTATCTGTTGACATTGCAAAGAAAAACGTTGATAATGTTAATGTGAGTATACTTTCTATGGGTATGACGAATGATTATCAAGTAGCCGTAGAAGAGGGGGCAACAATGGTTCGTGTCGGAACAGGTATTTTCGGTGCGCGCAATTATGCTCAAGTATAAACGGAAGATAGGAGATTATTGAAAATGGGAGTATTAGATAAGTTTTTAGACATCATGAAGTTAAGCGATGACGAAGATTACGATGATGACTTTTATGATGATGAGTATGATGACGATTTTGAAGAAAAACCGAAAAAGAGCTTTTTCAAAAAAAATAATAAGGGAAAAGATTTTGATGATGAAGAAGCAGAAGAGGACTTTGATCTTCCGGAAAAATCTACAAAACCGGTTCATTCAAGCAATAAAGTTACTCCGATGCGTCAGCCTGCAAGAAGAAGCAATGTTAATATGGAAGTTTGTGTTATCAAACCAAATTCCGTAGAAGATGCACGCGAGATTACAGAGACACTTCTGAGTGGAAGAACTGTAATTCTGAATCTGGAAGGATTGGATCTGGAAGTGGCTCAGCGTATTATCGACTTTACTTCCGGAGCTGCGTTTGCAATCAGCGGTAATCTTCAGAAGATTTCAAATTACATATTCCTGGTAACACCGACAGATGTAGATATTTCCGGTGATCTTCAGGATCTTTTAAATACTTCTTTTGATGCTTCTTCCATGCGATCAAGATTTTAAGGATCTTTAACAGCAAAGCTATGAACAAAGAAGAACTTATGTTAAGAAAACGTCTGATTGAATTATCGAATCAGGCTTATCAGAGAGATATCGTAACATTTTCAGATTTTCTGAATCTGAATGAATTAAATATACTTCATACTACGCCAAAGGATCAGTTTCCGGTTGCCTACGAAACTTACGGTGGGTATGACACAGCAGAGCGTCAGATGGTTGCATTTCTACCTGATGCTCTTTGTTATGAATATTTTTATCCAATGAAAACAGTGATAATCGAACCGTTAAATCTGAATTTTTCAGAATCACTGACACATCGAGATTACCTTGGCGCTTTAATGAATCTTGGTATTGAAAGAAGCCGTATGGGCGATATTCTCATTGACGGCCAGAGAGCAATCGTATTTGTTAAACCGGAGATTGCTGACTTTATCGCCGATAATCTGACACGTATCCGTCACACTACAGTACAGACTAAGATTCAGGAACCAGGAGACATTTCCTATGAACCCAAATACCAACAGATAAAGGGGACGGTTCCGTCGGTAAGACTGGATACGATCCTTTCTGTGGCATATCCATTGTCCCGCAGCAAGCTGACCGCTTATATTCAAGCTGGGAAAGTATTTGTAAATGGAAAGCTTATCACAAGCAACGGATGCCATCTGAAAGAGGGAGATTTTATTTCCGTACGCGGGCTCGGCAGGATTATGTATGAAGAAACAATTGCTGCTACGAAAAAAGGGCGTTATATGGTAACTGTCAGAAAATATATTTAAAAGAAAAAGAGGAAAATTATGAAGAAAGAACAATCACGTCCGGTACATTATTTCATTGCAATTATCGCAGTTGCTGCCGGAGTTTTATTTGATCAGTGGACCAAATTGCTGGTACTTACGCATCTTAAAGGACACGATTCTTATATTGTTATAAAGAATGTATTTGAACTTGAATATCTTGAAAACAGAGGCGCTGCTTTTGGAATGCTGCAGGGCAAACAGTTTTTCTTTATTTTCTGTGTCGCTCTTATTGCGTTTTTTTCCATATATTTTTACAGGACAGTTCCGATGACGAAACATTTTTTGCCACTTCGTATCTGTGCGGTATTTATATTAGCAGGGGCGTTCGGTAATATGATCGATCGTGTGATCCGGCATTATGTAGTGGATTTCTTTTATTTTTCTCTCATTGATTTCCCTATATTTAATGTTGCTGATATTTATGTAACGGTTTCGGCATTTGGACTGATTATTTTATTATTATTTTATTATAAGGAGGAAGACCTTGAGCAGATCTTTCATAATCGAAAAGGAAAATAACGGGGCTCGGATTGACCGTTTTCTCGCTGATGCAGCACCGGAGCTTTCCCGATCACGGATTCAGAAGTTAATAAAAGATGCACATATTACTGTCAATGAGAAGCCTGTAAAATCCAATTACAGGCTTCTTACAGATGATGTAATATCTTTGTCCATTCCAGAGCTAAAAGAGCCGGATATCCTCCCTGAGGCACTTCCACTGGATATTCTGTATGAAGACAAGGATGTTATCGTTGTAAATAAACCAAAGGGGATGGTTGTCCATCCGGCTCCAGGCCATTATACAGGTACGCTGGTAAACGCATTGTTGTATCATTGCAAAGATCAGTTGTCCGGAATCAATGGTGATTTAAGACCTGGTATTGTCCATCGTATCGATATGGATACGACAGGCTCTCTGATCGTCTGTAAAAACGATCTGGCACACCAGAACCTGTCTGAACAGCTTAAAGAACACTCAATCCACCGGATTTATATTGCAATTGTACACGGCAATATAAAAGAAGACGAAGGCACCGTAAATGCTCCGATCGGCAGACATCCCATTGACCGGAAAAAAATGAGTACGCATGCAAAGCAAAGCAGGCATGCAGTAACACATTATAAAGTACTGGAGCGTTTCGGCAATTATACTTATATCCAATGTAAGCTGGAGACCGGACGTACACATCAAATCCGCGTGCATATGTCCAGTATCGGACATCCACTGTTAGGGGATCAGGTGTACGGACCGAAAAAATGTCCATTTCCAGGACTTACCGGTCAGACACTTCATGCAAAAACGCTTGGTTTCATTCATCCGCGCTCCGGTGAATATATTGAAGTAGATGCGCCAATTCCAGAGTATTTTAACAATCTTCTTGATATACTTAGAAAAAAAGCATAAATTATCTAAAAATTATATACATTTCACTTGAATTATTGTATAATAATAGATATACAGAGAACCTGTTATCTTCAGCTTCTCTTGTATACGCAGGTATAAAAAAGGAGCGTGATGGATATGGAAAAAACAAATACAATCATTACAATAGGAAGACAATTTGGAAGTGCCGGACGTGAGATCGGATATAAAGTTGCAAAAGATCTTGGAATTAAGCTGTACGATAAAGAAATGCTTGCAAGAGCGGCAAAAGAAAGTGGGCTCTGCGAAGAATTATTTGAGACACATGATGAGAAACCAACGAACAGTTTCCTTTATTCTCTTGTAATGGATACTTATTCTCTTGGATATTCATCCGGAAGTTATGCGGATATGCCAATCAACCATAAAGTATTTCTTGCACAGTTTGATGCGATCAAGAAGATTGCTTCTGAAGGACCGTGTATTCTTGTAGGAAGATGTGCAGATTACGCATTGGAAGATAATGAGAATTTGTTGAGTGTATTTATTCATGCCGATCTGGATGCAAGGATCCGCAGAATTGCCAGAATCTATGATCTGACAGATGCAAAAGCAAAAGATATGATCATGAAAACAGATAAAAAGCGTGCAAGCTATTATAATTACTACAGCAATAAGAAATGGGGATCTGCAGAAAGTTATCATATGAGCCTGGACAGCTCCGTGCTTGGTATCGATGGAACTGCAGAGGCTATTGAGAAACTTGTAGAACTGAAAGAACGCGACAGTAATAAGAAGCTGTAATATCGGAATTTAATTATAGAACCACGCGACTATCGCGTGGTTTTCTTAATACAAGAAAAAGAGAAAGCCGGTCAGCTCTCTCTTAATTTTACAGCAGAAGCGGCAAGACGACGCCGGTTTTCGTCAATTGCGGCATAATGCTTCTTTGTCGTATTTACATCTTTGTGTCCTAGAACATCCGCAACAAGATAAATATCACCGGTTTCTTTATAGAGCGCCGTACCATAAGTGCTGCGCAGCTTATGCGGTGTTATTTTTTTGTTCGGTGTCACCTGTCTGGCATATTTTTTCACCATATTTTCTATAGCTTGAACACCCATACGTGTGCGCCTAGTAGATAAAAAAAGTGCATTTTCATGACCGGAGAGAGGTGTGGCTGCTTTTCTGTCTCCACAGATGTAAGTATCCAATGCATTCGCAACCTCTGACCCAAAATAAACAACCATCTGATTACCACCTTTTCGTGTAACTGTAATTCCATTATTTTTAAAATCTACATCTGTAAGATCCAGTCCCACGCACTCTGAAACACGGATTCCAGTGCCAAGAAGCAATGTCAGGATTGCCAGATCACGATCTCTTGTTTTCCTGTAATATGTTAGTGATTGACCGGTTAAATGTTCGCCTGCATGTTCTACATAGTCAAGCAAGAGCGCTACCTCGTCCGTATCCAGACGAATAATCGCTTTTTCATGTAATTTGGGCATATCAACCAGCAATGTCGGATTTTTCTCAATCATCTGATGTTTGAAATAATACTGGTAAAAGCTACGCAGAGCTGACATCTTCCTGGAAAGCCCTTTTTCACTGTTCGTGATCCGTTCGCCTTCACGGTTATATACTTTCAAATATTCCATATATTCTTCGATATCTACCGGTTTTAAACGCTCCAGATCACTGACTTTAAACTGATCGATTGTGTAATTCTTATAAAACGAATTATTTTCCATCAGGAAATGAAAGAAAACCCGGATATCATATGCATAATTCATTCTTGTTTTTGCGGAAGATCTGGGCTCTATGGCACGAAAATAATCTTTGGCAAATGGCGGCAGCGTCTGCAGGATTTCTCTTAATCGTATCGTTTCGTCAATCTGAATCTGTTCGTGGTATGTTTTGGTCTGCATATATCTTGTGACTCCTTATTATACAATTTATTTACTTTATTTACTATTTGAACTTATTTACACAATATAGATATACTCAACTTAAAAGCTAACTAACATCAATATGAAAAGACTTAGTATCAAGATTAATTTTAATTGCCGTGTATTATATTGACAACTGTATTATACCATATTTTTGATTTTCGTGTCTATATCTTTTGGAAAAATCGGTATTTGTCGTATAGATATATTATGAATAACATTCTCTTTTTGGTAACAGACTACGAGATATAATATTATGAATATGGAAAATAAAAACTTTTATTTTATAATGAGAGAAAAGATGGATGTTTGATACAGCAGGAAGGTCAGATGATTCTCTATCAACTGACCTTCCTGCTAAAAAATATTATGAAGAGATTATGCGTTTATTCATAAATTAAATTATAATAAAATATTTTTTATCTGCATCTCTTATTTTAATACCTGTTTGTATACTCTGTAGAAGTTCTTATAAGCAATCTTTTCAAGATCTTCATCACTGTAGCCTTTTTTCTTCAATGTCTCAATGAAGTTCCAAGCATCTGCTGCAGATAACAGGCCTTTTGTTCCAAGCGGATTCTCGTCCGGTGCACCATTCTTAGAAAGTGCATCTGAACTCAAATAATCTTCAAAATCAAATCCGCATCCGACATGATCAATACCTACCAGATTGACGATATAATCTACATGTTCTGCCAGACCTTCTACGGACTGTTTTGCTTTATCAGGACTGATAAATGCATCCAGACGGTTCATTCCCATTACACCGCCGGTTGCAGCTAAAGCTTTGATCATTTCATCACTTAAGTTTCGTCCATGTGCAGATAATGCTCTTGCGTTACTGTGGGATGCAATAACCGGATGTCCGTCTGATAATTCAATAATATCCCAGAAACCTTTGTCATTCAGATGAGAAACATCCAGAACAATACCAAGTTCATTCATACGTTTGATTGCTTCTTTCCCTTTTGGAGTTAAGCCTCTGTTCTTGTCTCCCGGCCATCCGGAACCAAGAGCATTCTCTTCATTCCATGTTACCATGATATCACGTACACCAAATTCGTCATAATAATAATTGATCTGATCAATATCTTCGCCTATGTAAGATAAACCTTCCAGTCCCATCAATACATTAATCTTACCCTCCGCTGTACCTTTCTCAAAATCCTCATACTTTTTAACGATATTCAGAATATCTTTTGAGTCTTCAATCTCCTGACGTACGGCAGCTTCAATTTGTTTGATACGTTTCTTTGGATCTTCATCATATGGTGGATCAATCCACATTACAAACGTACCACCAAAAACATTACCTTTTTTGAACTTATCCAAATGGTACTTCCTGAAAATATCGCGTTCTCCTTTCAGACTGTGAATTGTAACATCTGACCAGATATCCCCATGTGCATCAAAAAGTTGTTTTTTCATTGTAACATTCCTCCTCTTTTATATTAACGTCTTTTTTCATTGACGTTTTGTATATTTATAATCTCTATATCCGTATTGAAATTCTAAATTCATTATACATCTTTTTGCGAAAATAAACAACATTTTGAAAAATTAAAATAAAAAAGAACAAATTCAGATAACGAAATACCATTATCAAAATCTGTTCTTTTGGTGAGTATAATATATATAAGATAGGGTTTCCCTTATATATCAAAATAGATTACTAATTATTAATCCTTTGAAATCCACGGGATTAATAACTTACAAGACTTGCAACTGACAACTTTCTCAAGATGCTATGACAATTAAACATCCTTACCTGATTACTGGAAATTCGCCTCATAATATGATACTGTCAAATACTGTCCTGCATGAATATCATCCGAATCTAGATGATTCATCTGCTTTAATTCATCTATATAATCGTAAATGGAATCATAGTCCTGACTCATATATTCTTTTGCAATGCTCCATAAACTGTCTCCTCTGGAAACTTCAATGCTCTTGTAGTACTTATATTCAACAGATTCCTTCGCTGCGTTATCATGTGCTGATACAAGCCGGCTTCCACCGACAATACTACCGGTTAATACAATACCTGCCAGTGCAAGCGTAATACATATTTTTTTCAAAAACACTTCTCTTCTTCTCTTTACTGTTCTATGATTACTTCCCTTACGCATAACTGATTCCCCCTCTGTACAGTTTCGAATATATGTTCCTGAACATTTGTTCTAAATGCATTATACAAAACAAATGTTCGGTTGTCAATAGATTTATTTCAAATAATCGAACATATTTTCTAAACATTTGTTTGCTTTTTAAATATCTCTATGATAAAATATTTTTAGGTATTAGAAAATTCCTGACATATAACGAACTACAGGTATCACTGCGGAGGATTTTGCTTTGATATCTTATATAATATATTATAGAATACGGAGGCAATGACATATGGCACAGGGAAAGATAAGCGCAAAACAACAGGAGATTCTGGATTACATTAAGTCACAGATTCTGGAACGTGGTTTTCCACCTGCCGTTCGTGATATCTGCGAGGCTGTTCATTTAAAATCTACTTCTTCTGTACACTCCCACTTAGAAACACTGGAGAAGAACGGATATATCCGCCGTGATTCGACAAAGCCTCGTGCGATTGAGATTTTAGATGAAGCATTTAACTTTACAAGACGTGAGATGGTCAACGTCCCGATCGTAGGGCGTGTCGCAGCCGGAGAACCACTTCTCGCAGAACAGAATATTGAAGAATACTTTCCTATCCCAATGGAATTTATGCCGAATAAGCAGACATTTCTTCTAAAAGTCTGTGGTGAAAGTATGATTAATGCCGGAATTCTGAATGGGGATTATGTTCTTGCTCAGGAAGAGAATACTGCACACAATGGTGATATGGTTGTTGCTATGATTGAAGATGGTGCTACAGTTAAAACCTTTTATAAAGAGGAAGGTGTCATTCGTCTGCAGCCGGAGAATGATTTTATGGATCCAATCATTGTTCCGGACTGTACGATCTTAGGTAAAGTTATCGGTGTGTTCCGCTTTATGCGCTAAGATTAATAATTTTATCATTGATTCGCTGGCGGTTTGAGGCTGCATCTGTACGAGTGCATGCATTTTAAGCGTCGTCATAACAAAAAAGCCTGCAAGCGCTGACTTTAACAGACGCACTTGCAGGCCTTTTATCATTTCTATTCTTTATTCTATAATTATTTTCACAAACGCCTTTTAAATCCTTTAAAAGAATTGTTATTTTACATCTCTACCTCTGTCCCATCGCTCCAGGTGCGCTCCAGATTGTAGAAAGAACGGTTCTCTTTATCAAATACATGTACGATAATATCACCATAATCCAGCAGTACCCAAGTTCCGCTTCTATTTCCTTCTGTCTGCTTTGGATGATGACCGACTCTTGCCAGTTTTTCCTGTACATTTTCGACCAGTGCCTTCACCTGACTGTCACTGGTACCGTTTGTGATGATAAAGTAATCAGCAATTACAGATATCTGTGAGATATCGATTACTTTGATCGCCTCGCCTTTTTTTTCGTCAAGTGCTTCATAAGCGATTTTAGCCATGTCTAATGCCTGATCCATCGTCAACTCTCCTTTCCGAGTTTTTCTTTATAATATAAATATGTCTTTTCCGTCATTGGATCCAGTGGAAGATTCCGGCTGTTTAAATATACCAGCGAATCTTTTAAAATTCTGTAGAGACATTCATCAAGATCCTGAAATGCCATTTTCCGCACATCCGCCATATTCGGCAATTCCCTGCGCCCAGGCTCAATGTAGTCGGCAATATACAAAATCTTATCCAGACGGGACATATGCGGTCTTCCTGTCGTATGACAGGCAATTGCATCTACAATCTCCCGATTCTCAACATGATAATTTCTGGCAGCCAGAAAGGCGCCCAGTTTCGCATGGAGGAGACTTGGATTCTTCATCTCTACTTCAGATATGCTCAGGTGATATTTGTCACAGAGACGGATCTTGGTTTCTGAAGGAATGCATTTGGCGCAATCATGCAGGAGTCCGGCAAGCAATGCCTTCTCAATATCTTCGCCATGGCACATAGCGAGCGATGAAGCTGTATACATAACGCCCAATGTATGTTCATAACGGTCTGTGTCCAGTTCTGACTTTAATTTTTTGCGTATTTTACGTACTTTATGATTCATACAAACCTTCCTTTGCAATAAATGCTTCCACTTCCGCAGGAACAAGCCCGGTAATAGGCTCTCCTGCTCTTATCTTTGCACGCAATTCGTGAGAAGATATTGCAATCAGCGGAGACTGTAAAAGCTTGATACGTGCATGGTATTTATCATTCAGGTAAGAAATATGTTCCAGCATTGTCTGTCTGGTATTCCACTCATCCCTGTAAGCAGCCAGCACGTGGCAGACCGCAAGCAACCGCTCTGGATGCACCCATTTTTCAATATCACGAAGAGAGTCCGCACCAATAATAAAATAAAATTCATCTTCCGGATATACTGCATGAAAATATTCCAGTGTCTCATACGAATAGGAGACTTCTTTTCTTTTTAGTTCATAATCCTGTAATTCAAATGATTTGTGATCTTTGATAGCCAGTTCCACCATCTTTGCACGCATATCTGTGTCTGATCCTATAGAATCTAATGCCTTGTGCGGAGGACGTCCGTTTGGCATAAACCATATAACGTCCAGACCGAACTGATCTCTTGCCGTATCTCCGAGCATTAAATGTCCGTTATGGATTGGATCAAACGTACCACCCATAATACCTATTTTCATGGTTGCTTCTCTCCTGCTTACTTTGTTCCGCTGTTTTTCAATTTCACTATGGAAGCTGTATTTTTTTGTTTTTATCTTTTCCTTCTTTGTAAAGGACTATCTTCTTGCCGATCACCTGTACAACCTGGGAGCGTGTACGTTCAGCAAGCAGTGACGCCAGTTCTTTCGGATCATCTGCACAGTTTTTCAGCACACTGATCTTAATTAGTTCGCGTGCTTCCAAAGCTTCAGCAATCGCTTTTGTAAATTCCGGTGTCATGCTGTTTTTCCCGACCTGGAAGATCGGATCCATTGTCATGGCAAGACTTTTTAAATAAGCTCTCTGTTTCGTTGTCATGCTTTCTCTCCTATTTTGTTATCATTTATTTATAATAATCAAACTGCAATCCATACATTCTTACTGTATCACCTTCCTGGATACCGGCTTCTTCCAGTTCATCTAAAATACCGGTGTCTTTCAGGAATTTCTGGAAGAATGCAAATCCCTTCTCAGAATCCAGGTTTGTATAACCAAGCATCTTCTCAATCTTTGGCCCTTCTACAACATATACATTATCTTCCTTTTCAACGGTATATGGAAGATCGATATATAAAAGTTCTTCCTCAGGGAAATATTCCTGTTCAAATACAATCGGTGTATTATCCAGCTTGGCAATTTCGCCGGATACATAATATAAAAGCTCTGAAATACCGACTCCGGTTGCACCTGAGATTGGAAATACACGAATTCCTTTTGGTTCAAATTCGGCCTTTAATCTTGCAACCGGATCTTCGTCTTCGCTGTATATCAGATCCGTCTTATTTGCAGCAATAACCTGCGGACGAGCTGCAATCTCAGGATTGTAAGCTTCAAGTTCGGCATTGATCTTATGAATATCATCAACCGGATCACGTCCTTCACTTCCGGCAGCGTCTACTACATGGATCATCATCTTTGTTCTCTCGATGTGGCGAAGGAATTCATGCCCAAGACCGACTCCTTCAGAAGCGCCTTCGATCAATCCTGGAATATCTGCGATTACAAAACCGCTTGCTCCTTCCAGATCGACAACACCAAGATTTGGATTCAGTGTTGTGAAATGATAATTTGCAATTTTCGGTTGCGCATTTGTTACTCTGGATAACAATGTAGATTTGCCTACATTTGGAAATCCGACAAGTCCCACATCAGCAATTACTTTCAGCTCCAGATTCACCCAGAGCTCCTGTGCAGGCTGACCAGGCTGTGCATACTTGGGAATCTGCATTGTAGCTGTTGCAAAATGCTGATTTCCCAGACCGCCTTTGCCACCTTTTAAAACAATCTGTCTGCGATTATCTCCGGACATATCTGCGATTACTTTTCCAGACTCAGACTCTTTGATCACAGTACCTTCCGGTACTCTTAAAATGATATCTTCAGCATCTTTTCCATGGCAGCGTCTCTTGCCGCCCTGTTCTCCGTCTTTTGCAGAGAATTTTTTGCGATGTCTGAAATCCTGAAGTGTGTTAAGACCTTCATCAACTTCAAAGATGACATCGCCACCGCGGCCGCCATCACCGCCATCCGGACCGCCGTTCGGGACATAGAGCTCCCGGCGGAAGCTGACATGTCCGTCTCCGCCTTTTCCTGATCTGATAAATATCTTTGCTCTGTCTGCAAACATAAATCTTTCTCCTTAAATATATAAAAACCTGTCTAATCGGTTACAATGCAATTTTCTGTTATTTAAAAAGAGTGCTGCCTCATAACTGTGATCAGTTATATCGCAACACTCTCCTCTGATTCTTAATTATTGAGCAACTGGATAGATAGAAACCTGTTTCTTATCTCTTCCTTTTCTCTCAAATTTAACTACACCATCAACAAGTGCGAATAATGTATCATCACCACCGCGTCCAACGTTAACACCTGGGTGAATCTTTGTTCCGCGCTGTCTGTAAAGGATGTTACCAGCTTTTACAAACTGTCCGTCAGCTCTCTTGGCGCCAAGTCTTTTAGACTCAGAATCTCTACCGTTCTTTGTAGAACCAACACCTTTCTTATGAGCGAAAAACTGAAGGTTTAATTTCATCATGGTTGTTACACCTCCTCGAATGTTAGATCAATATATTGTGCATAGTCTTCATCATGTGACATCTCTGTCAATCCGAGAACCATCGACTTAAGAAGAAGTTCCGCATCCGCAGACACTTCTCCATCAATCCGGTAGGAAATGTATCCTTCCGTCTGTTCTGCCTCAAGTATTGCACGATCACCTGTAAACTGATCAATCGCATTTATTGTATTAATCGTGAGAACCGACGCTGCTGCACAGACAATGTCCTTTCCCTCCGGTGCATATCCTGCATGACCTGATGTCTGAAAACCGATGTATTCTTTTGCTGAATTCACATATACTGTTACATGAAACATGGATATTCTCCAATATTAAGCATTGATTTTTTCAATCTTTACTGCTGTGTACTGCTGTCTGTGACCATTTTTCTTGTGGTATCCTGTTTTTCTCTTGTACTTGTAAACGATTACTTTTTTAGCTTTTCCGTTTTCAACTACAGAAGCTTCAACAGTTGCACCTTCAACTGTAGGATTACCGATCTTTAATCCGTTGTCACTTACTGCAAGCACCTGGTCAAATGTAAAAGTCTCTCCGGCTTCTACACCAAGCTTTTCTACTTTAATGATATCGCCTTCGGCTACTTTGTACTGTTTACCACCTGTTGCTATAATTGCGTACATATGGCACCTCCTATTATCATTACTCGCCAATTACGGTGTCTGTCACATGAATTATGGCAGAACTTCAACCTCATTGTGCGGCATACTATTGTATATTAGCACATGTTTCCCTGAAAATCAAGCAGTTTACAAGCATTTTTATAAAAAATCTTATTTTTTTCTTCCTGTGTAAGTTTAGAATCATTTAACAGATGTACAAATGCCCCCTGATCCCGCCACGGAACATCGGTTCCGAAAAGGATCTTATCAGCACCGTGATTACGCACGATCCGAAGAAACTGATCTTCTTTTATCACATCAAGTACCACGGCAGTGTCCAAATATACATCTTTTCCGACCAGGTATTTTTCTACATCATCCCACATCTCATTGCCGCCGAGATGGGCAAGGACAAGGTTCGCAGGGTGAACCTCATCTATAACTTCTGCAGCCATCTCCGGTGTACAGTGAACGTCATCCGGGCATTTCGGGTCAAGTCCCGCATGGACGACAATGATAAGTCCAAGTTCTGTGGCATAATCTACCAGTCTTTTATAACGGATATCATTAAAATACATATCCTGATAATCCGGATGTAATTTGATCCCTTTAAGTCCCAGTTCTTTTATATGCCGGAGTTCTTCTCGGTAATGTTCTGTCGCCGGATGGATGCCTCCGAAAGAGATGACATTTCCTTCCTGATGTGCAGCGGCAAATGTATTGACCGAATCAAACTGGGAAGGCTTTGTCATAGCCGGAAGTGCAATACTTAAGTCTACACCACCCTTTTTCGCAGACTCTGAAAGTCCCGTGTATGTTCCATCTGTCTGCGGTGGCATCTGACAGACCTCTGCCAGAAATGTAATCGTCTTGTCAGCAATCTTATCTGGAAACATATGTGTATGAAAATCAATTACCATTTTTTTCATACTCTTTTATCTTGTCGTAACAATATTTGATAATATCACGTCTTGTGATCATTCCGATAAAATGTTCCTGATCATCCACAACCGGCACAAAGTTCTGCTCCATTGCACGTCCGATCAGGTCTTCCATCTTAGATTCGGCATTGACACACTGGTAATCATTTCTTCTGTCAATTTTCATGATACTGATATTCTCAGCATCTTTAAGATTCAATAGTTTTAATTTTTTGACAGCCCACAAAAGATCACCTTCTGTGATACTGCCGACATATTTTCCCTCTTTATTCAAAATCGGGACACATGTATATCTGTAGTGTTCCATAATTTCCAAAGCCTGTCTGAGTGTATGATAATCATAAATAAATGCAAGTTCACTCTTTGGCTTCAGGAAAAATAAAATATTCATCTTTTGAACAGCCTCCTAAATTTGTGTAGTTACAAAAATATCATAAATTGCTTTGATCGCACCTTCAAAATCATGGTTGCTGACACCAATGATAATATTCAGCTCACTGGAACCCTGGTCGATCATACGGACGTTAATATTTGCATGTGCAAGCGCAGAGAAAATACGTCCGGAAGTACCTCTGGTTGCTCTCATTCCACGTCCTACAACTGCGATCAGTGCAAGGTCAGATTCCAGTTCCAGATAATCCGGTTCCACTTCTCTGTGAATGCCTGCGATCACTTTCTGCTCTTTTTCTTCAAATTCTTCCTGGTGAACAAAAATTGTCATCGTATCAATTCCGGATGGCATATGTTCGATAGAAACATGGTTCTCTTCAAAAACTTCCAACACTTTACGGCAGAACCCAACCTGAGAGTTCATCATCGCTTTCTCCACAGTTACAGAAGCGAAATCCTTCTTACCTGCAATACCGGTAATAACAAAACGTGGTTTCTGACATGTTGCTTCCACAATCAGAGTTCCTTTATCCTCCGGTGCATTCGTATTGCGGATATTGATCGGGATACCTTCCTTGCGCACCGGGAAAATGGCATCTTCGTGAAGAACCGTAGCGCCCATATAGGACAGCTCACGAAGTTCGCGGTATGTGATCACATCGATCGGTTTCGGATTCGGAATGATTCTTGGATCCGTAATCAGGAATCCGGATACATCTGTCCAGTTTTCATACATCTCTGCATGAACCGCTTTTGCAACGATAGATCCGGTAATATCCGATCCACCACGGGAAAATGTTTTCACACTTCCATCCGGTTCAGAACCGTAAAATCCCGGAATTACCGCACGTTCTATATCTGCAAGTTTTGCAGTCAACACCTCATCGGTCTTTTCTGCATCAAAATTACCTTCTTCATCAAAGAAAACAACTTCGGCTGCGTCAATGAATGTATATCCGAGATATTCAGCCATAATCTTACCATTCAGAAATTCACCGCGGGATGCCGCATAATCTCTTCCAATCTTGGCAAGAAAATTCTTACGGATAATCTTGAAATCTTCCTCCAGCGAAATTTTAAGTCCAAGTCCGTCAATAATTGACTGATAACGTGCTTTGATCGCAGTCAGAAGATTCTCAAAATTCTCCATGTGTTCTTCTTTTTCTTCGTCGTCATATGCAAGGATTGCCTGTCCATAACAACTGTACAGCATATCCGTTACTTTTGTATCGTCAGAGGTACGTTTTCCCGGCGCAGACGGAATCACATAACGTCTGCTGGAATCTTTTCTGATGATCGCACCGACTTTTTCAAACTGTTCGGCGCTTGCCAGTGAACTTCCTCCGAATTTAACAACTTTAATTAACATTTTTGTATTCCTCCAGGTTGCCTTTTCTTTTGCTGCTACTATATTACCTTATTTTCCCATCATCTGCAATGGAATATCTGTATGAAACAGGATGCCCTGTATGCCGAATTTCTCGGCAGCTTCCACATTCGCGACACGGTCATCAAAAAATACTGTATGTTTTGGATCTATGTTATATCGGTCTAATAATATCTGATAAATCTTTGAATCCGGTTTCATACATTTTTCTTGCCATGAAAACACACCGCCGTCAAAACTCTTTAAAAACGCAAGCTTTTCTTCTGACTGACGGAACATTTCATCCGAATAATTAGACAGATAATAAAGCTTCATTCCTTTTTCGCGAAAATATGCAAACCATTCTTCAATAAAAGGAAATGGTACGATAGATGCTCCGAATCCAGCAAAGGTTGTCCGTATCTCTTTCTCATACGCCGGATCATTTTCTATAAAAAGTTCCAGCCATTCTTCGGTTGTTACCAGACCGGAATCTCCTGCATCCCAGTCTTTATTACAAAACATAGCATCCGCCACATGCTTGGTCGTCTCTTCTGAAAATCCTAATGATTCCAGATATTCTTTCCACGCAAAATAAATTAATACATTTCCAATATCAAAAATAACTGTATTGGTATTCTCCCTTAATTCAGGTATCATTTTTTCTTCCTTCTCTTCTTGATTGTACTTTGTTTCCAAAAACTGTATACGGAAATATTTCCCATATATCCGCAGATTTTTAATGATCGCGGATAACGTCTGCAAACTGTGCTTTTGCTGCCTTCTTAAGATCCGCCGGAGCAAGTTTTAACTGCATTCCTAATTTACCGCCACTGACATGCATCTGCGTAAGTTCTTCCGCATCTTTTTGTATGACTGTCGGAAACTGTTTTTTCATTCCAATTGCCGTACAGCCGCCACGCACATATCCGGTTACTTTTGTCAGATTTTTTAAATGCAGCATCTCCAGCGATTTCTCACCGACCGCTTTTGCTGCCTTCTTAAAATCAATCTCTGCTTCGATTGGAATGACAAACACATAATGTTCACCGCTCTTGCCGGTCGTCACAAGCGTCTTGTATACAAGCGCATGGTCATATCCAAGTTTATCTGCAGTTTCAATACCATCCGTGAAGTCTTCACATTCATAAGTTTCATATTCATAAGGAATCTTCATGCGGTCCAGCATACGCATGGCATTTGTCTTTAATTCCTTCTTGCTCATAAGAAGTTCACTCCTTTATATCATTCATGTTTATATCTGTATAAGCACACATATTTAAGTGGTTACAATGTCTTTTCCCAGGTCTTCCAACGAAATGAAATCGTTTTTTGTTGTTCCACCTGCTGATTCCGGATTCTTCGCATATACTTCCAAGCGGTGGAAATGAAGCGGTACTTCCTCCGGATTTTCACCGATGAAGCGCAGGAACGCTTTCATTACGAGATCCGGTTTCAAATTCTGCTCACTACCTGTTGCAAGGAACAGAAAAATGCCGTCATCCTCTGCATGCATATCGTAAATCATCGGTTTGATATCGACTTCTTTCTCACTTCGTTTTGTTTTCTTCCATACGATGATCTGCGGTTCTTTCATAAATGCACACACACTGTCTTTCCATTTTTCCGAAAGTACTCTTATATCTTCCGCATGCTGAAAAGTCTGTGGCTGAGTCACTTTGTAATCTGCCGCAGCTACGATCGTCATACCGCTTGCTTTTTTATCCGAAGAGATCTCACGGAAACCGGTAACTTCAATTCCCTCGACCATCACAGCATTTAACTGTGCAACTGCCTGCTCTGAGGCGATTGCTTCTGTCAACTCAATATCAAAATATTCTCCGTCACTTGTCACACCGACACCAAGCGGCTGCGCAAATGACATGATCATATGTGGGCTGTATCCACTCGTAAATGCAATCGGGATCTCTGCCCTGCGGATCGCTTTCTGAAAGAAACGCATCACATCCAGGTGTCCAATAAAACGCATTACTCCATATTTACGGAATTTAATTCTTGCTTTCAATACAGACACCTCCTTTCCATTTTGCCACACCACAACCGGAACATTTCATCCGGCAATTCGGTGTGACTTCTGCGTTCATTGCATGATTCCATTCCCGTTTCAGGAAATCTTTCGTCACGCCAATGTCTATGAAATCCCACGGGAACACTTCCTCAAGTGAACGCTCTCTGTGATTATAAAATGCAATATCCAGTCCTGTATTTTCAAACGCTTGCATCCATTTATTATTATCAAACTGATCGCTCCAGGAATCATACAGACATCCCAGACGATAAGCTTCTTCGATAACTGCGGAAGTCTTACGGTCTCCTCTGGCAAAAACACCTTCCAATACCGTTACTTCTGCATCATGCCAGTTATATTTCAGACTCTTCCGGTTCAACTGATCGTTAAATGCGTGTTTTACAATCGCAGCTCTGGAGATGTATTCTTCATTCGTATACATTCTCGCCCACTGGAACGGAGTAAACGGTTTCGGTATAAAGAACGATGTACTTGTCGTAATCTGGCATTTTCCGTTCCGCTGATCCTTCGGGATCTCGTAATAACGTCTTGCAATTTTATCTGCCAGCTCTGGAATAGCACGCATATCATCTTCGGTCTCTGTCGGTAATCCCAGCATGAAATAAAGTTTTACCTTATTCCAGCCTCCTTCAAAAGCCTGTCCTGCGCCATCTAAAATAATCTCCTCTGTCAGTCCTTTGTTGATGACATCACGCATACGTTGGGACCCAGCCTCCGGCGCAAATGTCAGGCTGCTCTTGCGGATATCCTGCACCTGTCCCATTACATCCAGCGAAAATGCATCTATTCGAAGCGATGGCAGACTGATGTTAATTCCCTTGGACTTAAACTCATCAATCAAAAATGTGACCAGCTCTTTTAAATGACTATAATCACTGGAACTTAAAGAACTTAGAGAGATTTCTTCGTGTCCTGTATTTTTCAGCATCTTATATGCATAATCTTTTAAAACTTCTACGTCTTTTTCTCTTGTCGGGCGATATAGCATTCCTGCCTGGCAGAAGCGGCAGCCACGGATACAACCGCGCTGGATCTCCAGTACGACACGATCCTGTGTTGCTTTAATAAAAGGTACAACCGGTTTTTCCGGATATGGCGCACTAGACATATCCATTACAACCTGCTTCTTAATCTTCTCTTTTGCATGAACATTGTTCGGTGTAAAAGAGAGGATGGTACCATCTTCCTTATATTCTACATCATAAAAAGACGGAATGTATATTCCTTCTACTTCTGCAGCCATCTCAAGGAAATCCCATCTGGAGCCTCCTGCTGCTTTATTCTTCTTGTAAAGATCCAGTAATTCATCATAAACGGTTTCGCCTTCACCCATATAAAACAGGTCAAAGAAATCTGCCAGTGGCTCCGGATTGTACGTGCATGGACCACCACCGATCACGATCGGATCTTCTTCTGTTCTGTCTTTTGTTTTTATCGGGATCCCGGACAGATCCAGAATCTGTAAAATGTTCGTATAACACATCTCATACTGGATCGTAATGCCTAAGAAATCAAAATTTTTGATCGGATCCTGCGATTCCAGCGCAAACAACGGAATCTTCTTCTCGCGCATAACCGCATCCAGATCTGTCCACGGTGAATAAACTCTCTCACACCAGACATCCTCTCTACGGTTAAACATATCATAGAGAATCTGGATTCCAAGATGTGACATTCCAATCTCGTACACATCCGGGAAACACATGGCAAACCGGATATCGACTTTCGTCTTATCTTTCATGACCGAATTCACTTCGTTTCCGATATAGCGCGCCGGCTTCTCGATCTTCATCAATATATCATCAGTTAATGCTAATTTTCTCATGGTTACTCCTTGGTTTTTAAATGTTCTCTTTGCATACACTCGTTTAATTGTACCACAAATTGAACACATTGGTAAATAGGAAGTATTTTTTCCCAAATCACTTCATAACCTGTCACTGGCAGCTTTCACTGGTTATTATGGTAACCTAAAAAGGGCTCCCTGAAAAGGGAGCCTTCGAATTGCATGTTTTTAAATTTTTTTATTATCCAATTGTCCGTTTAACAAGATTTTGAAAATTAACTCTGGCAATCTTATCCATCTCTTCTTTGGTCATTCCCATCTTCTCGAAACAGCTAAAGAGATTCGGAATCTCTGAAGCATCCTTCATACCGTGTGCTGCCGGGCTGGAATCTTCTGTCATAGTTCCCATCGCCTCATCATTGATAAACTCAAAGAAATCAAATCCACAGCCAACATGATCGATGCCCATTACATTGATCATATGATCTGCATGTCTTGCAAGATTCTCAACGGTCTGTTCCGGTCCTCTCGGATCAATGAAGTCTTTGAAAGAATTAAGTCCGACAACACCGTCTACATCACGGATGGCACGAAGCTGATCATCTGTCAGGTTACGCGGCACATCACAGAGCGCACGGCAGTTTGAATGAGAAGCAATGATTGGCTTCGTAGCAAGCTTCATGCAGTCCCAGAAACCAGCTTCATTCAGATGTGACATATCAAGGATCATGCCCTTATCCTGTACTTTTCTGGCAGCTTTCTTACCTGTTTCCGTAAGTCCGTAGGATTCGCCGGAGTTTGCGCCTGCGCCAAGTGCATTTGCTTCATTCCACGTAAGGATTGCATGCCTGCAGCCAAAATCATAATATTCATCGATCTTAGAAATATCTTCCCCGATTGCTGCGAGTCCTTCAATTCCATGAAATACATAAATCTTGCCATCAGCTTTCGCCTGCATCATCTCTGCGTAGTTATGTACAATACGGATTTCATCACATTCCTCAGCCTCCGCTTTTGCACATTGCATAATCTCTTTTGTTCTCTTTACATAATCTACATCATACGGCGGATCTACCCAGATTACAAAAATGCTTCCTTCTACGCCGCCTTTTCTAAGCCTTTCCAGATGACGTCTGCGTAATACATCGGTTTCGCCCTTTAATCTACGTGCGGTTACATCACACCAAATATCCGAATGTGCGTCAAAATACATAATCTACCATCCTTTCTTACATTGTCTAATCCATTCTGCTTTCAGTTCCGACATTTATAAAATCCCATTTTTTATAATCGGCGCGTCCCCTTTTACGGGAACGCGCCGTTTACCAGTCGCTTTCAATATATTATGTAATTCTTATGCTCCTAAGAGAACTCCAATCATAGTTCCAAGGTAGTTACCGATTACATATCCGAGAGTACCTACTAACATTGCAGGTCCAACCAGACGGCTCCATCCCTGTGAAATAGCCATACCGGCAGCTGTTGTCGGTCCACCGATATTTGCATTGGAGGCAATAATCGCATCTTCCAAATCGCATTTGAAGATCTTTGCTCCGATGAAACAGAATAACATGTTTACACAAACCATGATAGCTGTAAGTACAAGAAGCAGAGGTGACTTTGTAACTACTGTGATAATGTTTGCCGGAACACCGATTACAAACAGGAATAAGTAGATTAAAAAAGTACCAATCTCCTGTGAGCCATGCAGATTCTCTTCTACCTGTTTATGGAAGAATGTTGCAACGATTACTGAGAATGTTGTGATCCATACATACTGGCTTCCGAAGAATTTACCGATGAAATCCATAAATCCAGTTGCATTCTCACCAACAGCTCCGCTGATCGTTCCAGCGATAAACTGTGAAACCCATACGATTGTTACAGAATATGCAATATTGTAAGCGATATCCTTCAAAGAGATATCTTTACGGCTCCAAAATGCTGCAGCCTGTGTCTGAGCAGCGTCTTTTGAAATTCCCGCTTCTACTTCGTCAATATGTGGATGTGCGAAGTGTGAACGGAAGAATTTCATACCTGCAAATGCGATCAGTACGAAGAAATATGCAGCCATCAAAAGGTTATCTGCAACTGTTGCTGCCGCTGTTAAATCTTCACCTGCCGCATACTGTGATGCCATTGCTGCAAAGTTTACACCACCACCGATATAAGAACCGGTCATCATACTTGCTACTTTTGCGAGTCCGCTTGCATCACCGAATGGTCCACGCAGTGCAAAGAATGCAATAATTGCACCACATACTGTACCAACTGCACCGATCAGGAATACGATCAACATCTTACCGGTATCTCTCCATACACGGGAAAGGTTACACTGAAGAAGCAATAACGGAATACCCATTGGTACGATCATACCCCAGACAATATCGTCATACAGTACACTGTGAATAGGAATGATACTTAAGTTTGCAAGTACCATTGCAATGATCAGTGCCAGGATCGCACCGGAAACTTTCGATGCCCAATTGTACTTTTGCTCTAAGTAGATAGAAAAAGCAACACCAAGACACATGATTGCGAGTAATGCCCATGTATCTTCTGCTGCGATGAGCGATTCCCGCCCGACTAGATTTTGAAATACTGAACTTAACATAGAATACCCTCCTTCGTTCTCATTGTTTCACGACTGTTATAGATGAACCTTATATATTCATCTGATTTATCCCTATTATACATACATTTTTCAACAATAACAATAGTTTATTGAAATTTTGGTCAATATGCTGAAAAATATTTTCAATTCACTGTAGCATTGTGAAAGCTGTTTGATATTATCTTATTTGTATAAAAATTAGATAGTTTTTTCATCTTTTCCACAATTCATACACTTTAAGTTGATCTATTTTAATCTGATTGTACATAAAAAAAACACCTTTTTGTATATTTTGCAAAAAGGTGTTTTAAATCGTATATGCAAATGAATAAAATCTGTACCTTAGTCTTTGGTAAAATCCCCAAAAATTCTTCACTATTTGACATAACAAAATATGACATTTAGTATGCCTGCCAGTAGCATGACTATAATCGGGTTCCATTTTTTCCAGCATAATAATATCAGACAAATCAGAAAAATTACGAAAAGCGGTATATTTATACCAGTGACAGACAGTACACTGCCTGCTTCCAAGAAAGCATTTTTTAAAATACTGACTCCTGCAGAGGCAATTAGTGCGACTACTGCCGGGCGCAGGGATTTCAAAACTCCCTGCAACAAATCTAATTTCCGGTATTTTAAGTATAGTTTCGCAATAGCTGTCACAATAATACAGGACGGAAGGATATTCCCAAGTGTTGCTGCAAGCGCTCCCGGCACTCCTGCTACTTTAATTCCGACAAATGTTGCCGAATTGATGGCGATCGGTCCGGGTGTCATCTGTGATAATGTAATAAGATCTGTAAATTCTTTAACATCCAGCCATCTGTGCGCATCGACGATTTGGCTCTGAATAAGCGGAAGCGCTGCATAACCACCGCCAAAGCTGAATAATCCAACCTGAAGGAAACTAAGGAAAAGCTGGATATAAATCATTTCCGCACCTTCCTTTCAAGCATAGTCCGTATAACACCAAGGATTCCGCATCCGAGAATAATCCAGACGATATTAATTTCCCCGCTGCATGCAAGAAGAAATGAAAGAATCAGAACAAGCAAGGATATCACATCTTTCTCCTTTATAACCGAACATCCCATCCCAAAAGTAACAGAAGCAATCACAGCTCCCACACCCGCCTGCATACCTTCCAGCATCCGTGCAACCAGCAGGTTGGAGCGGAATGCCTGATAGCAGACAGATAATATCGATATAATGACAAAAGGAGGGATAACTGTTCCGAAAATAGCAACGAATGCGCCTAGAATTCCTGCCAGTTTATATCCGACAACAATCGCGCCGTTGACAGCAATTGCCCCCGGCGCTGACTGGGCGATTGCCACAAGATCCAGCATCTCCTCCTCATCGATCCAGTGTCTGGCATCGACAAAATCTTTTTTCATTAATGACACAATGACATATCCACCTCCAAAGGTGAATGTGCTTAAATATAAAGTTGATAAAAATAAAGTCCGAAGTATTTTACTATTCTTTTTTTTCATTGTATTATCCTACTCTTCGTCTGTAGACTCTATTTCACCATCAAATCCGGCATCTCGAATCATCTGCATTGTAGCATCAATCCCCTGACCGTCTGCGGTCAGATATCCGGATGCGAAAATCGAATCAACAACTTTGAAAAGCGTCGGCTCTATTCCTTTAAAATATACTTCTCTTCCGGCCGCACAACGGATATCTGAAGTCGGGATCATAAGTCTTGCAAGGCATAAAACTTTCATGCAGTATTCCGGTGTAAGTCCGGAAATATCCCTGTCTGCAAGTCGTGTCCCCGGAATCGGAAGCAGGAAATTGATTGGTACAGATTCCGGATGAATTTCACGAAGATCCAGAAGCATGTCCACAACATCTTCTTTGCTCTCTCCCATTCCGATAATACCACCGCTGCAGATCTCGAAGCCGATATCCTGAAGCATATGTATATTTGCCACACGCTGCTCGTAAGTGTGCGTCGTACAGATCTCCGGGTAAAATCTCCGGCTGCTGTTCAGATTATGATTGATCCTGTCCAGTCCGGCATCTTTTAAAAGTCTCGCCTGTTTCTCCGTCAGAAATCCAATAGAACAGCAGATCTGCGTTCCTTTCTTCTTCATTTCCCGGATACGTTCTGCAAGATCTTCAATCTCTGCATCTGAAAACTGAATTCCGCTCAGACCGATACAGTGTCTTGCCAGATGCTTGTCATCTACCAGATCGTTATCCCCGTAAAGTTTTTCATCCGAAACACGACGATATTTTTCAATGGCCGCATGCGACTCGCAGGACTGTGCACAATATGCACAGTTCTGTGAACAGTTTCCGCTGCGGACATTAGTCAGAAGCTGTACGCTTACTTTCTTGCCTTTATACTTTGTACGGAGCGCATAGGCACATGCGATCAGATCATCCATGTCTTCCTTTGGAAGATTTAAAATTTTAATTGCTTCCTCTCTCGTAAGTCTCTTTGTCTCATCCCAGTGTTTCAACCATTCTTTCATAGAAGCATCTCTCCTTTTATCTTAAGCTTTTTCTTCCTTTTTATTAAATACCTCACGATCCAGCGCCTTGTTCTGATGTGCAACGATTGTTGTACATACAGCATCACCTGTAATATTAACGGCTGTTCGTGTCATGTCAAGAATACGGTCAATACCCATGATCAGTCCGATTGCCTCAACCGGGAGTCCTACAGAATTAAATACCATTGTAAGTGTAACAAGACCTACACTTGGTACTCCGGCCGTTCCGATAGATGCAAGTGTCGCTGTCCCGATAACCGTAACATAATCGGTAAGAGAAAGATGGATTCCAAATGCCTGTGCCGCAAACACAACAGCTACACCTTGCATAATCGCTGTTCCATCCATATTGATCGTCGCACCAAGCGGGATCGTAAAGGACGAAATTTTCTTGGATACACCCATTTTTTTAGACAGCGTATCGATGGAAAGCGGAATGGTAGCATTGGATGTTGCTGTTGAAAATGCAAACGCCATAACCGGGAAGAATTTTTTAATAAATTTGAACGGATTCAGTCCTGTAAATCCTTTTAAAAGTCCCAGATATATAACAAAACACTGCAGGGCAAGTGCAAGCAGGACACCGATCATGTATTTTGCAAGCGGAATGAATGCGCTGAAACCGATATTGGCAAAAGTACGTGCGATCAGGCAGAATACTCCGATCGGAGCAAGTCCCATGACCATCATTGTCATTTCCATCATGATGTCATTGAACTGACTGAAGAAATTGCTGACTGTCTCTGTACGCTCTCCTAGCTTTGCCAGAATAACACCGACGATCAGTGCAAATACAATAATCTGAAGCATTGTTCCGTTTGCCAGCGCATTCAGCGGATTGTCCGGAATGATATTCAGGAGCGTTTCTGTCAGTGTAGTTGCTTTCATGGACTCCACTTCCGCAGCATTCTGCTGAATACTGCTCATATCCAGTCCTTTGCCAGGATTAATCAAATTACCGACAGATAACGCAACTGTAACTGCAACGGCTGTTGTAAACAGATAAAAAACGAGTGTACGCACGCCGACTGTTCCAAGTTTTTTTGTATCTCCAATCGACATACTTCCACATACGATCGAACAAAATACAAGTGGAACAACAAGCATCTTCATCAAACGGATGAATCCTTGTCCGATTACATATAAAATTCCTTCTACGATTACATCATCTTTGATACTGCTTTTCGGGACAAGATAACATAAAATCACACCAAACAGCGCTCCTGCAAGAAGGGAAATGAATATTTTCGTAGTAAGTCCCATCTTTTTCTTTTCTTTTGTATTACTCATGAGTCTCCTCCTTCCACTCGGCAATGTATTCCTCAAGAGACTGTTTCCATTTCGGCATTTCATATACATCAATGATCCGTAAAATAAAATTATCCAGAACCGCATATGCTGGCCGTACCAGATGTTCTTTAGAATCTGCAATTGAAATCTCTTTTACTTCTGCATGAAGACCTGCCAGAGATAGAATCTCTCTTGCAAAATCATATCGACTGCAAAGTCCTTTACATGTTGCATGATAGGTTCCATATTCATTCGTTGTAACAAGATACAAAATAATACGTGCCAAATCCTTCGCACTGGTCGGACATCCGGTCTCATCTATTGCAGCCTCGATTAGTTCTCCACTTTCCGCCTTCCGCAATACATATGTCACAAAATTATCGCCATGTCCGAAAATCCAGCTACTCCGAATCACAAAATGTTTGTGTGTAAATTCCCGCACATAATTTTCACCGGCTCTCTTAGAGCGTCCGTACACGGTCTTCGGATTCGTATCATCAAATTCACTGTAAGGCGTATTTTTGTTACCATCGAAGACATCATCTGTAGATATCTGAACGATTTTAGCACCGATCTTACGTGCGACAATACTTAAATTTCTTGCACCGAGCGCATTAACACGGTACGCCAGTTCCGGTTCTTTTTCACAAAGTTCCATATCTGTGATTCCGGCACAGTTGATGATCACATCCGGACGGTTGATCTCACCAAAGCTTAATACTTCATCTGTCTGTGTGATATCCAACTCATCTTTATCTGTGTTAAAAACTTCCATCTCCAGTGGATCTAACACTTCGTTAATAGCAGTTCCGATCTGTCCTGCCGATCCTGCAATCCATATTTTTAACATGTTTCATCCTCCTCTTTCGTTCCTCATTTACTCATGAAATTACCGGTGTTCCAGAATCGGAAACGCCGATGTATCTTCAGAGATCATTTGAATGATTTCTGAGCTGTTCACACTCATAAACTCATCCTTTTTGTAATCCATTGCAACAAATGCAGCAAACAGCAGAAAGCTTATGAAAAGCCGGAGCCCCAGTGTACCGCTCTTAAATTCCTGCGGCTCTTCATAAAGCAAACGGTATGCCACTCCATATCTCGGGTGTACCGCCGGAGAGTCATAAGAATCCCGGTACAGTTCCCGTGTCCGCATTAATAATTTCTGCCTTCGTCTTTCTGCTTCATTCAATCCCGGTCACATCCTTTCCACTCTAGGATATGCATGGATATTCGGTTCTATACCTGAAAAGACAGTGCACGCGCATTAGCGGCTTGCCAGTTCTTTTACAATATCTTCCCAGTTCAGTCCTTTTTCAACCATTAATACAATCATATGATAAAGGAAATCCGAGATCTCATACTTCGTCTCTTCTGCACTTGGATTCTTGGCAGCGATCACAATCTCCGTTGCCTCTTCGCCGATTTTTTTCAAAATCTTATCAATTCCTTTATCAAATAAATAATTCGTATAAGAACCCTCTTTTGGATTCTCTTTTCTGTCTACAACGGTATTATAGATGATTTCAAAAACTTCCAGCGGATTTGCTTCGTTATATTCCGTTCCTGCAAGGTGCTGGAAAAAGCAGGTCGGATTACCGGTGTGACATGCCGCACCAACCTGATCTACTTTTGCAAGTAACGTATCATAATCACAGTCAATTGTCAGCGACTTGACATACTGGAAATGCCCGCTTGTCTCACCTTTCACCCAGAGCTTCTGGCGGCTTCTGCTGAAGTAAGTCATTTTCCCTGTTTTGATCGTCTGATCAAATGATTCTTCATTCATATAGGCTAACATCAATACTTCTCTCGTCTTATAATGCTGTACAATAACCGGGATCAGCCCCTGCTCATTTGTCTTAAACTGTGAAAATTCCATAATACTTTCAAAAGAAGTCATCTGGATGCCTTCCTCTGAACACTCTTTCTTAAATTCCACAAAATCCATATCCGGCTGACTGACATATTTTCCTGAAAGCCCTTTCACTCCCGGACATTTAAGTATCTTGAATAACTCCGGTTTTTCCAGCGTATCTGTTACGATTACACATGGAATATCCGTTACGTCCATAACCGAATTAAGATCCAGACGATGCATGAACACAATCTCACTGGAATATTCATCAATTAGATGCTGATGTTTGAAAAGCGCATCAAAATCATTCAGCGATACTGCAATTTTCTCTTTTCCAAAACGTTTTGCCGCCTCTTCCACTGCCTTCGCACTGTCCGGTTTGGAAAAATTCAGCATTGCACGCTTTGCTCCGGCATACAAAATCTTCTTTACATCCTCCTGCCGTTTGATATTACCACCCGCTACCATTGGGATACGGATCAAGCGATTAATACGGCGCATCAAGTCAATGGCTTCTTCGTGCTCATCATCAGATGTAGAAAGATCGAACACAAGCAACTCATCTGCCCCGTGATCGCTGTAGTATTTTGCAAGTGCGATCACATCGTCCTGTAATACGCTCTTATCATTAAACCATTTTACAGCCTTCCCACCTGCAATAAAAATGCAGGGAATCAATCTTTTATAACTCATATATGTTCAAAAACTCCTTTAAAGACTTCCTTTTGTCGTCCACGCTTCTTTGATCCGTGGTTCATCCATAGTTGCCATATCAAGCGCTTTTCCAAAACTTTTGAAAAGTGCTTCAGCCATGTGATGATTGTTCTCACCATCCATGATCTTAAGATGGATGTTCATTCCTGCGCTGTAAGAAACAGCATAGAAAAATTCTTTCACCATCTCTGTGTCCATGTCACCAATCTTCGGAACTGTAAATTCTGCATCATAGCGAAGGTATGGACGACCGGACAGATCTACCGCGCAAAGTGCTAGCGTCTCATCCATCGGAAGGATCATATTCCCAAAGCGTTTGATACCGGCTTTATCTCCGATGGCTTTTAAAATGGCATTTCCAAGCACAATTCCTGTATCTTCGATCGTATGATGACTGTCTACATCCAGATCGCCATTTACTCGAACAGTCAGGTCGAACAGTCCATGTCTTGCAAATCCGTCCAACATATGGTCAAAAAATCCAATCCCCGTATGAATATCGTTATTTCCGGTTCCATCCAGATTCAGCGTAATGGAAATGTCGGTTTCTTTTGTTTTTCTTTCACAAGTAACGATTCTGCTCATTTTTTACATCCTCCTTACTTCTTCTCAAAACGTACTTTGATGGAATTTGCATGTGCTGTCAGATGTTCTGCTTCTGCAAATTTTTCAATATCGGTATGGATCGCACCAAGTGCCTCCTGTGAGTAGGCAATAATGCTTGATTTTTTAATAAAATCATCAACAGAAAGCGGTGAGAAGAATTTTGCTGTTCCGTTTGTCGGAAGGACATGGTTCGGTCCTGCAAAATAATCTCCAAGCGGTTCACTGGAATATTCGCCAATGAAAATAGCTCCTGCGTTGCGGATGCGTGTCATAATGTCATACGGATTCTTTGTCTGGATCTCCAGATGTTCCGAAGCAATCTCATTCGCAATGTCAATCACTTCTTCCATGGTATCTGCTACCAGTATGTATCCATAATTATCCAGTGATTTGCGGATGATCTCACTTCTGGAAAGTTCATTTAAAAATCCGTCTACTTCTTCAGATACCTTCTCTGCAAGCTTCTGGCTGGTTGTCACTAAAATTGCAGAAGCGAGCTCGTCATGTTCTGCCTGGGACAGAAGATCCGCAGCTACATAGCGTGGATTTGCTGTCTCATCAGCGATTACAAGGATTTCACTTGGGCCTGCTATCGCATCAATGCTTACATGTCCGTATACAGCACGCTTTGCAAGTGCAACATAAATATTTCCAGGTCCTACAATTTTGTCAACCTTCGGGATACTCTCCGTTCCATAAGCAAGTGCAGCGATCGCCTGTGCGCCGCCGACTTTATATACAACATCAGCACCTGCTTCATGTGCTGCAACCAGTGTTGTCGGTGTGACTTTTCCGTCTTTTCCCGGAGGTGTTACCATTACGATTTCGTCAACTCCTGCAGCTTTCGCTGGTGCGATATTCATAAGGACAGAAGACGGATAAGCAGCTTTTCCGCCTGGTACATAGACGCCGACTCTCTGAAGAGGTGTAACTTTCTGTCCAAGCATTGTTCCATTCGGTTTGCTCTCAAACCAGCTGTTTTGACGCTGTCTCTCGTGATAATCACGGATATTAAATAATGCCTTGCGGATAATACCTGTTAACTCTTCGCCGACTAATTCGTAAGCTTCTTTAATCTCTTCTTCTGTTACTTTAATATTCGATGCATCAATCTTTGCTCCGTCAAATTTTTCTGTATATGCAAATACAGCCGCATCTTTTTCGCTGCGTACATGATCCAGGATTTCTGCAACACCTTGCTCATATTTGCCATAGTTATTCGGACTTCTCTTTAAAAGATCCTCCAGCAGATTCATTTTTGTATTCTTATCGAGATGCTGTATTCTCATTTTATCACTCCTATATTCCTATATTTGTGCGCGTAATTTCATTAATAATGCCTTAATTCTGTCACTCTCCATACGCATGCTTACCGGATTGACGATCATACGCGCAGACAGTGGGCAAACTTCCTCCAGAACTTCCAGACCGTTTTCACGCAGTGTGGAACCCGTTTCTACAATATCCACGATCACTTCAGAAAGACCAACGATCGGTGCCAGTTCAATCGAACCGTTTAATTTTACGATCTCTACAGTCTGGTGTTTTGTGTTGTAGAAATAGTCTTTTGCAATATTCGGATATTTTGTTGCGACACGGATCAGCTCATGATGTTTCAATAACGGTATTGCATCTTTATAACCGCACACACACATTTTACATTTCCCATAACCAAGATCCAGAACTTCATGAACTTTACGTCCTTCTTCAAGGATCGTGTCTTTTCCGACAACTCCGATGTCCGCTGCACCATATTCTACATAAGTCGGTACATCCGGTCCTTTTGCAAGGAAGAAGCGAAGCTTCAATTCTTCATTTGTAAAGATCAGTTTTCTGGAATCTTTGTCTTTCATCTCTTCACAGGTTATACCAATTTTCTCAAACAGTTCCAGCGTCTGTCTTGCCAGACGCCCTTTTCCAAGGGCAAATGTAAGATATCTCATAGTAAAAACTCCATTCTCTTATATATTATGATGTGGTCTTCTTTCCGTTTCCGGCAATCTTGTGTTCACCTGTCACAAGATTGATCATGACCACTTCTCCATCTTCTCTTATATATACAAGGTTTCCTGCATAATACTCTTTTCCATAAGTAATATATTCTTCCAGGATCTTGCCATCCGCTTTCTTGATCAGTTCCACATTCTTTGCTTTGTTACGGAAATCTTTTGCAAGCATAACCGCCTGTTTTGTCTTCCCTTCATCATATAAAATGATCGTATTCTTTCTTGTATATACGATGCGGAGTTTCTGTCGGTTCATCGCATTCATCAGCTCATCAATGACAATTGCAAATCCAATAGAAGGTGATTTCTTACCAAACTTCTCCAACAGATGGTCGTAACGTCCACCTTTTACGATCGCATCTCCGGTTCCAAAAGTATAACCGCGGAAAACAATACCGGTATAATATCCGTAAGTTCCTGTCATGCTCAGATCAAATGTTACAAATTTTTCCATTCCATATAATTTTAGAATGTCGTATATATGTTCCAGACGTCTGATTGCCATAATACCGGCAGAGTTAGGCGCAAGATCTTTTGCCTGGGAAAGGATCTCTACTCCGCCAACCATTTCTCCAAGTGCTGCAAAAGCTTCCTTGGAGCTTCTCTTTACAAGAATACTGTCCAGATATTCTTCCACACCGAAATAATTCCGGTTATTGATTAGTTCAATGACGCGTTCTCTTGCATCCTCATCCAGCGATGCATCTTCAATCAGGCTCTGGAAGAAATCAACATTCCCCACGCTGATTTGAAATTCCTTCACGCCAATTGTAAGCATCGATTCAATCACAAGTGCAAGCATCTCTGCATCTGCTTCCACGGAATCATCACCAATCAGCTCTGCGCCCATCTGTGTGACTTCTCTTAATCTCCCCTGATAGTTGGAATGATTAATAAATGTATTACCTGTATAGCAAAGCCGAATCGGCACTTCTTCCTCACCAAACAGTGTTGCTGCTGCTCTTGCAACGGACGGTGTGATATCTGGCCTCAGTGCAAGTGTATTTCCATCTTTATCAAAAAACTTATATAAATCTTTGGATGCCGTTGTTCCGATTTCTTTACGAAACACATCAAAATATTCAAACATCGGTGTCTGGATATCATGATAGCCATATAAATGGAACGTCTTCTTTAAACGGCTCTCCAGTGCAAGTTTCTTTCCGCATTCTACATTATATATATCCCGGACTCCTTCCGGTGTATGCAATACTTTCTTCATATGACCTCCTGTTAGCTCTTTCACTTTAGCGTGCTAATACGTTAAAACCCTTTCCGTATTATATACATTTTCTGATTCTTTGTCAAGTATATGACAAAGCCTGCCATTACTTCTGTTTCTGCTCCCGGACATCCAGGTCTTTATTAATCCCGTCCAGATACGGAACAAGACTTCCACGCCTTAATTCCATAAAAAATTCCGGATCCAGTTCTTCCAGACGGAAGCTTTTTCTGCCGCCTTTTTTTGCACGGTTCCAGAACTTCATCATTTCTTCATAGCGCATATAATACAGTATATTTTTTGCTGAATAATAAAGCAAAAAAAATGCAATTCCTTCCTGTTTTTCAAATCTGCCCATAAACTCTATCTGATGCTCATGGATATTCTGTAATGGAAAGGTATCTGCCACACATTCTTTTGCATCAAAGCATACCGGAATGCCCTGCACAACACCGATATAATCAACTGTACTTCTCTGTTCAAAATATGCCAGTGTGATCTGCCGGTGTTCCTTATCCATGCGGACCGGCGTGATCGGTGTCGGGATCTTCTGGATCAGCGCCAGATTTTTTTCCATATAATATTCATTGGTCCGGTTTACGAAATCCTCTAATGTTGAACCTCTAAGACCTCTTGAGTTCCATGTTCCCATGTTATCTCCTTTATGATTTTATAGAAATCTTCCGGAACCGGAGCTGTAAACGTTCGCCCGGAAAGTTTCTTTAATGTCTTATTCATCTCCGGCATTACAAGTTCATATGCATGCAGCATCTGTCTTGTCTGTGCTGTCTTCATTCTTCCGTTCCATTTCCGGTTCCACTTTGGATCACCATACTTCGGATCACCAAGAAGCGGATGTCCCTGCCATGCCAGATGTGCGCGGATCTGATGCGTCCGTCCGGTGATCAGATGCACTTTCAAAAGTGTTATTTCCTGATTCCATGCAACCGGAACATATTCTGTCTCGATTGGAACTGCATCAGCGCCGGCCTGTTTTGCAATTCGCACCTGGTTGGTCGCTTTGTCTTTCTGTAAATAGCCGCAGATATGTGCTCTTTTATCGATTGTTCCTTTCACAAGACAGAGGTAATATTTTTTCAGTGTCCTGTCTTTGAAAAGTTCTGAAAGCTTCTGTAATCCCGCCAGACTTTTTCCGGCAGTAATAAGGCCGCTCGTATTCCGGTCCAACCGGTTGCAGATGGATGGTCTGAATGTCTTAAGATCATCTTGCCTCAAAGCTTTCGTTTCAAGCAAATGTTCCATTAAATATTCGACAACCGATACATCCGAAGGCTTTGCTTTCTGGGATAGCACCCCGGCCGGTTTGTTATAAAAAACAACATCTTCATCTTCGTACACAACAGGCATCTGGATCTTTGGAAGCTTTTTCTTACTATGTGCAGTTTCCTGCTTTCCGGTAAATTTCTCCAGTGTTTCATCAGCAAGAAACAGTTTCACCTGATCCCCTTTTTTTAACTTTTCACTACCTGTTGCCTTTCTGCCGTTCAGCACAATATTCTTCTTACGCAGCATTTTATACAGGAAACTTCCCGGAGCTTCACTTAAATATTTCTTTAAAAATTTATCGAACCGCTGTCCGGATTCATTTTCCTTAATATATATTTCTCTCATACACGATTCCTTATATAAATATTTTACATGGATGTTGTCAGAAGGAGATGCCGTATCCGCCGTTCTCTTCTCCGGTTATCCGGCTTCTCGATTGCTGCAATACTGTTCATTCCCTCCGCACGTGATAAAAACGCAACATAATCATGAAAAACTTTTACAGTAACTTTCTCATATTTATGGTTGTGAAGCATTTCCTTAATATATCTTGCCGCCTTTGTCTCATCCGTTTTTTCATTGCTGGTGTAGCCGCACACCGTATGTCCGGAAATGACGATTGCATCTACCTGCATGACTTTTTCCGGACTTGTAATGACAAGATCATAGACTCTTGTCAGAAGGGGTGCTTTTTCTTCAATTTCTTTGCACTTGTCCGACGCAATGCTCTGATAAGGAGCCATTGTAATATACTCAACAAGCATCTTTGCAGCCGGAAGACATCCGACAACTGCTACTACAGTGAGCAAGTTCATGCGGGAACCACTCTGTACAATACCGATCACAACAAGCGCTATGACCACTGCAAATTCAATGACCGCCCAGAGCAGATATTTTGTTTTGCGGAAACGGATATATCCCGGACGTCCTTTTTCAATCTTCATTTATTATTATCCTTCTTTCCTGTTATTCTATCCTCTTTTATCAATCAGCATGCCTGATACGAATCAGATTCCATTTAACTTACGCATCAAATATGCGCTAAGAACATCCGGCAGCAATTTTCCTGCAATTCTGGCAACTTTCATAGATGTGCCGTATACAGAAACACATCTACGATCCACCGCATCCAGCAATGCTTTTCTGGCAACCGCTTTTGGATCCACTTTTGTAACTTTGTTACTTTTTCCAAGAAGTTCACCGCTGTGTGCAAAAAATTCTGTGTCCACAGGACCCGGGCACACCACTGTTACAGATATCTCCGCCGGTTTCCATTCCTCGCGGATCGCCATGGACAGACGGTAAACATATGATTTTGACGCAGAATATATTGCAAATCCCGGCTGTGGTGCGAATGCCGCTGCACTCGCCAGATTGATCACGCGGCTTCCTCTGCCAAGAAACGGCCGGCAGAGCAGAAGCATTCTTGTAAGACTCTGACAATTCAGTTTTACCATGCGAAGTTCTGTATCCTGCTCTCTTTCTCCGAAACAGCCGGACAATCCGCAGCCCGCGCTGTTAACAAGTATCCGGATCTCTGCATTTTTACGTTCCAGCTCTTTTTCGATTCTTTCATAAATATAATCTCGGTTCAGATCTCCGTCAAAGATCCGTACCGGAACAGTAAATTCCTTTTCCAGTTCCTGCAGGCGCTCTGTTCTTCTTGCCACAAGCCAAATCTCATCCAGATTCCGGTACAGTTTTACAATCTGTCTTGCAAATTCTCTGCCCATGCCAGAAGAAGCTCCTGTTACTAATGCAATTTTCATAGGATCATCTGCCTTTCTTTTTGTGTACGTTACGGATTGCTTTCTTTTTATACGGGCGCTTTCCGCCAGAAGCATTTCCACTACCAGATGTATTTCTGTGACCGGAATCATTTCCCCGCTCCGGCGCACGGCTCTTACTATAGGATGTTCCCTGATTCTTCCCACCGTGCCGTTTTGGACGCAGCAAACAGTGTTTATCATAACCTACCAGATCCATACGTCCCGCTTTCTTAAGCGCTTCCAGCACGATATCATAATTCTGCGGATTGCGATACTGGATCAAAGCACGCTGCATCGCCTTTTCGTGCGGATTCTTCGGAACATACACCGGTTTCATCGTCCTTGGATCCACACCTGTATAATACATACAGGTAGAAATCGTTGACGGTGTCGGATAAAAATCCTGTACCTGTTCCGGCATATACCCAAGGTCTCTCAGATATTCCGCAAGCTCAACAGCTTCTTTTAATGTCGATCCCGGATGGGAAGACATCAGATAGGGCACAAGGTACTGCTTCATACCAAGCTGTTCATTGATTTTTTTATATTTCTCAGTAAATTTCTGATAAACTTCATTCCGCGGCTTACCCATACAGGTAAGTACCGCATCTGAAACATGCTCCGGCGCTACCTTAAGCTGACCGCTCACATGATATTTACACAGCTCTTTAAAAAATGTATCATCCTTATCTGCAAGCACATAATCAAATCGGATTCCCGAACGGATAAAGACTTTTTTTACTTTTGGAATCTTCCGCAGTTTCCTGAGAAGCGATACATAATCTTTGTGATCCGCTTTAAGGTTCTTGCAAGGTGTCGGGAACAAACACTGCCTGTTCTTGCAGACTCCATATTTTAACTGTTTCTCACAGGATGGATGTCTGAAATCAGCCGTTGGTCCGCCCACATCATGGATATAACCTTTAAAATCCTTATCCTGTGTGATATGTTCTGCTTCTTCCAGCAGGGATTCATGACTTCTCGTCTGTATGATGCGTCCCTGATGGAACGTAAGCGCACAGAAATTGCAGCCGCCAAAACATCCTCTGTTGCTGATCAGGCTGAATTTGACTTCCGAAATAGCCGGGACGCCACCATCTTTCTCGTAAGACGGATGATAAGTCCGCATGTAAGGATAGCTATATGTCTCGTCCATCTCCTGTTGGGAAAGAGGCTTTGAAGGCGGATTCTGTACGATATACATATGTTCGCCGTACGGCTCTACCAGTCTCTTTCCGGTAAATGGATCTGTATTACAATACTGCGTATAAAAACTTCTGGCATAGTTGAGCTTGTCCGCTTTTAAATCCTCAAAAGCCGGCAGCATAACTGCATCATACACACTGTCCAGACTCTTTACTCTGCAGACTGTTCCATCAATAAAAGTAATATCTTTCACATCGATCCCACTGTCCAGAGCCTCAGCGATCTCGATGATCGAACGCTCTCCCATTCCATAAGAAATAAGATCTGCGCCGGAATCTAAGAGTACGGATCGTTTTAATTTATCTGACCAGTAATCATAATGCGCCATACGCCTGAGACTCGCTTCAATTCCCCCCAGAATGATCGGCGTCTTCTTATAGACCTGCCGGATCAGATTACTGTAAACGATTGTCGCATAATCCGGTCTTTTTCCCATTACGCCGCCCGGAGTAAAGGAATCTTTGCTTCTTCGTTTTTTTGATACAGAATAATGATTGACCATCGAATCCATATTGCCCGCAGACACAAGGAAACCAAGCCTTGGTTCTCCATATATCATTATACTGTTTTTATCTTTCCAGTCCGGCTGTGCAATGATCCCGACTTTGTAACCAAAAGCTTCCAGTTCTCTCGTAATAATTGCATGTCCGAAAGACGGATGATCTACGTAAGCATCACCGGAAATATATACAAAATCCACCTGCTCCCATCCACGGTCGATCATGTCTTGTCTGCAGATTGGCAAAAATTGCTGTTTCATTAATCGTTATACCTCTTATCTATCTCTTCTGAGATTCATGTTTTCTCATATTAATTACTAGTTATCTTACTAAATTATAGGATACTCTTCAATTCGCTGTCTGTAAGTTTCCGGTATTCTCCCGGAGCAAGCTCTTCATCCAGTACAAGTGCACCCATACGTTCCCGTTTCAGATAGACAACTTCCTTACCAACAGCCAGAAACATACGTTTTACCTGATGAAATTTCCCCTCCCGGATTGTCAGCCGGATACGTGAAACCGTGCCTTTTTCCAGAATCTTCAGTTCCGCAGGCATTGTCCACTCTGGTTCTTCCTGAGTACCAATATTGATTCTCTCTTTGAATACACGGACATCCTCCTCCGTCACGCCACCGCTGATCTTCGCATAATAGCACTTATCGACATGTTTTTTGGGCGATAACAGTCTATGTGCCAGTGCTCCATCATTTGTTATAAGAAGAAGCCCCTCTGTATCTTTATCCAGACGACCGACCGGAAATAAATCTTTACGTTTTTTCTCTTTTATGAGATCCAGAACTGTTTTATCTCTTTTGTCTTCTGTTGCAGATATCACACCAGCCGGCTTATTCAGCATATAATATTCAAATGTTTCATAAGCAACCGGTGCACCGTCAAACGTAATTTTATCTTCGTCTTCCCGGATCTTATATTCCGGCTTCTTTATAATATCTTCATTTATCTTCACGCGTCCCTGACGGATATATTTCTTTACTTCCTGGCGTGTACCGATACTCATATCTGCCAGATATTTATCCAGTCTGATCATTAGCAAAGCCTCCATCCCGGAAGATATTTATTTTTCAGCGTCTGTCCTGATAATTTACCAAATCCAAGCGGATAGCCGTCTACGCAAACCAGATACCAGCCTTTTTCCTTTGATCCAGTCATATCTTCTACATCCAGTGTCTCCCCTTTCAGATAACGTTTCACGCGCTCATCTGATACCGGGAAATCTAATACTTTTTTGTACTCGTCCTTTTTCAGGCACATGGCAAGCGCCTGACTTGGTTCAAACCGTTTTTTCTTAAGTTCGCCAAGCAACAGCCCTGTTCGCAGGAAACGAATGCCACATACATCCGGCAGATCTTCCGGCATGTAGTAAACCCGTTCTCCATGGACATCCAGCCTTGCTGCATCCAGTTCCCACGTAGTATCCTCAAGGAACACTTCCAGATCTTCCGGTAATTTTTTTTTGCTTTTCTTGCCAGGAAGCAGTTTCTTATCGGTTGCAGGGAGTGGCTTTCCTTTTCTCAGAAGTGCAAGGTAGTGTCCTTCCCCTTTCATCTTATGAGGAAAGATACGGACTGTTTTTGCAAATTCTTCAGACTTTGAAGCTGTAAGCTCCGGCATTCCTTTTTCAAATCCTTCGTAGCCTTTTATACCTAATATCTCAAATTCCGGATATTTTTTCAATAAATATTCAATTGTCCCTTCATTCTCCCTGCCATCAAAGGTACAGGTAGAATAGAGCAGCATGCCACCAGGTTTTAACATTCTCGCTGCCTGCGTAATAATACTTTTCTGGATATTAGCAAAAAATTCAGGGCCATGTTCTTCCCATGCCTTCACCATCTTTTTGTCCTTCCGGAACATACCTTCGCCGGAGCACGGTGCATCGATCAGAATTTTATCAAAATATTCCGCAAAATAATCTTCCAGCTTTCCAGGCTCTTCGCTCAGCACCAGAACATTGCCAATACCAAATACTTCTATATTTTTTAGCAATCCTTTTGCTCTGGAATTGCTGATATCATTGGCTATCAGAACCCCCTCTCCTTTTAGCTTTGCACCTAATTCTGTCGCCTTGCCACCCGGAGCTGCACAAACGTCCAGCACCTTATCGCCCGGTTCTACCGGCAGACGATTGGCAGGTGTCATGGCACTTGGTTCCTGAAGGTAATACAATCCAGCAAAATAATATGGGTGTCTGGATGGTGTTACCTTGTCTCCATCGTAATAAAACCCATTTTCAATCCACGGAATCGGCGTGATCTCAAATGGACAGATCTTCTTAAAATCTTCTACAGATATTTTATTTGTATTTACACGCAAGCCGTAATATCTCGGCTCATCATAGCAGGACAAATACTCCGGAAATTCATCTCCTAAAAGTGCCTGCATCTTTTCTTCAAATTTATCGGGCAGTTTCATGTCTTACCTTCCTTATGTTCTTTGCAAAATATACGCATAACATATCGCTGATTCATCATCCGTTTCGCAAATGCCTATACGCTTTTTTAGTATAACATATAACAATACTGATTGCAAAATCGGCACCGTCAAAAATGATATTTAAGCTTTTGTCGTTTGCATTTTTGTAAAATGTAATATGGATTTACACTGATTTCCATTCCTTTATCGTATTTATAAATTCCGACATGCAGATGTACTGGGAATTTTCCTGTTTTCCCCTCTTCCCCATAGCCGGAATCCCCCATAAACCCAATCACCTCTCCCGCTATAACTGTATCCCCTCTTTTCTTATTGCCAAAGCTATGCAAATGTGCGTAGTAGTAATAAGTACCACTGTCAGAAGTTACGCCGATTCTATATCCGCCTTTTTCTGTCCACCCAAGATTCGTAATCGTCCCATCCGTCATACTTACAACCGGACACGTTCCCGCTTTACTGTTCGCAACCATAAGGTCGCAGCCTTCGTGTCCTCTTTTCCCACCATAAGTGCGTTCCAACATCCAGGAGTTTTCAAAAGTGATTTTAAATTTTGCATTATCTACCGGTTCGGGCAGTGGAAAATACACCACTTCTTTTTTTACCTGTTTCGTCCACCTGTGGTATTTTTGCAGGACATCTGTATTTTTGCTACTGGATTTTTCAAGTTTTTCCGACGCGAATCCCGCGCGTATTTCTTCAACAAGCATATTCTTTTCTATGCTTTTATTCGCGCTATTATCATAGGTGGTTTTAATTAGAACCACTATCACCATTATCAAAATATACATTCCCACTTTTCGGCAGTTATTTCTTTTTGTTTTGAATCTTCGTTTCATTTCGCATTTATTATTAGTTCTTTTTAATACCACTATATGTATTTTAAGCATATCATTATGCCCTGGCGTATCATACAACATAATTCTTTATATAATCTTCTGTTATAGCGACTCTGCTTTCGATTAATGATTGAAAAAGCAAAACACAGGCACTACAGATCGTTATGATCCACAGTGCCCGTGTTTTATTTTTCTTATTCAATTATTAAACTTATTAAACTGCTAATTAAACATCCTTCAGCGTTCTGTATTATTACTCTTCAGATACTGCGTATTATTTTAATTTCGCAAGAATTGCTTTCAGATAATCCCATGTTCTCTCTGTAGAAGCAATATCCAGTTTTTCATTGAAAGAGTGTACATCCAGCATATCCGGTCCCATAGATACGCAATCCAATCCCGGACACTTATCCATGAAGAAACCACATTCCAGCCCACTGTGCGTAGCAAATACAACCGCTTTCTTTCCATACATATCTTCGTATATATCAGACATCAATTTCTGTAATTTAGATTCCGGATTGTACTGCCATGCCGGATACTCTCCGTTGATAACAGCTTCCGCTCCGACTGCTTTACAGCACCGTTCGATTTCTGCACGCATCTCCTGCTTCTTGGATTCGAAAGAGCTTCGCATCTGGTATCTTACTTTTACATGATCTTCATCCGTGCTGACAACACCCATATTCAGGGAAGTCTCTACAAGACCTTTCAGGGAACGGCTGAATTCAACCAATCCGTTTGGCGAAATTATAATATATGTAATAATATGATCTGTTGCTTCATCATCAAAAGCATCCATCGTTGTCTGACCTTTGACTTCTACATCCAGTTCCAATGTTGGTTCTTCACCGACAAATTCAGCTGTCCAGATTTCTCTCATCTGATCTGTACATTTTTTTACTTTCTCAATATCACTCTCAGCTACAAGTAAAACTGCCTCACAATTCCGAGCAATAACATTATCCTTGGATCCTCCATTGATGGATACCATATGGAATTTAACTTCTTTGGAAACGGCATCCAGAAGACGTCCCATCATCTTATTTGCATTACCGCGCTGTTTGTCAATCTCCATACCGGAGTGTCCCCCAAGCAGTCCGTGAACTTTCACCAACACCTCTGTTCCATCCATCTTTTCTCTGTGGAATGGAATTCTTGCTTCAATGTTAATTCCACCTGCACATCCAGTTGTCAGAATGCCTTCAATCTCAGAATCCACATTGATCAGTGTCTTGCCTTTTAAGTTACTGAAATCTAAAGCAATCGCACCATACATGCCTGTTTCTTCATCAATTGTAAAAACTGCTTCGATCGGTGGATGTGGAATATCGTCACTGTCTAATAATGCCATTGCCATCGCAACCGCAATACCATCATCAGCACCAAGCGTTGTATCTTTGGCTTTTACAAAACCATCTTCTACATAAAGCTCCAGTCCATCTTTTTTGAAATCATGTGTACTTCCCGGTCTCTTCTCGCAGACCATATCCAGATGTCCCTGAATGATCACCGGATCGCTGTTCTCATATCCTGCTGTTCCCGGTTTCTTGATAATTACATTGTTCGTGTCGTCCTGAATGTACTCAAGATTTCTTTCTTTTGCAAACTCAACGCAAAAGTCACTGATCTTCTTCGTATCAAATGTTCCCCTCGGAACTTTGCTGATTTCCTCAAAAAAGTGAAATACTTTCTTAGGTTCTAAATTTTCTAATACTGCCATTTTTCTTACCTCTCTTTTCGACAAATTCTATCTATATTATGGTATACAAATCATAAAAAATCAACTTAATTCATAAAATAAATTAAGAATCTTCTTACGAAAGTCTGAATTATGGATTGTTATTTTTTTATCGTAGTTACAATTATCATTTTTTTCCTGATGCTGTTTTTTCCGCAGACTGCGATCTGTGGGGCAAGCCTTGGTCTGATGCTCTGGTTTCAGACAGTCCTTCCTGTATTGCTGCCATTTTTAATACTGACAGCCCTGCTTTTAAAAAGCAACGGATTCTTCTTGATCTCCAGACTTGTCCGTCCCATACTCCGTCCTCTGTTCGGTATCTCCGACTATGGTTCTTTCGCACTGCTTGTCGGTTTCTTATGCGGCTATCCGATGGGAAGTAAAGTCACGGCTGATTTAAAAAGAGAAGGTAAAATCACAGTAAACGAAGCCTCTTATCTGCTTTCTTTCTGCAACCAGACAAGTCCAATGTTTCTGATCAGTTACATTTTCTACATTCATTTAAAGCGTCCGGATCTTCTGTTCCCCGGTATGCTCCTGATCGAGGGCGTTCCTATCCTTATGAGTATTCCGTTCCGCAAAATATACTGCCCCGCTGTCACATCCAGCGCTTCTTCTCCTTCACCTCATTTTACCTGGAATATGCTGGATGACTGCATCATGCAGTCTTTTGAGACAATCACAAAAATTGGCGGTTATATTATTATCTTTTCCGTTTTTCTGCAGTTTGGTAAAGAATTGCCATTTACACATCCGTTGTTGACCTTCCTATTTCTTCCTTCCCTTGAAATTACAAATGGTATTGCTTTAATCTGTAATTCGGGAGTTCCGACAGACCTGGCTTTTGTACTTGCAACCGGACTGGCTTCGTTTGGAGGCTGGTGTTCCGTGGCACAGACGTACAGCATGATCCGTGGAAGCGGTCTTTCTATTGGCGATTACATAGCAAAAAAGCTGATCATCACAGGGATAACCAGCTTGCTTGCTTACATATATATCTTTTGTTTTTAAAACAGGATCTATATTATATTCTGTTTTATACAGAAATTATTCCTTGTATTCAACATTCTCTGCCTCTTCATAGACCGGTTCTTCTACTTCCGGAATCTCTTCCGCCTCTTCGTAGACCGGTTCTTCTTGAACCATATTCTGATCCGGAACTTCTAATTCTTGACGATTGTTATGTACGCGGTCATAACACTCCTGCAGAGAATTGACAAGCCCATCATATTTTGTAGTGTAGCTGTCCAGTGTATGTCCAATAATGCTCTCTGCATTGGCAAGCAGATCATCAGTATAACGGATCGCTCCGATACGGATATCATTCGCATCTCTTGTCGCATTATCCAGAATCTCCTGTGCCTGGTCAGTTGCTGCGGTTACGATTTCATTTGCCTGGGCATATGCCTGCTGCATGATCTCGTGCTCACTGACAAGTTCATTCGTCTGAATGTGCGCTTCCTCGATCATATTGTCTGCTTTGTTCTGTGCATCAGCAAGGATTGCATCTTTATTTGCAATAATCTTCTGATAACGCTTGATCTCTTCCGGCGTACGCATACGCAGTTCACGAAGAAGCTCGTCCATCTGGTCTTTATTTACAATAATCTTCGTTGTAGATAACGGCTGAAATTTACAACTGTCGATATACTCCTCAATTTCTTCAATAATCTGCTCAATACGGCTGCTCATTATTCACACTCTCCTTTTTTCGTGATCTTCGATTTTATTTTCTCCTCAACATGTTCTGGAACAAATTGAGATATATCCCCTCCAAAAGCTGCCACTTCCTTTACTATCGTGGAACTGAGATAAGAATATTCCAGACTTGTTGTTAAAAACACTGTCTCAATATCCTCTGCCAGCTTGTGATTCGTCTGTGCCATCTGCAATTCATATTCAAAATCTGTCACAGCACGCAAGCCACGCACGACCATCTTCGCTGACATCTCTTTCGCAAAATCGATCAGAAGTCCTTCAAATGGTACAATCTTCACTCCCGGCAGTTCTTTTGTAACTTCTTTTAACATTTTAACACGTTCTTCTACGGAAAACAACGGGGTTTTTGCCTTATTATTCAGCACTCCGACAATGAGTTCGTCAACAAGTCCGCTTGCTCTTCTGATCACATCCAGATGTCCGTTCGTCACCGGATCAAAACTTCCCGGATAAATTGCTCTTAACATACCGTTCCTCCTGTTTTCTCCAAAAATACATGTTTATTTGTCTTATATAATTTCTCCTTGATAATCGAATAACCGAGTGCTTCTACATCGTCAAACGTTGTCTCTTTGGACGCTTCTACGATCAGCAGTGTATCTTCATCCACCAGATTTGAATCATTCAGACTCGCAAGTACTTGTTTCTCCAGATTATGGTTATACGGCGGATCCATGAAAATAATGCCAAACGCACTGGTTCCGCGAAGTCTTGCCAGTGCACTTAATACATCTGTTGCCACTACCTGTGCATTGGAATCCAGTTTTGTATATTTTAAATTCTCTTTGATACATGAAACTGCTTTCGGATTTTTCTCAACAAACACGGCTTCCTTCGCGCCACGGCTTAAAGCCTCGATTCCGATACCGCCGCTTCCGGCAAACAGATCCAGAAACCGGCAGTCATAAAGGCTCGGTGTAATCATATTAAATAATGTCTCTTTGATCCGGTCGGTTGTCGGACGTGTGTCCATTCCTTCAATCGTTTTCAGTTGTAATCTTTTGGCAGATCCTGCTATTACTCTCATAACATCCTCACTTGCTTCGCTTATTATATAGTTCTTCTATTAATATTTCTTCTTTCAGCAAAATATCTTTTTCCCGTTCATTATACGTATTTACTATATAAAAGTCAAATCGGCACACAGCATTTTCTGCCATGCGCCGATTTTTCTTTTCCTTATTTACCGGACATCTGTTTTTCCTGTTCTTCGATCATTTTCTTAACCATATAACCACCAACAGATCCGTTCTGTTTTGATGTCAGGTCTCCGTTGTACCCGTCTGATAATGGTACACCAAGTTCACTTGCTACCTCGTATTTGAATTTGTCTAATGCTCCTTTTGCCTCCGGTACGGCGGCTCTGTTTGATGAACGATTTGCCATTTTATACTCCTCCTTTTAATCTCTGTGTTGTTCTGTAACCTTTTGTAATATTTGTTTTGGTTACAATCCTAGTATATGGAGGAATTAAATTATTACACTAGAAGTTCTTTCATAATCTGGAATTTTTTTCAACCATTCCGGATATTCTTCTAAAATCCAGTCTGCCGCTTCATTTGCCATTTGCAAGATTGCCGCATCCTGATAAATATCTCCGATTTTAAAATCCATAAGACCGCTTTGACGGATGCCAAACAGATCACCCGGACCACGAAGCTTCAGATCTTCACTTGCAATTTTGAAACCATCGTTGGAATGATTCAGAATATCCAGTCTTTTTTTCGTCTCTTTTGCATCAGAACCGGTCATAAAAATGCAATAAGACTGATATGCACCTCTTCCGACACGTCCCCGGAGCTGATGGAGCTGGGCAAGTCCAAAACGTTCCGCGTTTTCAATCAGCATAACTGTCGCATTCGGCACATCGATTCCGACTTCAATTACCGTAGTGGATACAAGGATCTGAATCTGATTTTCTGCAAATTGCTGCATGATCTCATCTTTGTATACCTGTTTCATCTTTCCATGCAGGCAGCCCACCTGCACATCTGCGCCCATCTCATCCTGAAGCATCCTGCTGTAGTCCGTGACATTTTCTGCTTCCATGTTCTCACTCTCTTCGACCATCGGACAGATAACATAACACTGTCTTCCTTCTGCGATCTGTTTTTTCATAAACTGATAGGCAGTCTGCCTGTATCCGGTATCTACGACGCAGTTTTTGATCGGGATACGGTTTGCCGGAAGCTCATCAATCACCGATATGTCCAGTTCACCGTATAAAATGATTGCAAGCGTGCGCGGAATCGGTGTCGCACTCATAACAAGCACATGCGGTGTACCGCCTTTCTGCGCGAAACTCTCTCTCTGCTTCACGCCAAAACGATGCTGTTCATCGGTCACAACAAGCGCCAGATTATCATAATTTACCGCATCCTGTATAAGCGCATGGGTTCCGATGATAATCTTCGCAAATCCGCACTCTATCCGGTCATAGGCACGCCGTTTTTCCTTTGCGGTCATGGAACCTGTCAGGAGCACTGCTTTCACTGGAATATCATAGGTTTCCAGCATATTACATATTGACGCGTAATGCTGTCTTGCAAGAACTTCTGTCGGAGCCATCATTGCGCCCTGGCATCCTGAAAGCGCTGTATTAAAAAGCGCCAGAACTGCAACGATCGTTTTTCCGGAACCGACATCCCCCTGCACCAGACGTGACATGGTCATCTCTCCCGCCATATCTGTTGCAATCTCTTTCCAGACTTTCTTCTGTGCATTTGTCAGTTTATATGGAAGCTTCGCTATAAATGCATCTATATCCGGGTGTACCGGGATCACATATTCATTTTCCAGTTTTTCATTCTTATCTTTTAATTTTCGGATTGCAAGAATAAACTGAAGAAATTCTTCAAATACAAGACGCTTTCTTGCATGCATGAAAACAGCCTTGTCCTCTGGAAAATGAATTCCCCGGACCGCATAATTGTACTCTGCAAGTTCATAACGCATACGCAGTTCCTTCGGCAGACGTTCTCTGGTCAGATCCATCCCGTCAAGCGCCTGATGCATTGCTTTCATAATGGCATGATTGGAAAGTCCGGCTGTCAGACCATAGATTGGCTGCAGCGTATTTTTTTTCCCGTCATACTGTTCCGGCGGATAAAAGACCTCCGGATGTTCCATGACAAGTTCGTTTCGTTTTCGCACAATCTTACCGCGAAGCGTAACTGCACCGCCTTTTTGAAATGTATTACGAAGATACGGCATCCGGAACCAGATAACCTTAAGCGTTCCGGTCAGATCTTTCACATGCATCGTCGTCACCTGCAGGCTGCGGTTCCCGGATACCTGCACACGGCCAAAAATCATGCCGTTTACTGCCACTACCTGTCCTTCTCTTACATCGCTTATTGACACCGGCTCTTCATATATATCATAGCCTCTCGGATAATAACGGAGCATATCTCCTACCGTAGAAATACCAATCTTCGCAAACAGTTTTTCTGTTTTCTCTCCGATTCCTTTTAATTCTTTAATACTTGTTTCTGTGATCATAACTGCTCCTGCGTAGTAACATCAATAACAAAAAGAGGACCGCTTAAAGTCCCCTTTTATCCTGCTTTTTTTCTATTCAACTGCCAATACGTAATAATAGATCGGCTGTCCACCAAACTGCGCATCAACGTCTACATCCGGATATTTCTCCGTTACTTTCTCTGTAAATGCATCTGCATCTTCTTCTGATACATCAGCTCCATAATACAGGCTGATCAGTGCCGAATCATCATCTACAAGCTGCTCCAGCATATCCAGCGCTGTTGCCTCCACTTCCGTTCCAACAGAAAGGATTCCGCTGTCACCGATTCCCATGATATCTCCTTCATGAATCTCTTTCTCATCAATCTTCGTATCACGGACTGCATATGTGATCTGTCCGGTCTTAACATTCTTAATCTCTTCCAGCATCGTCTCTTCGTTGCTCTTCGCATCTGCGTCCGGCACAAAATTGATCAGTGCTGTGATTCCCTGTGGTACTGTCTTTGTCGGAATTACAATGATCTCTTTATCTTCCACAAGCGCTTTTGCCTGATTTGCAGCAAGGACAATATTCTTATTGTTCGGAAGGATAAATACACTGTCTGCATTCACTGCATCAATTGCCTTGAGCATATCTTCCGTACTCGGATTCATTGTCTGACCGCCTTCGATAATATAATCAGCTCCAAGTTCTTTGAAAATGGAATTCAGTCCTTCACCAATTGATACCGTAATAAATCCCATTGGTTTTCTAGGCTCTTTGGCCTTCTCTTCTTCCTGTGCTGCCGCAAGTTTCTCGGCATCACGGATCAGTTTTTCCTGATGCTCCTCGCGCATATTGTCAATTTTCATGCGGGAGAGCTGTCCGTATGTCAACGCTCTCTGAATCGCAAGTCCCGGATCATTTGTATGCACATGGATCTTCACAACATCGTCATCTGCAACACATACGATAGAATCGCCGATGGATGACAGATATGCTTTAAAATCATGTTCATCTGCTTCTGTAAATTCTTTCTCTGTAAGGATAATGAACTCTGTACAATATCCGAACTTGATATCTGCCGTATCTTCTGCATTCACTTTCGTTACAGTCACACCGCCGGCAGGCTGGATCGCACTGTAATCTACTTCTTTTCCAAGGAATGCATCATATGCTCCTGAAATCACTTCCAGAAGTCCCTGTCCGCCGGAATCTACAACGCCGGCTTCTTTAAGAACCGGAAGCATCTCCGGAGTCTTTGCAAGCACTTCTTTTGCATGTTCGATCACTGCCGGGATGAACTCTTCGAGATCATCTGTCTCCTGTGCCAGCTCAGAAGCCTTCTCAGCAATACCGCTGGCAACTGTAAGAATTGTTCCTTCCTTCGGCTTCATAACTGCTTTATAAGCTGTATCACGCGCTCTTGTGCATGCTGCTGCAAGTGCGATCACGTCAATCTCTTTCTCTTCGCGGATTGACTTGGTAAATCCTCTTAAAAGCTGTGACAGGATAACACCGGAGTTACCTCTTGCGCCACGCAGGGAACCGGATGAGATTGCTTTTGCAAGCTCTTTCATACCCGGATTCTCAAGTGCTGTTACTTCCTTTGCTGCAGACATAATTGTCAGTGACATGTTCGTTCCTGTGTCTCCATCCGGAACCGGAAAAACATTCAGCTCATTGATAAATTCTTTCTTTGCCTCTATATTCTGTGCACCTGCAAGAAACATCTTTGCAAGCATGTCCACATTAATTGTCTTTGTAGCCACTTCTTATGTTCCTCCTTAACTAATCGATGACTCTTACACCTTCGATATAGATATTGATCTTATCAACCGGCATACCTGAAAATTCTTCTACTTTATACTGTACATTGCTGATCAGGTTCTCTGTTACTGCAGAGATACTGACACCATATGCGACGATCGCATGAAAATCAAGACTGATGTGATTGTCATCAGAAATGTGAACCTGAATACCACGTGTCAGGCTCTCTCTTTTAAGCAAATGTACAAAACCATCCTTCATATTAACAGCAGCCATACCAACGATACCAAAGCATTCTACTGCAACGGTTCCGGCATATTTTGCAATAACCTCAGGATCAATTGTAATAATTCCAAGATCTGTACTAACGCATCCCTTCATACTGCAACCTCCACTTCTTCTATTTATCATTTTAAGTATAGTCTAATCTTCTATATTATACCCTGTTTGCTCATTTATTACAAGTCACGCATAGCAGACAGCGCCTGTTCTGTCATAAAAATGTAATTTTTTGTCATATAAAAAACTCAGATTCCAAATCGAACCTGAGTTTTTAATTCCAATCACATTCTTGATTAAGCACGTTCAACTTTGCCTGATTTTAAGCAAGAAGTACAAACATACATTTTCTTTGTAGCTCCGCCTTCTGTCTTAACACGAACTGATTTTACGTTTGATTTCCACATCTTTGGTGATCTTCTATGTGAGTGACTTACATTGTTACCAAAGTGAGCACCCTTTTCACAAATAGCACATTTAGCCATGACTGCACCTCCTAACGCTCATAATAAGTCTGTTCTCCAGACTCGCAACATTGACATTGTAACAGACTTGTTATCTAATTGCAAGTATTTTTTATAAAAATGTAATCTTAAGATGAAAATATGTTTTCAAGGCGGCAAAAGTGTTCTCTCCTGTCTGCACCGCCTGCTAGCAGCAGAACAGATTATACCCTGCCAGTATACATAAAATAATACAGATCACTTCTATAAAAGCATTTGGTAAGATCATAGACAGAATAAGCCCGACAGCAACCCAGAACAAAGCAAATCCGATTACTTTCTTCATAATTCTCACTGCCTTTATCAATTCTTTTCATATTATTTTATGCAAATTTGCCGGAAAACATTACAAAGTTCTCTGCCTGGTTATTCCTCGTCAAGAATATCCATAACATCTTTCTCCGTCATCTTGTCATCTTTATCGCCGGTAAACTTGTCGATGGCATCCGGAATCATATCCAGGATCTTCGTCATCGTATCCTGATTCTTGATATTTACAAGTTTTGTTTTACCATTCTGGATCACAAGCACCGCACACGGAGACATCTTACCGCCGACACCTCCTGCCCCTTTTTCCTTCTTATCGCCGCTGAATGCGCCGGCTCCGATACCAAAAGAGACATCTACAAGTGGAAGAATGATCGTATCTCCGATGTGAATTGCATCTCCGACAACTGTCTTTGATGAAACAACACTATCCATTCCCCGGAACAATGCTTCTACTGTTCCTTTAAAATTATTGTCTGCCATATTATTTCCTCCTGACTTTATCTTTCATAATTTTTTATATCCCGATAGGTCGTTCTGATATTCCGGTTCCAGAACAATACCCATGCAAGTCTCGCAAGATGATTTAACCGTAAGTTTCCTTTGCAGAGAAGGCTTCCTCCAAATACTGCCTGTTCAAAATCCGGATGCACTTCAAATGCCGACCCAAAGAGCGGATAAAATACACTTAATACAGCCAGCACTTCACCGGTATAAGCCGGATCTTCAAATCCAAATCTTATCTTTCCTTCCAGCTTCTTTGGTTTCCACGCTTTCAGAAAACGGAAAAGCTCTTTTTTAGCTTTTTCAAATGCAGCTTTATGCGTCTCGTCCCGAAGAAAGGACATCAATTGCTCTTTCTTATCCACAACTGTCTGCTTCTGCTCACGCATCTTATCGCGCGTTCTCTTTATCTTCTTTACAATCCTCTGAATGTAAGATTCTTTTTTATCCGGATTCTTCCGTTTAGATTTTTTCTTTTCAGTTTTTTCAGGATCTTCTGAAATTTGTCCAGATTTTTCTTTATCTTCTTCACACTGTACCGTCTGCGGAAGTTTCTTAACATCTTGTGCTTTTTCAGCCACCTGTAATTCTTCTTCCACTTCTGGCTCTTCATACGCTTCAACAGACCTCTTTTTCTCTGGCTCTTCATGCGCTTCATCAGTTTCTTCCACTGCTGTATCCGGTTCTTCGTTAACAGACCGTTCTTTTTCGTCATCTTTCTCATCGGCTTTCTCCTCCTTTATTTCTGCGCTTCGCTTCTTTGCAGATCTTCGTTTCCAGAACACAATCCGTAATTTCCATATCAGATGGTTGTCCTTATACAGCAGATCGATTCTGAACAAATGTAAAAGCCACGTTATGCACACCTTTCCTTTCAAGCTGTCTGTAGTCCCTCTGCGTACGCCCTGTGCTTTGTAACGAACAGGAACAAACAGCAGGATCAGAATCAGCAATAGCAGTATTCCCAGTATCACTGCGATTATGATTCCTATTATTTTCAAGATCAACAACAATATATGTAGCATCTTAACCTTCCCGTTCTTTTTCTAAAATATAGGAACGGATATCCGCACCTTTGGTTTCATTATACACTTCCTGTGTGATTCCTTCCACTATTTCCAGCGCATCCTCAAAATCTTTTGTAAGGCCCACGACAAGCGGCAGCTCCTCCGGATAATTTTTCTGCCTGCGCATACATGCCGGGAAAATATCCAGCTGGTTCTGATCTGTCGATGCAAGTGTGATCAGATAAACTCCGGGTAATAATTTCCCGTTTTTCAGTTTTTTAATCAGATTTTCTTTTTTCTTCTGCAGGCCTTCCGGCACATATAAATATTTATAAATATGCATATGCCGCCCTCTTTCTTTAATAATAGGCATCAAAAACTTTCCTTGCCACATTGACTGCTTTCGCATTACCGTCTGCTGCTTCGATCACAACGCTGACAACAAGATCCGGATCATCCACGTTCGACATACCGATAAACCAGGAGTGGTCTTTGTTCTTATCCGAACTGTACTCTGCTGTTCCAGTCTTTCCTGCTGTTGTATAACTTGTTCCGCTCATTGCTGATGCTGCTGTTCCGTATTTTGTTACACTGGACATATAATCCTTTAACATGGAAGCTTCTTTCGCTGTCATCAGTTCTGCATATTTTTCCGGTTTCGTCGAGCTTATCACAGCGCCTTTGTAATTTGTCACAGAATCCACAAGGTACGGCTTCATCAATGTTCCGCCATTTGCAATTGCCGAAGTAATGAGTGCCATATGATATGGACTTACCTGTGTCTTTCCCTGTCCGATCGCTGTCATCATACGTTCCGCGATTCCTGCCTGGTCACTTAATGCAAAATGACTTTCTTTATAAGAAATATTCCCCGGAAGTTTTGAATCAAACAGCAGCTTCTTTGTAGTCTTCTTAAAATCCGGGATCTTCAGTCCCTGTCCGATATTACTGAAAGAGGTATTGCAGGAATAAGCAAGGCTGTCTCTGAAACTTACCTGTCCGTGCACTTTTCCGCCAAAGCAGTGGATCGTATTCGATCCAGCTTCGATCTGTCCCTGGCACACATAAGAATAATCATCCGGATTGCCATGTTCTCTTATATACTCCAGTGCTGTTATCACTTTAAATGTAGATCCCGGCGGATACTGTCCCTGTGTTGCACGGTTTAACAGTCTTGCCGATGAATCCGTATTGAGTGTCTGCCATTTGTCTTCCACTGTCTCCGGATTGAAGTCCGGCTTTGATACCATGGCAAGAACTTTGCCTGTCTTCGGATCCATGGCAACAACCGCACCCTTTCGGTCTCCCAGCGCATCATACGCTGCTCTCTGTAATTTCACATCCAGTGTTGTGACAACATTGTCTCCCGGATTCTTCTTATCCTGAAATTCATTCGTTAGCTTCTCCAAAAAAAATGCATTTGACGACAGAAGTTCGGAATTCATTCTGGATTCCAGACCGTATTTCCCTTTTGCCGTATACCCGACTACATGGGCAAATTCTCTTCCATACGGATATTCCCTCGTCTCGCTTCCATCTGCGGAAGTTGTCGTCTGAGCAAGTACTTTCCCTCTTTTGTCCAGAATCTTACCTCTTGTAACACGTTTGGCAAGCGTATCTGATCTCCGGTTGTACGGACTGCTTATGAAATCTTTACTTTTTACAACATTAAAATAGGATATATATCCCATCATGACTAAGAAAAGTGTGACAAAAACATATGTTACTCTAGCGAACTCTTTGTTGCGGGCGCGTTTGCGCTTTGCGCGGCGCTTTTCTTCCCTGCGGGCGCGCCTGCGGTCTCTGGCGGTCATATGCCGGCGTTCTTCTCTGCGGCGCATGTTCCTGTCTGCTTCTCTTTGCTCGTAACCGTTCCTTCTTCTTTCTTTCAATGTCCTCTTCCTCGTCTTCTCTTAAAATATAAAGTCCCTGAATAATCGCAAACATGATCACTGTACTGAACAGTGAACTACCACCATAGCTGACCAGAGGAATGGTCACACCGGTGGATGGAATAAACTTGGTCACACCTCCAATGGCAAGAAACACCTGGAAAATATAACAGGTTCCAAGCCCCAGCGCTACCAGCTTGTAAAATCCGTTGTGAAGCTGCATTGCAATATTTAAAAACATAATATAACAGCTCACACAGATCAGTATCATACAAAGTCCGTAGATCAGTCCCATCTCTTCACCGATCGCTGCAAAAATGAAATCGGATACTGCAACCGGGATCGTATTCGGCACTCCCTCAAATAAACCAAGTCCGAACCAACTTCCGGTGCCGATTGCAAATAAAGACTGTGCTACCTGCTGTCCGCCGTTCGCGTATACAGCAAGCGGATCTTTCCATACGATGACACGCACACGCACATGGTTGAACAGATAATATGCCGCCACGGACGCCAGACTCCCGGCACCCAGTCCGGCAAATATATACAGAGGCTGTCTCGTTGCCACATAGAGCATAACGAGATATACAACAAATATGATGAGTGCCGCACCAAGGTCTTTGGATACAACCAGAATCAGCACATGGAATGCTGCCAGCGCTGTCGTGATCACAATATTCTTAAATTCCAGTGAAAGCTTAAAACTGGAGGCAACAAAGAATACAAAAACAATCTTCACAAGCTCTGACGGCTGGATATTCGCAACCTTTGTTGAAAATCCAAGCTTTGCACCTCCGGATACGCCTCCCCAGACAACAACTGCCGCCAGTGAAAAGATACCGATCACTGCGTAAAATTTTCTCCATTCTGCCAGAAACTTGAATTTCCGGATGATCACTGGTACAACCAGACTGCATGCAATACCTGCCGCCGCGATCATAAACTGCTTGATCGCATAAGAATAATTCAGCCTCGTCAGCATGATAAATCCAATGCATAACAGCATACACATATTATTGACGACCAGTCTGGATACCTTTGGATATAGCAATGTGTACAAAATGATCGTAGCTCCAAACAATACTACCTGCATCAGATAAAACGCCAGCATTTTGATGTCATCCGTCTGTAAATACATCACTGCAAATGCGATCGCATGCATCAGAAACATTAATATATTCTGTCGGCGTAGAAGATAACGTTTTCTGTCCGGGTCCTGATAACCAAATATGCTGAAACATAAGAATGTGTACATAATGATCAGCAGAATCATCACATATTTGGATAGTTGTACGATTATATTTACCAAACTCTCACCTACTTCACTCCTCGTTTAAAATGTCCTTTTGTATAGGAGGCTTCCGGAAGCTGTGCATTTCTTTCCCGTAAAAATACATCTCCATATACATTTATAATATCCCGCGTTTCTTTTCCGGATTCCATCGTGAAATCCAGCCGCAGTGCCGATGGCTGTAAATTCCGGATCTCTTTATGCTGTTTCATAAGCATAAGCGGAACCGGGTTATAAATAATATTATAGCAGAAACTGCACTCATTCCTTACCGAAAATCTGTTCTGATAACGGTCCGTCAAATATAAAAGTGACGGCTTTCTCTCACAGCTCCTCGTATTCTTCTGTATACAGTTTGCCGTGATCATCACCGGCTGGTATCCGTAAATACTCAACATACCACCCAAAAGACCGCAGTCTTTTAATTCTCTGCCATTGAGTTCAACAGATGCCGTAAACCGAGAAATGCCTTCCTGCTTCAGAAAAGCTTTTCCACTGTGATTAAATACATACATATTGTAATCTGTCAGAATCTCATCCGTGTAATTTTTCTCTTTCAACCATGCAAGGCTCTCGAAATTGCGGATCATCACGCCATCAAAACTCTTCTTAAGTTCTGCACAGTACTGTTCAAACAGCTTAACTGCACGTTTCCGGAAAATATATGGCATAGCAAGATATAGTTTCTGATCATCAGAGAGCTTCTCTCTGAGATTTTTCCATTCTTTCGCCTCACAAAGTGTACTTTCTGCCAGGATCACTGCAACATCTTCTCTGCCTGCTGCGGCTTCAAACTGTTCCGGTGTGCATACGCGCACTGTAAATCTCTCATCCGCCGGAACATTATTATATTCGCTGCAGATCTCATCCTGTCTCTCAAAAAATGTTTCGACACATTCCGATGACTCTGAAGTTCTGCGATATGGTTCTAATAATTTTTCTTCTAATAATCCCAGACTTTCCCGTCGCAGTTCATTGATTGCCTGCATTGGTAGAAAAATACTGCCTTCCGTATGGATTTCCAACTCATCAAATGTAAATGGCGTCTGACCTGTCTTGCGCATCTGCTTATCAATACGCTTCTCATCTAACGGCTGCTTCAGTGCTTTCTGCACTTCGGCGCCTTCACAAGAAACAGATACCTCCCGACAGCATAAGTCTATTTTAGCACGACTTCCTTCGGAAAGTGTGAAGACTCCCTTAATTTTTTCTTGCTTTTTTGAAAATTCCGGAAGCGTCTCTACCTGTTCTTCTCCTTTTGGCCGTTTTAGTGATAACATCGATCTGCCATTTTCGCATTGATAATAACCCTTCATATAGCCTCTTCTTCTGTAGGCATTCTCCAGAGTTTTAAGATCTTCCGGCTTCACACGGAAACCATCGCGCCCTTTCTGCAAATAAAGATTCACGTATTTGCGGTACATCCGTACAACCGTATAGACATATTCCGGCTGCTTCATCCTGCCTTCAATCTTAAAAGAGTCAATTCCGGCTTCGATCAGATCCGGGATCATCTCTATTGTGCACAGATCCTTAAGGCTCATCAGATCCTGCGGTTTCTTTCCCTCTACTGAATATGGAAGACGGCACGGCTGTGCACACTGTCCCCGGTTACCACTTCTTCCGCCAATCATACTGCTCATCAGACACTGGCCGGAATAACAGTAACACATTGCACCGTGAACAAAGCATTCCATCTCCAGACCTGTCCGTTCTTTCATCCGACGCACTTCCTCAAGACTGATCTCTCTTGCCGGAACAATACGCGTTGCACCCTTTCTGCCGAAAAATTCTGCTCCGTACTCGCCTGTCACTGTCATCTGCGTGCTGACATGCACCGGCAGATCCGGAAAAACCTCACGGATAAACGAAAAAACACCCAAATCCTGAACAATTACGGCATCCAGCCCCTGACGGTAATATGGCAACAGATACTCATACAATTCTGCAAGTTCATAATCCTTCAGCAGCGTATTCACCGTCATATAAATCTTCCTCTGCTGTAAATGTACCTCATCAATGGCACGCAGATACTGCTCTTCATCCAGATTGCCTGCATATGCCCTTGCGCCAAAACGCATCCCGCCGGCATAAATCGCATCCGCTCCGGCGGCAAGTGCCGCAGTCAGACTTTCATAGGAACCTGCCGGTGCCAGTATCTCTATATGATTGTGCCTATTCTCCGCCTCTCTGTTCATCCAACTACTCCTTGTTCTATAATATCTGCCCTGCCAGATATTTCACATCTCATCTGAATATCTCTGGCAGCGAAGTTTCCTTTTAAACAAATAAATTGTGTCCTGGCATATTTCCGCACCGAGCGCGTTGCTGAGCGCCTGCGACGCTCGTTTAGCAACGACCGGAGTGAAACGTAGACAGTTTACAACAATCTACCTCTTCGTGCGAGTGCGCATCCCGCCGGAGGTTTTTCATGTAACAGAAAATGCAATTTCCTGTTACATGAAAAAGGCTGTCACTCGACAGCCCTTACTTATTTTTATTCTCTGTCTCCAACTGAACGATCTTAAGCTGAAGTTCTTTGTTCTCTTCTTTTAACTTATCCATCGCTTTCTCAGCATTCTCAAGCTTGATCTGCACGGATATCAAGTCATGTTTCAGTTCGTACATGTCCTTGTCTTTCTCCTCGATATCGTTTTCCAGTGAAGTTCCCTGCTTCTTTGCTTTGAAATAATCATCCGCAATATTAAGTGCCAGAAGGATACTTCTTGTCTCAGCGTTCTGCTTGCGATATCCGTCGCTTGCTCCGAGCTCGTCCAGTTTATGATTCAGGTAAGTAGATACTTTCTGCAGATAGTCTTCGCTCTCAAATCCGCTCAGTGTAAATACCTTTCCCCCGATTAATACTTCTGTAAAATTCTTTGATGATGCCATAAATGCCTCCCGCATACATTCATAATCTTTTTACCATTATAAACTAATCTGTGCAAAAAACCAACCTTTTTTTCATCTGATGGTTTTTCTGCCGATTTTTCAGACTTCCATATTCATCTCAATGCCAAGATGTATATATGCTTTTTCTGTGACAATTCTTCCCTTCGGAGTACGCTGGATAAATCCATTTTTCAGCAGATACGGTTCGTATACATCCTCGATCGTTCCTGCATCTTCTCCGACAGAAGCTGCCAGTGTGTCCAGCCCTACCGGGCCTCCGGCAAATTTATTCACGATCGTAAGCAAAAGTTCCCTGTCTGTCTGATCAAGACCTTCTTTATCTACATCCAGAAGATCCAGTGCATAGTCTGCAACTTCCTTTGTGATATCTCCGTCATACTTTACCTGTGCAAAATCCCGCACACGCTTTAACAGACGGTTTGCCAGTCTCGGTGTTCCTCTGGAACGTCTCGCCAGCGCCAGAGCGCCCGCTTCATCGATTCCTACTTCCAGTACTCTCGCTGAACGCTTGATGATCGTCACCAGTTCCTCAGTTGTATAATATTCCATCCGGTGTACAACTCCGAAACGGTCCCGGAGCGGCGCTGTCAGCATACCTGCTCTCGTCGTTGCACCTACCAGTGTGAATTTTGGAAGATCCAACCGAATAGATCTTGCAGTTGCGCCCTTTCCGATCATGATATCAATCGCATAATCTTCCATCGCAGGATAAAGTACTTCTTCTACCTGGCGGTTCAGCCGATGGATCTCATCTACAAAAAGAACATCCTTCTCCTGCAGATTATTTAAAATTGCTGCCATCTCACCCGGTTTTTCAATTGCCGGTCCGGATGTGATCTTAATATTCACGCCCATCTCATTGGCAATAATCCCGGCAAGTGTTGTCTTTCCAAGTCCCGGCGGGCCATAAAACAGGACATGATCCAGTGCATCTCCTCGCTCTCTCGCCGCACGGATATATACATTCAGCATCTCCTTCGCCTTTGCCTGTCCGATATAATCGTCCAGAAGCTGCGGGCGGAGATTGTTCTCGATCTTCGCATCTTCTTCCAGATTCTCTGTTGTTATGATTCTTCTGCTCATCTTTATCGATCCTTTACAGCATCTGTTTCAAAGCCTGTTTTAATACAGCTTCGACATCCATTGCTTCTGTTATTTCTATTTTCTTCACAGCTCTTAAAGCCTCTGTACTGCTGTAGCCAAGCGCTGTCAGCGCCTGAACAGCTTCGCTCTGGACTCCGGACGGATCTCCGCAAGAAATATCCCCGGCGTCTCCGGTCATCGTATGCTCTAACGCATCCTCAAGGCTTAGCTTGTCCTTAAGCTCTAAAATGACCTTTTCTGCTGTCTTCTTGCCGATTCCCGGTGCCGCACAGATTGCTTTCACATCACCGGATAATACTGCAAAACGCAGATCATCCGGGCTTAATACAGACAGTACTGCCTGACCGCCTTTTGGTCCGATCCCGTTCACACCGATCAACAACTTGAATACCTGCAGATCATCTCTTGTCAGGAATCCAAATAACTGCATCGCGTCTTCTTTTACATTAAGATAAGTATAAATACGCACCTCATTGCCGACCGGCGGCAGCTGGCTGATCGACTCTACCGGCATGAAAATACCATAGCCGACGCCACCGACATCTACGATCACGCGATCTGCTTCCACAACCGCAAGTTCACCTCTGATATATTGAATCATCTGTTCCTCCATTTACCTAAAACTGTATATTCACAAGCCTCTTAAGCATCATCTCCGCAACAATGCCGATCACAAGTCCGGTAAGCAGCCCTGCTACCAGAAGTACCGGGAAATAATAAGTAACGCTGAATGTCTCTACCACAACAGCCGCAACAATAAGCTGTCCGATATTGTGGAAGACACCGCCTGCAATACTGATTCCCTGCAAGCTGAATCCTCCCCACTTCTTAAGAAGCGCCATTACAGTCAGACTTAAAAGTCCTCCGGCAAGGCTGTATATAATACTGAAATAATTTCCAAAAATAAATCCTGCCAGCAATACACGCACGACAGAAAGAAGATACGCCTCTGAAAGGCGCATCTTATATAAGGCAACAACAATGATCAGATTCGCAAGTCCAAGTTTCACACCGGGAATCCCGAGGTTGACCGGAATCAATGTCTCTACATAACTAAAAATCAATGCCAATGCCGTAAACACTCCAAAATATGCTACTCTGCTCTTCACGTACTCCTTATCTTCCTTCCTGCTACAATACCTTAATTTGATACAGCATCAAATTCACTGTTCTCACTGCTCTCAACTTCAACAACCACTTTATTCGGAAGACAGATAATGCTCTCATTGTTTTTTGAAATTGCTTTCTGGTTCACGCAGAGTTGATCCGGGCAGTCTGCCTCTTTCATCTTCGCTCTGTTATTTTTAATCACAAGTGTATTCGTTCCACCATTGATGGAAATCTCCTGATCCTCTCCAAGAGAATAGGTTCCCTCAATCTTCCCGTCTACTTTCACCACAACACAATTCGCACCTTTGGCGCCAAGAAGGTTATGGAGAAAGAAGGCAAGACCCGCTACAACAATGATAATCGCAATTAAAACCCAGTCTTTTTTCTTCAAATGCATCTTTTCTTTCATATACACCGTTCCTCTCTGCGTTACATTCTAACACAAGAAATCAAACACTGCAATCACATGTTCGATTGCATATCTTATTTTTCATGGTATAATAACTTAAGATTATGACTGCCGACCTGGAGGTGTATTATGAAACTAAAAAAAATCACGGCAGCAGCCATGTGTGTTTCACTTCTTCTGACCGGTTGTTCCGGACTTTCCGGAAAACGCGGGCTTACTTACAGTGACACATTATTTGACACCACAATTAAGGTGCAGATCCTGGATTCTGCCAATACTTCTGTCATCAAGGGCTGCGAAACATTATGTAAGAAATACGACGCTATGTTCTCACCGGACAACAAAAAAGGCGATGTATATAAGATTAATCATGCAAAAGGAAAAGCTGTTACCGTTTCGGACGATACGATCAGTCTGATCAAAAAAGGGCTTTATTATGGAAAGTTCTCGAAAAGTGAATTTGATATTACCATCGGTTCTGTTTCCCGCCTGTGGGATTTCCGTTCCGGCAAGAAAAAGGTACCATCTTCCGCAAAAATCGACAAAAAGCTTTCCCACGTCAATTATCACGATGTAATAATAAATGGCAATGCTGTTACGCTGGCAGACAAACATGCGAAAATTGACCTCGGCGGAATCGCCAAAGGTTATATTGCAGACCGCGTAAAAGACTATCTGAAAAAGAAAGGCGTGAAACACGCGACGATTAATCTCGGCGGCAATGTACAGACGATTGGTACCAAGCCGGATGGTTCGGATTATCACATCGGCATCCAGAAGCCATTTGGAAAAAACGGCGAAGCGATCGCTTCTGTAAAGATTGATGATCAGTCTGTTGTCACCAGTGGCATTTACGAACGATATTTTGAAAAGAACGGAAAGATTTACCATCACGTGCTCTCGCCTTCAACCGGAAAGCCATGCAAGACAGATCTGTACAGTGTATCTGTTATCACAGATTCATCACTAACAGCAGATGCGCTGAGTACCATCTGTCTGATGATGGGATATGACCGCGCACTGAATATGGTAAACCAGTTAGATAATGTTGACGCCATTTTTATTACAAATGATGGCGAACTTCATTATTCGAATAATTTCCAAAAAAATCACTAGTAGCTGGTATTCTTTAGATGTTTCAGCTGACGATCACAGATAATGGAATAAAGCAAAAGAAAGACGATCACTTTACTGCGATCGTCTTTCTTTTGCTTTATTCCATTCATATGTGCCACCAGGTATCCGCGAATGGCACATATTGTCGTCCAGTCTTGATTGTCCCAGCTACCTATACTTCTATATATTTACTGCAGGCAACAGCCATTGCTCCAGGACCGATATGACATGCCACGCTCAGAGATAATTTTTCTGTGCGAATCTCATAATCAGGAAATCTCGCCTGTAACTCCGCGATCCATTTGTCTTTCTCTTCTTCTGAGCATGTATATGCAGCTTCCAGATGAACCTTTTCTCCTGCGAAACGGGAATGAATATCCTTGTCAATTGCATCCAGCATTGTCTTTTTGGCAGCCTTCCATCCGCGCACTTTTGCAAATGCATCCAGTTTCTCGCCCTGGATCTGGAGTACCGGTTTCAGATTCAGTACCGTTCCGATTGCTGCGGCAGCAGGTGTGATTCTTCCACCTTTTTTCAAATATTTCAAAGTATCAACTGTAATATAAATGCTGGATTCCAGCTTTTCACGCATCAGAGCATCGACGATCTCTTCACCGGACATTCCTTTATCGCGCATCATCATGGCGTCTTCCACAGATTGGCGTAGTGTTACGGAAATACGCTGGTTATCCACAACATACACTTTTCCTTCAAATTCTCTGGCGAGCATGATCGCATTCTCGCAGGAACTGCTCAGTCCGCTGGACATCGGAATATGAATGACTTCATCATACTCCTCTAGCAGTTCTTCCCACAGTTCCATAACATCTCCCGGTGACGGCTGAGATGTTGAAATATCCGCACCGGTTTCCAGTTTTTCATAAAATTCATCCTGTGTCAGTGTAATATCTTCGTAATACAGTTCCCCATTGATATAAAATGGCATCGGCACAACACGGATCCCCAGTTCCTTTGCTTCTTCCTGTGTAATGCCACTGTTGCTGTCTGTTACAATTGCTATTTTTCCCATTACCTATACCTCACTAATTTTTAAAGCTGTGGATCGGTGCCGGAATACGTCCTTTCCTGTTCACAAATGAACTGCAGTCGTATTCGTTTACCGGCATGATCGGTGCATAGCCTAACAGCCCACCGAACTGCGCCACATCTCCTACATCTTTTCCAATAACCGGAATGAGACGAACCGCTGTCGTCTTCTGGTTCACCATTCCGATTGCCATCTCATCGGCAATGATCCCGGAAATAGTTGTTGCTTTTGTCTTTCCCGGTATTGCGATCATATCTAACCCAACGGAGCAGACACATGTATATTCGCACCGGCAATATAAGCCGTTACTTTTGCGATAATCCCGACATTGTCTTTTCCAACTACTGTAATGATACATTTCTTCATATGCGAGTCCTCCTTCAAAGCCTGTTCATCTCTTCCTACAGCTGAATAATGTTAGAAACGGATGTTCTTTTTGCAACTGTGATCGGAAGTTCTTCTCCCTTGTACGGATTGTCTCCCATCGTAACTTCCAGTTTCACAGTTTCATAAGCAAGACTTTCATAATTATTTTCCTTGCTCAGATGTCCGAGTACAACTGCGGACATATCATCATGCAGTATATCACAAAGAAGGCGCCCTGACAATTCATTTGATAAATGTCCTTTGTCGCCCATAACTCTTCTTTTCAGAGGATAAGGATATGGACCGACTTCCAGCATATGTATGTCGTGGTTCGCCTCCAGCACAATACCATTCAGATTTTTAAGGTTCTCAATGGTATAGTCATCATATATTCCAAGGTCTGTTGCAACTGCAGCAGACTTACTGCCATTCTCAATCCGGTAACCGGACGGTTCATTTGCATCATGGGAAATTGCAAAAGGACGGATGTCCATATCTCCCAGACGAAATGTCTGATCTACCTGTACCTCATGCAGAAGACCTTCCGGTAGCCTGCCAATATTTTTATTGGCTTTGATTCCTTCAATCGTTCCATGAGTTGCATAAACAGGAACTGCATATTTTCTGCTGAATACACCCAGTCCCTGAATATGATCGACATGTTCATGTGTAATGAGAATCCCCTGTAGTTCATCTCCTTTGATCTCCAGCTCTTTCAAGCCTTCTTCAATTCTCTTCTTGCTGATTCCAGTGTCTACCAGAAGATGCGTAGTATCATCTCCTATGTAAATACAGTTTCCGCTGCTTCCACTGGCAATGCTGCATAATCTCATCTGTTATTTCCACCTGTTCTTTACAATGTTATTTTTTCTACTATGTACTGTCATGCTGTCTTTTAACTGTTACAGATTCTTTACGATCTGATCGATCTGGATCATTGTCTCGGCGAAAACACCATTATTGTCAATAACTCTGTCACATTCCTTCATAAACTGCTCTTTTGTAAGCTGGGAAGCCATGATATCATCAATCTTGGATTCCTTGTATCCTCTGGAATAAAACAGACGGTTTTTACGTACCTCTGTCTTCACGTATACATACCAGAGTTCGTCATAGATCTCTTCATAATGATCTTCGATCAAAAGTGCAGATTCCAGTATAAACAGATTCGTATTCTTCCGCTCTTCATGACAGATTTTTTTCTTAATCTCTTCCTTTACAGCCGGATGCACAATTGCATTGAGTGTTTCTAATTTGGCTTTGTCTGTAAATACGATATCCGCAATTTTCTCACGGTCCAGCTCTTTCTTCTCATCCAGGATGTCTTCTCCGAAATAAGCAACAATCTGATCATAACATTCTGTTCCTTTTTTCTGTAAATGCTTTGCGACTTTGTCAGCCTGACAGATGGTTGCACCATATTTGTCATTCAGATATTCCAGAATCTGTGTTTTCCCGGAACCAACGCCACCTGTTAATCCTATTACCTTCATGTCTTTTCACCTCTTATTTTGCTTCGTACCAATTCGTTCCAGTATGCATATCTATCTCAAGCGGTACCCGGAGGTCAGCCGCATGTTCCATTTCTTCTTCCAGGATTTTCTTCACTTCTTCAACTTCCGGTTCGTACGCTTCGATCAAAAGTTCATCGTGTACCTGAAGCACAAGTCTTGATTTTAAATGCTCTTCTTTCAGTCTGCGTTCCACACCGATCATGGCAATCTTCATAATATCTGCCGCTGTTCCCTGGATCGGTGCATTCATCGCCACACGTTCTCCAAATGAGCGCTGCATGAAATTGCTCGATGATAATTCCGGAACCGGACGCCGTCTGCCAAACAGTGTTACTACATATCCGTTCTCTTTTGCATGTGCGACTGTATCATCCAGAAACTTTTTGATTCCCGGATATGTCCGGAAATAATCTTCGATGTATTTCGCCGCTTCTTTTCTCGTAATGCTCAGATCCTGGCTGAGGCCAAAGGAACTGATTCCATATACAATACCAAAGTTTACTGCTTTTGCATTTCTTCTCTGCAACGGTGTCACTTCATCGAACGGAATGTGAAATACCTGTGATGCGGTAATTCTGTGAATATCTGCTTCCTCCCTGTATGCCTGGATCAGCTGCTCATCCTGCGAGCAGTGTGCAAGCACACGCAGTTCAATCTGCGAATAATCAGCATCTACAAATACATATCCTTCTTCCGGCACAAATACTTTACGGATCATTCTGCCAAGTTCCACTCTGACCGGTATATTCTGCAGGTTTGGTTCCGCACTGCTCAAACGCCCGGTTGCCGTCACTGTCTGATGGAACTTTCCATGGATCCTTCCATCTTCCTGAATGTACCCCGCCAGACCGTCTGCGTACGTAGACTTAAGCTTCGTAAGCTGTCGGTATTCCAGTACTTTTGATACGACCGGATAATCCGGTGCCAGCTTGTCCAGCACATCCGCCGCAGTTGAATATCCGGTCTTTGTCTTTCTTCCGCCCGGAAGTTCCATTTTTTCAAACAGAATTACTCCAAGCTGCTTCGGTGAATTGATGTTGAACTCTTCTCCTGCAAGCTCGTAGATATCTTTTTCCAGTTCAGTAATCTTACCAACAAGCTGATCTCCGTAAGCTTTCAGCGCTTCCGCTTCCACTTTCACACCATTTTGTTCCATCTCATATAAGGTAAATACAAGCGGCATCTCAATGTTTTCAAAAAGCTCCCAGCTCTTTGTATCTTTTAAACGGTTCTCCAGCGGTTCTTTCGCCGCAAATGCTGTATATGCTTCATAGCAGGCTTTTGTTCTCCCGTCTGCTTTCTCATCAATCATAAGTCCGAGCTGTTCTCTTGCGACATCTTCATACATATAATCGCTTTTCAGTGGATTCAGAAGATACGCCGCAACTGTCGCATCAAAACAATTCGCCCTGTTTTCTATCGGCAGTTCAGCTATGACATTTTTCAGATCAAATACAACAAATTGTCCGGCTTTCTGCTGAATCTGCGAGACTTGCTCTAATAACCATTCTGCGGAAATCTCTCCACCTGTAAGAATTAACGCTGTCTTTTCCTGTGATGCACAGAATGCAACTCCTCCAAGAGCTGCCTGCATGGCAAATAATGGCAATATATTTTCTGTATCTTTGTAAACAGCCGCGCCAACAACTTTTGCTTCCTTAAGCTTCTTCAGATATGTTTCTGCTTCCTTCTTTGTCTCGATCGCACAGAAAGTCTCTTCAATCGATGGTGCTTCTGGCTGTACATCAAAACGGGATAACAGGTTCTTAAACTGTAATCTCTGGAAATATGCATAAGCCTCTTCCGTATAGAGATTACCCAGTTTTGCTTCTTCAAAATCATATTCCACATCCGCATGTACTTCAATCGTCGCCAGAGTCTTACTTAATACTGCTAGATCCCAGTGTTCATTTAATGCCTTGGATGCTCGTGGTGGCTTCAGTTCTTCCACATGCTCATGTGCATTCTCAATAGAATGATACTCGGTAATGATCTTCGTTGCTGTCTTCTCGCCGATGCTTGGAACTCCCGGAATATTATCGGCAGTGTCACCCATCAGCGCTTTCAGGTCGATAAATTCAACCGGATTCACCTGATAGCGTTCTTTTACATCTGCCGCATAATAATCTTCCACTTCGGTGCGTCCCTGCTTCGTCTTCGGGATTCGAATCTTCACATGCTCTGTCGCAAGCTGCAGAAGATCTCTGTCACCGGAAATCACAGATACTTCCATGCCCTGTTCTTCTGCTCTTCTCGACAGCGTTCCAAGCAGGTCATCTGCCTCCAGTCCCGGCTGCTCGATAATGCGCACTCCCATCGCCTTTAACACTTCTTTGATCACCGGAACCTGCTGACGCAGTTCCTCTGCCATAGGCTTACGCGTTCCTTTGTACGCATCGTACATCTTGTGACGGAACGTCGGTGCATGCACATCAAAGGCCACCGTCAGATACTCCGGCTTCTCTTCTTCTAATATTTTAAACATGATCGTCAGAAAACCATAAATGGCATTCGTATGAAGCCCCTCTGAATTTGTCAGATCCGGAAGCCCATAGAATGCCCTGTTCAATATACTGTGTCCGTCGATCAGAACTATTTTCTCGCTCATAAAAACAACACTCCATGTATTTTTTCGCTACCTTAATACTATACACCAAATCCTTTGATTTTAAAAGTGCTTTTCTTTTTCTTCTTTCTCTTCTTCCTCAGCCTGGATAAACATCAGGACAAATACAACAAAAAGCAGGATACACACGGTATATACAGATTTTGCGCCAACCCCCGTCGTCAATTTTGTACTGATAACTGCGCCGAAGATAAATGCTGCAATAATTCCGTAATACTGAAGACTGTTATTGCGTACTTTCCGGTCTCTGTGCACACCGGAATAAAAAAGATTCTCGGTAGCTGTCCTTAAGTTTCCGGTACACATCGTTGTTGCGTATTTCTTTCCTCCGCCAAAAGCCCTGAAGCTCTCTACCTGCATAGAGCAGACGAAAGAAACTGACGCATTGACCAGATCATTGCATATGCCTTCCGGGACAAAAGAAACTGCCAGAAGCACAAGAATTTCCAGTGCAATAACGATCTGACGCCAGTGAATCTTTGTGCTGTAGCGGAAATTCAGTTTTACAATTTCCGTAATCATAACTCCGACCATAAACGCAAGAATCGGCAAGGTATACGTTGTTATTTTTTCAAAATTATGCTGTGCAATATGAATTCCGAGAAGGACGATATTTCCCGTCTGTGCATTGGCAAATACGCCGCCCCGGCTTATATATGTATAGACATCCAAATAGCCTCCTGCAACCGCAAGAAGAAGTCCAATGAAATAGGATTCTGAAACCTGTCTATTTAACTGTATCATGAACTTACTTTCACATCCTTTATTTCTCTTTTTTCTGTAAATACGCCGCTCTTCCTTCTTTGTAAAGGTTGTTTCCCTCGCTGTCTATCACGACAACTAACGGCATCTCTTCTACATATAATCTGCGAAGCGCTTCCGCTCCAAGATCTTCATATGCGATCATTTCTGCTTTTTTGATACATTTTGCAAGAAGTGCTCCGGCGCCTCCGATTGCTCCAAAATACACACCGCTGTATTTCTTCATTGCTTCAACAACTTCCGGAAGTCTGGCTCCTTTTCCGATCATGCCTCTTGCACCTACAGACATCATCGTCGGCGCATACGCATCCATACGACCGCTTGTTGTCGGTCCCGCAGAACCGATCACATGTCCCGGTTTTGCGGGTGTCGGTCCGACATAGTAGATCGTTGCGTTTTTTGGATCAAATGGAAGTTCTTCTCCTCTTGCAAGCGCCTCACACATCCGCTTGTGTCCTGCGTCTCTTGATGTATAAATGGTTCCGGTCAGATACACGGTATCTCCGGCATGTAATGTTTTTGCAAGTTCCTCTGTCAAAGGAAGTGTGATATGTTTTTCCATTTTAGATCACCTCCGTTTTATGTCTGGTCACATGGCAGTTGATATTGACTGCACAAGGCATACCTGCGATATGCGTTGGCAATGTCTCGATATTCAGCCCGATTGCTGTCGTACGACCGCCAAATCCCTGTGGTCCGATTCCAAGCTCATTGACCTTTTCAAGCATCTCTTCTTCCAGATCTGCATAGTATGGATCCGAATTTTTGGAATCTACCGGACGCATCAGCGCTTTCTTCGCAAGAAGTGCCGCTTTGTCAAACGTACCTCCGATTCCGACACCGATCACCATTGGCGGACATGGATTCGGTCCTGCTGTCTCAACGACTTCCAGAATAAAATCTTTGATACCCTGCAGTCCTGCAGATGGCTTGAACATACGGATCTGGCTCATATTTTCACTGCCAAATCCCTTCGGGCCTACTGTGATCTTCACCTGTTCTCCAGGAACGATCTCCGTGTAGAGCATTGCCGGTGTATTATCTCCGGTATTTCCTCTGCGCACAGGATCTTTCACAACAGATTTGCGCAGATAGCCCTTGTCATATCCTCTTCTTACGCCTTCATTTACCGCTTCTGTAAGATCACCGCCTGTCAGGTGTACATCCTGTCCGATTTCAAGGAAGACACATGCCATACCGGTATCCTGACAGATCGGTACTTCCTGTGCACCTGCAATCTCATAATTCTCTATAATATTGTCTAACACGCCTTGCGCAATCTCCCAGTCTTCACATGCACGGCACTTCTCGATTGCACCTTTCACATCTTCCGGAAGAAACTGGTTCGCCTGAATGCATAATTTTTCTACAACTTCTGTAATTTTTGCCACATCAATTTCACGCATTATGCAGTACCTCCATTGCATTTTTATTCACTTTTTCTATCATATTCTCTTTTGGCAGATTTTTCAATTCTTTTTTCAGATCATACCGGGTACTCATATGCCAGAAAAATTCTCCTGTAAATAAAACTTTATGCATCCAGTCTTCTTTAAGCCATGCTCCGATCAGCCGTCTCACAGAATAAATCCGTCTGCTGGCATCTATCTGTTCAAGCTGAAGTTCGTACGGTGTCATCTGCTTTGGATAATGTACCGTATTTCCATTATATTTTGCCCAGTTTCTATGTATCAGACGGTCTTTATTTGCCTCATATGCCGGTGTCCCCGGTACAAAATACATGCTCTGGATCAGTACGCCCTGAATATGATTGCGGATCACGAAATCCGCCAGTTCTTTTCCACAACCCTTTTTCTGATTGTCCGACCCAAGAATAAATAATCCGCGCACGCTCAGTCCATGTTTCTGGATATTGCGGATAGATTTTTCAATCTCTTTTCTTGTACTCTTTTTGTGATAAGTTTCAAAAGATGCATCATCAATAAACTCGATACCCATATCTAGCTCAAAAAATCCAGCTTTCTTTAACAGCTCTAACATCTCATCATCGAAACCCACTTCATATCTTGCCTGGATATTAAAACGATATTTGATTCCGCTGTCTATGATCGCATGCAGGACTTCCATTGCCCATTTCTGGTCAGCAAAGAAATTATCATCCGTGATCCACAAATCCTGCACAATTCTGTGATTTCCTTTTTCAAAAAAATCAATGGAATATTTAATATCTTCTATAATATTTTCCGGTGTACGTTTTCTGACACATCTGCCAAAATGTCTCACAAGCGCACAGTAGTCGCAGTTATGCGGACATCCTCTAGAGGCATGTACCTGCGGCCAAATCGTCATATGTTTTGTCATCTTCTTATAATTATGAATCAGACTTCTGTCCGGGATCACATCGATATTTTCCGGCGGAACCGTCTTTCCTGTGCTGTAAAATTCTCCCTCTTCCAGCCAGGCGTATCCAGCCGTATCCGGTTTCTTTTTCTCCTGTATCATTTTTATAAGTGGAAGAATCGTCTCATCACCTTCACCCAGCATCACATAGTCGCAATAGTTCACTGCTTCTTTCACATTCATGGATGCATGTAACCCACCCATCACAATGGTTGCATTCGTATGCTCCTTCAAATATGTTGCGATCTGATACCCGCGAACCGCCGCATAAGTAAAAATGCTGATAAATATAATATTCGCATCCTGAAGATCCTTCATCGGAATCTTAGAAATCGACTCACTATACATATAAGTATCCGGATACTCCCGCTTCACAATCGTCGCAAGTGTATTTAAGCCCACCGACGGTGTGCGGATATAGCGGTCATATACGAAATAATTTAAAATTGTGGGTTTATACGGGCGATTGCCCGGCTCAATAAAACGAATTTTCATCTGTTTCTTTCCTCCACCCTGTCTTTTCTCGTTTGCCGTTATTATTATAAGCCTCTTTTCTATTTTTATAAAGAATTTTCTTGACATTCGTTTCAAAATACATTATCATAATTTTGTTGCTTTGAGTAACAAGTATGCGGATATGGCGGAATGGCAGACGCACAAGACTCAAAATCTTGCGAGGGTGACTTCGTGTGGGTTCAAGTCCCACTATCCGCAGGTATTAAGAAAGCAGTAATGATTTTTGGTCATTACTGCTTTTTCTTTACATAAAACTTCCCGTTTCCGCAAAATATAATTCATCTTATAAAATAACCTCACCTGATTCTCATATCATCAGAAACAGGTGAGGTTCGTTAATTATTATTAAGAGATATTATTGTGCCATAGCATCAATATCCAGGCTGTATCCCATAACTTCTCCTACATCTGTACATTTCCCTTTAACAACAATTTTTTTGTCTTTTGATAATTTTTTTACATCATTTTTTTGTTTATCATTTTGTGTATTACATTGAATTCCAATTATAGCGTATTCATCATCATCCGGAAGTACAGTAATGTATTTACAATCACTATCAATTGTTGATACTCTTCCTGTAATTCTTAAATATTTCCCTTTGTATTTGTCAGATGCAGCAGCAGCATTATCTTCCAAAGCTTTCATTAATTCACTTGCAGATACATTTTTATATTCTATTTTTTTCTTTTCGCTTTTCTTAGTATCTTTCTTTTCCGAAGATGCAGTATTACTTTCTGTATTCCCTGTTGATGAATCATTGTTTCCTCCTTTTGTAGCCATACTAATTGCTGCAATAACAATCACTATGATGACTATCCATTTTAACTTACCACCCTTTTTCTTCATTCTGTAATCCTCCTACTTTGGTGTGACAGCATAATTTTCAATTCTGCTATCCAGATGTTATTAGTTTACTATTAGTTGATTGTAAAGTCAACTAATTAAAGGTATTTTCCACCAATCAAATACATATAATGTAGTACACTAACCAAAAGGAGATTTTGGTATGGTTGATTTTGGAAACACATTAAAGACATTACGATTAAGAGAAAATATGACACAGGCGCAGCTTGCCCAAAAACTTGGTTTGACCAAATCCGTTATCAGTGCATACGAAACTGGTTTACGTCTGCCGTCTTATGATGTGCTCATCCATATTTCTAAAATTTTCAAAGTATCTACGGATTATCTGCTTGGTGTAGAATCACAGCAGGGGATAGATTTATCCGGTATTTCTGAAGAAGAAGTAACTGCTCTTAAGAATCTGATCAAAGCCATGCGCAACAGGCATTAAAAACTCTGCAATTTTAATATTCATAATACGAAATAAACCTCCCCGGAGTTACAACTCCAGGGAGGTTTATTTCGTATACCCATTGAATACTCATATCATTCTTTGCCTGACGGCAGTATAACATATGTATTCCGCCATTTCAAATTATATTTCATCTACATAGGGAACATTGCCGCATCCAGCGAAGTCAGATCTTTCTCCCGGATGGAATACACGCCATCATCATCCTTCTCGATCTGGACTTTACGAACTTCCGCTTTCCCATACTCCGGACTTTTAAGCTTGTCAGCCATGAGATCATACATTTCCTGCAGCATCAGCTCATTGAGCTTATCGTCTGACGGAATCTTCTTTAACGTCTTCATCTTCGCTTCCAGCTTCTTCGTCAGCTCGTCCTGTAATCCTGAGAAGCACTTAAGCGGTTTCACTTTTACTTTCACCGAGAACCCCTCGTCTATTTTTTCGGCGCTCTGCACTTTGTAATTCGCGGCTTTTAAAATGTCCTGAAACAGCAGGCGGAACTTCTCTGTCATCTTTTCGGAAGCACCTATACTGTCCAGACCACTGCTCTGCATCATCGTATCAATATTTTCCTGATATAAGTTCTTTACTTCTTTCTCTGTAGCATCTGTCTGCTTCTTGTATTCCTTGAACTTCCCTTTATAACTGGCATCCAGTGTTGCCGTCACATAGGCTTTTGCGTCTTTTTCACGCATCCCGCAGCCGGACAGGAGTCCCACAAGCAGTATGCAGACAATGAAAATACTTCCATATTTTTTAAGAACCATCTTTCTACTCATATCTTTTTCCTCCATTTTCCCGTAAGCTATCGCTTATAGCCTGTCTTTACGATACCTTACAGGATGGAAGTTTTCAATATGTATCCGTTTATTTTACCAGTTTTTTTCCGATATCAAAACAGTCAAATGTCGCAAAATAGTCCTTTGGTGTCTCAGCGCGTCGAATGAGCTGTGCTGTGCCGTCTTCTTTCAGTAACACTTCTGCTGATTTTAATTTGCCATTGTAATTGTATCCCATTGCAAATCCGTGTGCGCCGGTATCATGGATTACAAGCAGGTCTCCAATATCGATCTTCGGGAGCATACGGTCGATTGCAAATTTATCATTATTTTCACAGAGAGAGCCTGTGACATCATATTTGCAGTTGCATGGTTTGTTCTCTTTGCCCATAACTGTAATATGATGATAAGCACCGTACATTGCCGGACGCATTAAGTTTACAGCACATGCATCTACACCAATGTATTCTTTGTATGTATGTTTCTCATGGATTGCTTTTGTAACAAGACAGCCGTACGGTCCCATCATGAAACGTCCAAGCTCTGTGTAAATCTCAACATCTCCCATTCCTGCCGGTGTCAGCACTTCTTCATACACACGTCTTACGCCTTCTCCGATCACACGGATGTCATTTGGCTCCTGATCCGGGTTGTAAGGGATACCGACACCACCGGATAAGTTAATAAATTTAATATGAACGCCTGTTTCTTTCTGTAATTTGACAGCCACTTCAAAAAGAACTTTCGCAAGCATCGGATAATATTCATTCGTAACGGTATTACTTGCCAGGAATGCATGAATACCGAATTCTTTCGCACCTTTTGCTTTCAAAATCTTAAATGCCTCGAAAATCTGCTCCGTTGTCATTCCATACTTGGAATCTCCCGGATTGTCCATGATGTCATTACTGATTTTGAAAAGTCCGCCCGGATTGTATCGGCAGCTGATCGTCTCCGGAATATGTCCGATTGCTTTCTCAAGAAAATCAATATGTGTAATATCATCCAGGTTGATGATCGCACCTAATTCTTCTGCTTTTTTGAACTCTTCTGCCGGTGTATCATTGGACGAAAACATGATGTCATTTCCTCTTGCTCCGATTGCCTCTGACAGCATCAACTCTGTATAAGAGGAACAGTCGCATCCGCATCCATATTCTCTCAGAATATTAATCAGGAAAGGGTTTGGAGTTGCCTTTACAGCAAAATATTCTTTGTATCCTTTGTTCCATGAAAATGCTTCTTTTAATGCTTTTGCATTCTCGCGGATCCCTTTTTCATCATAAAGATGAAACGGAGTCGGATATTCTTTTACAATCTCATCAAGCTGTTCTTTTGTTACAAATGGTATTTTTTTCATCGCTTCTCATTCTCCTTCTTCATTGCAAGTAATTCTATTTCATTCGCCAGTGTACGTTTATATAACTCAACAAAGTTCTTCTGTCCGGAATAGAGGCATGTATTCATACTGCCTTCCCCATATTCTCCGGTCAGTACATACTTAGAATCTGTGATCACACCGATTGATGTGCCTCTCTGTTCACCGATATAAACCTTTGCTCCTTCGTAGTTGACCGGCTGATCCGTAACGATCACAACTTTTCTCTTCGCATCAATCAGCTCTTCTAACTCTTTTACAAATAGGAGCAGATAGTTACGTGTACAGGATACGTACACCCGTTCTCTGGCATCTTCCAGCAGGTTACGCATCTTATCCAGCACATTTTCCGAACCTTCGATCGTAATATATCCTTCGACATGCTCCTTCTCCAGCGGTCTGTGCTTGCACAGCCACTTCTTGTTCTCTTCCATATGCCGGATACGGTTCTTGCAAAACTCATCCAGCACAACCGGAACGTATTTCTTAGTTGTACCTTCTTCAACTAGATATGCCGCACCCTTCTCTGTCATGCTCGCCAGCGAATTGTAAGCATTCGACCGGGAAATTCCAAGCTGTTTCGCGACTTCATATCCGGTTGTTTTGCCTTCTCTGAGCAAGCACTCGTAAATACCGGCCTCCTGTCTGGTCAGTCCAAAATCCATTAATCTTTCAACAAATGATGTATGTTCCATAACTCCACCTTTATTCTTTAGTAGTTCTCCACAGGAACACTATATAGCATATTTTATCGTATGTCAACGGATACTACTGGAAAATTTTATCAAAAAAGGATAAACGATGGCGGTTACTCTGGTTACCGTCATTCGTTTATCCTTTTTCACTTCTACTTCTAAATATTTGTTATCTGAATACTTGCAGATTGCTTCATGCTTTGCTTAACTGCAATTTCCCACTTGTTCACATATAGAATAGAATATAATCTTAATCAATAATTGCAATACGCATCATATTACTGAATCCGCTCTTCTGTGCTCCAACATTTGGAGAAGGGATTCCTGCTGTCAGGATTACGATATCTCCTGTCTCTGCAAGCTGTTTTGCGCATACAAGATCAATCGCCCCTGTACAGATATCTTCTGTTGTCGCTACTTCAATAGATTTCAGTGGCTGTACACCCCAGTAAATCTGCATTCTGCGGAGAGTTGCCTCGTTCGGGCTTACACCGATAATATTTGTCTTTGGTTTGAACTTGGATACCACTCTTGCAGTTGCTCCGGATACAGTCGGAGTAATAATGCATTTCGCTCTTAAGTTCGTTGCTGTTGTAACGGTTGCATGTCCCAATGCGCTGGATGCACTCTTCATACGGTGTTCTTCAGCTTTTCTCAGAATAGAATCGTATTCCAGATGCTCTTCTGTGCTTTCTACAATATGGACCATCATCTGCAATGCCTCAACCGGATATTTACCTTGTGCAGTCTCACCGGATAACATTACTGCATCTGTTCCATCATATACAGCATTGGCAACATCTGTCACTTCCGCTCTTGTCGGACGTGGGTTACGAATCATGGAATCCAGCATCTGTGTTGCAGTAATAACCGGTTTAAAATTATCATTACATTTCTGGATCATCAATTTCTGTAAATACGGAACTTCTTCTGCCGGAATCTCTACACCAAGATCTCCACGGGCAACCATGATTCCATCTGCGCAGCGGATGATCTCATCAATATTCTTAATTCCTTCTGCGTTCTCAATCTTTGCAATGATTGGAATATAAGGTGCATTGCACTGCTTCAATACTGCTTTGATTTCCAAAATACACTCTGCATTTCTTACAAAAGAAGCTGCGATAAAATCAACACCCTGTTCTACACCGAATTTGATATCGTCTCTGTCTTTTTCTGTAATAGCCGGAAGTCTGACCGGTACATTCGGCACGTTGACTCCCTTCTTCTCACCAAGCTCACCACCGTTGATGACTTTACAGACAATCTCATCATTTCCTTTGTCTTTAACTTTCAGTTCGATCAGTCCGTCATCGATCAAAATTGTGCTTCCGATCTGCACATCATTGACAAGTCCTTCGTATGTGATGTAAGTCTTTGTCTCATCTCCAACACATTCTGTTGTTGTCAGAGTAAATGTCTCGCCTTCTTTTAAATGTACTTTCTTACCGTCTTTCAGAACACCGGTACGGATCTCCGGTCCCTTTGTATCCAGGAGGATTGCGATCGGCTTGCCTTCTTCTTCACGGATTTTCTTCAGCATATCCATACGGAACTTCTGCTCTTCATGATCTCCGTGTGAAAAATTAAATCTTGCAATATCCATTCCATTGCGTACAAGTGCACGCATTGTATCTTCGTTATTTGTATTTGGTCCCATTGTGCATACAATCTTTGTTTTCTTCATAATAAACCTCTTCATCCTTTCCCATTTACTTCATTTACTAAATTTACTATTGTTCATTTACTGAACATGTATATGTGTGAACAAATGCTCCTGGCAATATTCATAGTTGCCGTGGCATTTTGAACAATACCGAAATTCAAGATTCGGATCATCTAATTCGGTCCGCCCGCATACTGCACATCTGTGCTTTGCACCACCTGTCGCATACGGATTCTGTGTCGAACGCGCCTGTCTTACATTCTTCTGAAAATCTCTCTTGCGTTTCATCTGCTTCGGGCTGTATGCTCTTGTCTTTCTTGAACTCAAGAAAAACAGCAAGAAGTTAAGAATCGACACAAATGCAGCAAGCGCATTTGCTTTATAATAAATGCCATAAACGGCATTTCCGCCATAACTTGGAATAAACGCCTGTGCAATCCCGTAAAGGAAAAATGCACCGTCAAGCCATGCAAGCCATTTTGCTTTTACCGGAATGACAAACCATACCAGGAACTGTACGTCCGGATACAGAAATGCGAATACAAAAAACAGCGACATATTCAGATACGCTGTATCAAGATGCATGGAAATACCTGTAATCAGATAGACAAGGATCGCTGCAATCACATGGAACAGTACTCCCGCAAAGAAATATACATTAAATCGGAACGCTCCCCATGCTGCTTCAAGCTGCTTTCCGATAAAATAATACAGCATTAATGCAAATGCCACCCAGATAAGGCTTGTACTCGGCGGATCAATAATAAATGTAATAACTCTCCACACCTGACCATGTAAGATTGCCGGAGCATCCAGGCTCAGCCATGTAGAATAAAATGTTGGATTCACCATGTCAAGTATAAACCCGAAACCATACAATATTACTATGTAAAGCATCAGATTGTCAATGGCATACCTGCCAAACTTTCTCTCTAATTTATCTAACCAGTTCATAATCTAATCTTCTATACTCCTTTTTCTTATCATGACTCTCATTCTAACGGCTTCAAAAATATTTGTCAATTCTGTCATATAAGTTTCACAGCTTTTTTACAATTCTATAACATTTGTTAATTGTCTTTTTGTTTTTTTTGTCGTATAATGTTACAGTCTATTAAGCTTACATGCATTTAATAAGAAAGAATACATATATTTAACTAGATAAGGAGTACATATTATGAGCCAAAACGAAGTATACACACTGGGGATCGATATTGGTTCTACTACCGTGAAGATTGCTTTGTTAGATTCTGATAATGAAGTAGTCTTTTCTGATTATGAGAGACATTTTGCTAATATCCAGGAGACACTGTCCGATCTGTTAGGACGTGCCATTTATAAAGTCGGACCTGTTTACGCATCCCCGGTCATTACCGGTTCCGGCGGACTGACACTTGCCAAACATCTGAAAGTGCCGTTCGTCCAGGAAGTTATTGCCGTATCTACAGCATTACAGGATTACGCACCACAGACAGACGTTGCGATTGAGCTTGGCGGAGAAGATGCTAAGATTATTTATTTTGAAGGCGGCAATGTAGAGCAGCGTATGAACGGTGTCTGCGCCGGTGGTACCGGTTCTTTCATTGATCAGATGGCTTCTCTGTTACAGACAGATGCTTCTGGTCTTAATGAATATGCAAAGAATTATCAGGCGCTTTACACGATTGCCGCAAGATGCGGTGTATTTGCCAAATCGGATATCCAGCCACTTATTAACGAAGGAGCCTCCAAAGAAGACCTGGCTGCTTCTATTTTTCAGGCTGTTGTCAACCAGACCATCAGTGGTCTTGCCTGCGGAAAGCCGATTCGTGGTCACGTTGCCTTCTTAGGTGGACCGTTACACTTCCTTTCCGAGTTAAAGGAAGCATTTATCCGTACTTTAAAACTGGATGATGAGCATACGATTGCTCCTCACCATTCACATTTATTTGCAGCGATTGGTTCTGCACTGAATTCAAAAAAAGACCTGCACGTTTCCTTACAGGAGATGCAAAAGCGTCTGGAAGGCAAGATCCAGATGGAATTTGAAGTAGAACGTATGGAACCATTATTTGCAACGGAACAGGATTTCAAAGAATTTAAAGAACGTCACGACAAAGACCAGGTACCGATGGGCGACCTTGCCTCTTATAAAGGAAAAGCATTCCTGGGAATCGATGCCGGTTCAACAACTACAAAGGCTGCTCTTGTCGGCGAAGACGGCACACTGCTTTATTCTTTCTATCATAATAACGAAGGAGATCCGCTTGGTACAACAATCCGTGCGATCAAGGATATTTACAGTAAACTGCCGGAAGGTGTTGAGATTGTTCACTCCTGCTCGACCGGATATGGCGAAGCGCTGATCAAAGCTGCTCTTCTGCTGGACGAGGGAGAAGTAGAGACAGTTTCCCACTACTATGCTGCATCCTTTTTTGAGCCGGATGTAGACTGTATCCTTGACATCGGTGGTCAGGATATGAAATGTATTAAGATCAAGAACCATACAGTTGACAGTGTACAACTCAATGAAGCATGCTCTTCTGGATGCGGTTCTTTCATCGAGACATTTGCAAAATCATTGAACTACAGTGTAGAAGATTTTGCACAGGAAGCATTATTTGCAAGAAATCCGATCGACCTCGGAACCCGCTGTACGGTATTTATGAATTCCAAAGTAAAACAGGCGCAGAAAGAGGGCGCAGAAGTTTCCGATATTTCTGCCGGTCTTGCTTATTCCGTTATCAAAAACGCATTGTTTAAAGTAATCAAAGTTTCCGACGCATCCGAGCTCGGTGAGCATATTGTTGTGCAGGGAGGAACTTTCTATAACAATGCCGTTCTCAGAAGTTTTGAGAAAATCGCAAACTGCGAAGCCGTACGTCCGGATATTGCCGGTATCATGGGAGCATTCGGAGCTGCCCTCATTGCCAGAGAACGTTATGTTGACTGTGAAGGTACTACGATGCTTTCCATTGAGGACATTGAAGCGCTGGAATACTCTACAACAATGACTAAATGTCGAGGATGTACAAATAACTGCCGTCTGACGATCAATCATTTCAGCGGCGGACGCAGATTTATTACAGGAAACCGCTGTGAAAAAGGACTAGGCAAAGAAAAATCAAAAAATAATCTTCCAAACCTTTTTGCTTACAAATTAGAACGTTATTTTAATTATGAACCATTAAAAGCCGAGGATGCAAAACGCGGTACGATCGGTATCCCACGTGTACTGAATATGTATGAGAACTATCCGTTCTGGTTTACATTTTTCAATACATTAGGATTTTCCGTTGTACTCTCTCCTGCTTCTACACGTAAGATTTATGAACTGGGAATTGAGTCCATACCGAGTGAATCCGAATGTTATCCGGCGAAACTTGCGCACGGACATGTACAGTGGCTGATCAACCAGGGCATACAGAATATTTTCTATCCAAGTATTCCTTATGAGCGCAATGAGTTTGAAGAAGCAAATAACCACTATAACTGTCCGATCGTAACCTCCTACCCGGAGAATATTAAAAATAATATTGATGCGATCGTCCAGGGCGAAGTGAATTTCATTCATCCGTTCCTCTCCCTGCAAAGTGAAGAGACGATCCGCTATCGTTTAAAAGAAGAACTCTGCGAAAGATTTGATATTTCCGGAGCTGAGATCGACACTGCTGTACATGCAGCATGGGAAGAATTAAAAGCATGTCGTGAAGATATGCGCAGAAAAGGCGAAGAGACAATTAAATTTCTTAAAGAGACCGGCAACCGCGGCATTGTCCTTGCAGGACGTCCATATCACATTGATCCGGAAGTCAACCACGGTATCCCGGAACTGATCAACTCCTATAACATTGCCGTTCTGACAGAAGATTCGATCTCTCATCTGAATCCTGTCGAGCGTCCATTAAATGTTATGGATCAGTGGATGTATCACTCCCGCCTTTATGCAGCCGCAAACTATGTGAAGACAGTAGATAATCTGGATCTCATCCAACTTAACTCTTTCGGCTGTGGACTAGATGCTGTTACGACAGATCAGGTTGCTGAGATCCTTACAAATTCAGATAAGATTTATACTTCTCTGAAGATTGACGAAGTAAATAACTTAGGTGCTGCACGTATCCGTGTCCGCTCTCTACTGGCTGCGATCCGTGTCAGAGAACAGAGAAAAGACGAAAGACATATCCAGTCTTCCGCGATCAAGAAAGTTTCCTTCACAAAGGAAATGCGTAAAGACTATACGATCCTCTGCCCGCAGATGTCACCAATCCACTTTGAACTTCTGGAGCCTGCATTCCGTGCTTCCGGATATAACATCGAAGTACTTCCGAATGACAACAAACAGGCTGTTGACGTAGGGCTTAAATATGTAAATAATGATGCATGCTACCCATCTCTGATGGTTGTCGGACAGATCATGGAGGCAATTCTTTCCGGCAAATACGATACTGAAAAGATTGCTGTGATCATCAGCCAGACCGGTGGTGGATGCCGTGCTTCGAACTATATCGGATTTATCCGCCGTGCCCTTAAGAAAGCCGGTTATGCACACATTCCGGTAATTTCCATCAACTTAAGCGGACTGGAAGGCAACCCTGGATTTAAGATTACACCTTCTCTCGCACTCCGTGGCGTATATGCGGCTATATTTGGAGATATTTTCATGAAATGTACTTACAGACTTCGCCCTTACGAAGCCGAAAAAGGTGCTGTAAATGCCATGCATGAGAAATGGAAGAAAGTCTGCATTGACTTCTTATCTTCCGGATATCCGTCCAGACGCAAATTCAAGAAACTGTGCCGTGAGATCATCGAAGACTTTGACAACAACATTAAACTGTTGGATATTAAGAAACCGCGTGTCGGTGTTGTTGGAGAAATTCTTGTCAAATTCCTTCCGGCGGCAAACAACTATCTTGTAGAACTTCTGGAAAGTGAAGGTGCCGAAGCTGTTGTTCCGGATCTTCTGGACTTCCTGCTTTACTGCTTCTACAACCAGAACTTCAAGGTAGAAAAACTTGGATTTAAGAAATCCAAAGCCACACTCGGCAATCTTGGTATCAAGGCACTGGAGTGGTTTCGTGCACCGGCAACCGAGGCATTCAAAGCAAGTAAACACTTCGATCCACCGGCTAAGATCGAAAATCTTGGCAAGATGGCTTCCAAGATCGTATCTCTCGGAAACCAGACCGGTGAAGGCTGGTTCCTGACCGGCGAGATGTTAGAGTTGATCCACAGTGACGCACCGAACATTGTGTGTACACAGCCGTTTGCCTGCCTGCCAAACCACGTCGTAGGAAAAGGCGTTATCAAGGAACTGCGCAGACGCTACCCACAGTCCAACATTGTCGCTATCGACTTTGATCCGGGCGCCAGTGAAGTAAACCAGCTGAACCGTATCAAACTGATGCTGTCTACGGCTAATAAGAATTTAAATCAGTAATAAAGTTTCAATATAAAAACGACACAGAGAAAAATTACTTTTAATTTATTCTCTGTGTCATTTTTTATTTCCGATTACACCAGAAATTACGGCATCATACATATTTCAGTATATCCGCAACATCTGCCTCTACATAATCGGCTCCTGCCTGTGCAAATTCTTCTTTGTCTCCGAATCCATATAAAATGCCAAGACAGTCTATTCCAATCTTATGCGCGCCGATAACATCATATTCTCTGTCTCCGATCATAAGCACATTTTTCAGATCTGTAATGCCATTTTCACGAAAAGCATATTCTATCACTTCCGCCTTCGTCCCTCTGCCACCATCCAGTTCCATTCCGGCAACGCATGTGAAATACGGCGTAAGTGAGAAATGATCCATAATCTGTTTTGCATATACTTCCGGTTTGGAAGTTACCACCAGAGCTTTTTTTCCTGCTTGTTTAACGGCTTTCAGCACATCAGGTATCCCATCATACAGCTTACACTCAAAAATGCCTTTGTCCTGATAATACTCGCGGTAAGCGTCAACCGCTTTCCAGCTTTCTTCTTCAAAAAATCCATAATATTTTGTAAAAGAATCCGTAAGCGGCGGTCCGATAAACGCATGCAGTTTCTCACGTTCTGTCTCCTCGATTCCGAATTTCTTCAACGCATAAATAACTGAATTGATAATCCCTTCTGACGAATCAATTAATGTCCCGTCCAGATCAAATAAAAATGTGTTATATTCCATGAGCTTCTTCCCCCTGATTTATTTTATCATATAGCGGATCAGACATAAAATCAGCAAATGCACCGGATAAAATATATAGAAAAACCACTGGTTCCATTTTTTGAACTTTGTCATCTGATTTCCATTATAATAGCACAAAAGTATAATCCCGGACAAGGCGATTCCAAGTCCGTTTCCGCAGGCGAGGCATGCCGCTTTAAAAATTCCATGCGCACTTATATAGGTACTGAAATTTAAAATCATAAATAAAATTGCCACGATCACATAACTCTTTGCAAGCTCTTTTTTCCTACCACGATAACGGACAAATAAATACACGCCAAGTGGCGCAATTAATTTCCAACAACAAAAGAAACTGGTTGCAAAAATCAAAACCAGAGAAATCTTGTGCTCCCACTCTGCCATCGGACGTTCCATAAGCTCCGGAACTGCCAGGCATAGAAGCAATGTAAACAGCATATTTAACTGTCCATCCCGAAACGCCATACTATATGGGATCTGCGAAAGGACTGCAAAAACAAGTAATCTTCCTGCATAATTTTTTCGGCTTCTCGTGTAATAATACCCTTCCACAAGAAAATAGCACATGGTCATCGCTGCAAAATATCCGATGTCGCTTAAGCTCTCATATAAAAAATTGCCCGGTGTCAAGAACATCCGGGCAATATGATTGCAAACCATTGTCAGAATTGCAATGTATTTACATGTATCACGGTTCATTATTTCACCAGTAAAGAAGTGCCATTCATCTCTTTTGGCTGCTCCATACCCATTAATTCGATCAGTGTTGGAGCGATATCAGCCAGGCATCCACCTTCTCTTAATTTGTAAGCCGGATCAGCATTTACAAGGATAAACGGTACCGGGTTTGTTGTGTGGGCGGTAAATGGTTCTCCTGTCTCATAATCAATAAGCTGTTCTGCATTTCCGTGATCAGCACAGATGAACATCTGTCCGTTAACTTCTTTCAAAGCTTCAACTGCCTTGCCAACACACTCATCAACTGCTTCCACTGCCTTAATCGCAGCTTCCTGTACTCCGGTATGTCCTACCATATCCGGATTTGCAAAGTTGATGATGATAACATCATACTTATCAGATTTGATCGCAGTTGTTAATTTGTCGCATACTTCGTATGCACTCATCTCCGGTTTCAGATCATAAGTTGCTACTTTTGGAGATTTAACAAGGATTCTGTCTTCGCCCTCATTCGGTTCTTCCACTCCACCATTGAAAAAGAATGTTACATGTGCATATTTCTCTGTCTCTGCAATACGTGCCTGTTTCAGACCGTGTGCAGCCAGATACTCACCGAATGTATTTGTAATCTCTTCTTTGACAAATGCAACCAGTTTATTTTCGATCGTAACATCATATTCTGTAAAGCATACAAATGTTGTCTTTACTCTGTCACCTCTCTCAAATCCGTCAAATGCGTCATCACAGAAAGTTCTTGTGATCTCTCTTGCACGATCCGGACGGAAGTTAAAGAAAATAACAGAATCATCATTTTTAATCGTTGCAACCGGTTTCCCGTCTTCAACAACAACGGTCGGCAGAACAAATTCATCTGTTGTATCTTTGTCGTAAGAAGCCTTGATTCCTTCCGGTCCGCTTACTGCCTGCTCGCCTTCACCGCAGACAAGTGCACGGTATGCTTTCTCGACACGATCCCAGCGGTTATCACGATCCATAGCATAGTAACGTCCCATAACCGATGCAACTTTACCTACACCGATTTCTTTCATCTTAGCTTCCAGTTCTTCTACATATTCTTTACCGGATGCCGGTGGTGTGTCACGTCCATCCAGGAAGCAGTGTACATATACTTTCTCGATGCCCTGTTTCTTTGCCAGTTCCAGAAGTCCGTAAATATGTGAATTGTGACTGTGTACTCCACCATCAGATACCAGTCCAAAAAGATGCAGTGCGCTGCCATTATTCTTCACATTCTCGCACGCAGCAAGAAGCGCTTTATTTTCAAAGAAGTCTCCATCCTGGATTGCTTTTGTGATCTTTGTCAGATCCTGATATACGATTCTTCCGGCTCCCATATTCAGATGTCCGACTTCCGAGTTACCCATCTGTCCATCCGGAAGACCTACTGCCATTCCGCTTGCATTTCCTTTTACAAAAGGATATTCTGCCATTAATTTATCCATAACCGGTGTGGCTGCCTGCGCAACTGCATTACCGTTTGTATTCTCATTTAATCCATAACCATCCAAAATCATTAAAACTGTTGGTTTTTTACTCATAAAATATTGTATCTCCTTTCTCGTTTTTTGCAATTAAAAACTGCTTCGATTCCTGCATACAGAAATCGAAGCAGTCAAAATACTTATTATTTGTAATTTACAATCTTGCCAAAGTCAGCTTTCAGGGAAGCTCCACCTACAAGACCACCGTCGATATCTGCCTGTGCAAATAATTCAGCAGCATTTCCTGCATTTACAGATCCACCATACTGGATACGGATTGCTTCTGCTGTTGCCTCGTCATATACTTCAGCGATGCATGCACGGATTCCTGCGCATACTTCTTCAGCCTGCTCTGTTGTAGCTGTCTTACCTGTTCCGATTGCCCAGATTGGCTCATAAGCGATAACTGCTGTCTTAGCCTGATCTGCTGTAACATTCTGGAATCCGACTTTAACCTGCTGGCGAATGAAATCCATTGTTACACCCTGTTCTCTCTGCTCAAGCGTCTCTCCACAACACATGATCGGTGTAAGACCATGTTCAAATGCTTTGAGGACTTTTTTATTAACAGTCTCATTTGTCTCTGCGAAATATTCTCTTCTCTCAGAGTGGCCGAGAACAACATATTTAACACCAGCGTCTGTGAGCATTGCCGGAGAGATCTCTCCTGTGTAAGCTCCGCTTTCTTCAAAATACATATTCTCTGCTCCGACTTCAATGTTGCTTCCTTTACATGCTTCTACAACCGGAATGATATCAATTGCAGGTACGCAGAATACAACATCTACTTCTTCGTTAGCAACTAATGGTTTTAATTCTTCAACCAAAGCAACTGCTTCACTTGGAGTTTTGTTCATTTTCCAGTTTCCTGCTACAATTTTCTTTCTAGCCATTTTTATCTCTCCCTAATTTTATATTTGTAAGTCTTTACTTATCATTTGCAGCCGCAACACCCGGCAGTTCCTTTCCTTCCAGGAACTCTAAGGATGCACCGCCACCAGTAGAGATATGAGTCATCTTGTCACCGTATCCAAGCTGGTTAACAGCTGCTGCAGAATCGCCACCGCCGATAATTGTAGTAGCTTCTGTATCAGCAAGCGCTTTTGCTACTGCTTCTGTTCCTTTTGCAAAGTTCGGCATCTCGAAACATCCCATTGGTCCGTTCCATACAACTGTCTTTGCGTCTTTTACTGCATCACAGAAAATCTTGATCGTCTCTGGTCCGATGTCAAGTCCTTCCCATCCGTCCGGAATCTCGCCACGTTTTACAACTTTGATATTTGCATCGTTAGAGAAATCATCTGCGATTACGTTATCTACAGGAAGAAGAAGTTTTACACCTTTTTCTTCTGCTTTCTTTTTCATGTCCAGTGCATACTGGCAGTAATCTTCTTCCAGAAGGGACTTACCAACTGTACCACCTTCTGCTTTTGCAAATGTATAAGACATTCCACCACCAATGATCAGTGTGTCAACTTTGTCAAGCAGGTTGTTGATTACAGAAATCTTGCTGGATACTTTGGCTCCTCCAAGGATCGCAACAAACGGTCTTGTCGGATTGTTTACTGCATTTCCGAGGAAATCGATCTCTTTCTGCATAAGATATCCTACAACTGCTGTATCCACATATTTTGTAACACCCACATTGGAACAGTGCGCACGATGTGCTGTACCAAATGCATCATTTACAAATACATCGCAAAGAGAAGCGAGTTCTTTGCTGAATGCATCCCCGTTCTTTGTCTCTTCTGCTCTGTAACGGGTATTCTCAAGAAGAATAACATCTCCGTCTTTCATTGCAGCTACTGCTGCTTTTGCATTCTCGCCTACGACTTCTCTGTCTGCTGCAAATTTAACTTCCTGTCCGAGCAGTTCTGATAAGCGTACTGCAACCGGTGCCAGAGACAGCTCCGGTACTGGCTCTCCCTTCGGCTTTCCAAGGTGAGAACAAAGAATAACCTTACCTCCGTCTGCAATCAGCTTCTTGATTGTTGGAAGAGCTGCTACAAGACGATTCTCATCTGTGATCTTACCATCGATAAGCGGTACGTTAAAATCGCATCTTACGAGTACCTTTTTTCCTTTTACGTTGATGTCATCAACTGATTTTTTGTTAAGCATATCGTTTACCTCCTAATATTCAAAAAAAGAGGCCCGGTCCAATAAGACCGGACCCTTTTTTGAGTCATAATTAAGCTAATTCAGAGAAGTATTTGATTGTTCTTACCATCTGGCTTGTGTAAGAATTCTCATTGTCATACCAAGATACAACCTGAACTTCTGTTGTTCCGTTGTCTAATGGCAGAACCATTGTCTGAGTAGCATCAAATAAAGAACCATATCTCATTCCTACGATGTCGCTTGAAACGATCTCATCTGTGTTATATCCGAAAGACTCTGTAGAAGCTGCTTTCATAGCTGCATTTACTTCGTCAACTGTAACTGTTCCGTCAACAACTGCTGTAAGAATTGTTGTAGATCCTGTAGGTGTTGGAACACGCTGAGCAGATCCGATTAATTTTCCATTTAATTCTGGAATAACAAGACCGATTGCTTTTGCAGCACCTGTGCTGTTAGGTACGATATTAACTGCAGCAGCACGGGATCTTCTTAAATCACCTTTTCTCTGCGGTCCGTCAAGTGTCATCTGATCTCCTGTGTAAGCATGGATTGTGCACATGATACCAGATTTGATAGATGCAAGGTCGTTCAATGCTTTAGCCATTGGAGCTAAGCAGTTTGTTGTACAAGAAGCTGCGGAAATAACTGTGTCTTCCGGTTTCAGTTCTGTATGGTTTACATTGTATACGATTGTAGGAAGATCGTTTCCTGCCGGTGCGGAAATAACAACTTTTCTTGCTCCTGCTTTGATGTGTGCAGATGCTTTCTCTTTAGATGTGTAGAAACCTGTACACTCAAGGACAACGTCTACTCCGATTTCTCCCCAAGGAAGTTCCTCAGCGTTAGCCTTTGCATAAATTTTGATTTCTTTTCCGTCAACAATGATGGAATCTTCTGTAGCTTCTACTGTATCAGCCAGTGCATATTTTCCCTGTGATGAATCATATTTTAACAGGTGAGCAAGCATCTTAGGAGATGTTAAGTCGTTGATTGCAACTACTTCATATCCCTCTGCTCCAAACATCTGTCTGAATGCCAGACGTCCAATACGTCCAAAACCATTAATCGCTACTTTTACTGCCATGATCAATTCCTCCTAAAGTTTATTCTAACTATACTTTATTGTGAACGCTTTAACATTTTAAAGCACTCCCAACTGGCTTAATTGTACTAAATCTGGTACAAAAGTTCAAGTGTCTTCTATATTTTTATGAAAGTTGCTTAAAAACAGGCTTTCTTTGCTTAAATTCTGTATAATATGTAAAACCGCATGCCCGCAATATGCCATTTGCCTTGTCAAAATCCCATGCAATATGCTCCGGACAGTGTCCGTCTGCACCGACTGTGATGATCTCTCCACCTAACTCCCGGTATCTTTTTAATACATCCGGGTGTGGGTGTGCATATGGAAGTCCATATTTTAATCCTGCCATATTGAGTTCAAGTCCTTTGCCTTTTGCAATGATATTTTTCAGGATCTCATCGATCAGCTCTGCATATTTCAGATACGAATATGCCTGTTCTTTATCTTTTCCATAACGGATCATATAATCCAGATGTCCGAGCACATCATAATCTTCATAAATACGGACATCTTCCAGCATCTCTTCCAGAACTTCCCGGTAAACTTCTTCATCTGTTTTTCCATCAAAGATCTCTCCGTGTGCGATATCCAGTTTATGTGTGGAATGTACGGATCCAATCACAAAATCAAATGGATATTTTTTTACAAATTCCCGGTAAAACGGTTCCAGATAAGGCTGAAGTCCGATTTCTACACCGATCCGTACATCAATCTTATCTTTGTATTTGTCCCGCAGCGGCGGCATTACTTTAAAATATTCTTCCGGCTTAAACACTTCTTCCGGTCCCCATGCAAAATCATCTTTGTCGTGGTGATCCGTAAAACAGACTGCCTGAAGCCCTTTGGCTATCGCACCAAGGATCATCTCCTCCGGTGTGGACTTTGAATCATGTGAAAAATTCGTATGCATATGCACATCTGCCCGCATCATCGCATTTCCTCCTGTCACTGTTTTTCATTTACTGTTTCGTATTCTCTAGCGGTCTCCGATGATCGTTCCACCGCCAAGCACATAATCCCGGTCATAGAGGACAACTGCCTGTCCCGGCGTAATTGCTCTCTGCGGTTCTTCAAATGTACAGAGGATCTCATCTTCCCCTGTTTTCTCTACCATGCACCAGGCGCCTCTGTGATTATAACGGATCTTCGCCCAGACGCGTTTCGGTTCTTTAAGGTTCTCCACAGACATGAAATTAACCGCATTGGCACGGACATAACGCGACATGGACTCTTCATTGGAACCAACTACTATTTCATTCGTCTCCGGTCTGATCTCAAGGACAAATACCGGATATCCGAGAGAAAGTCCGAGCCCTTTTCTCTGTCCTACTGTATAATGGATGATTCCTTTATGTCTGCCTACAACAGTTCCATCACTTGTCACGAAATTGCCCGGCTGCATCTTCTCTCCGGTATACTCTTCTATATAAGAAGCATAATCTCCATCCGGAACAAAACAGATATCCTGACTGTCTGGTTTGTGCGCCACCTGAAGTGCGACTTCCGATGCAAGCTCACGGATCTGGTCTTTCGTATATTCCCCGACTGGCATAAGTGTTCTCGCAAGCTGTTCCTGCGTCAGATTATAGAGTGCATAAGTCTGGTCTTTTGCTCCGGTTGCGGATGTATGAAGCGCATAGCGTCCGTTTGGAAGCTGTTCGATCTTCGCATAGTGACCGGTCGCGATATAATCTGCTCCGATATCCAGGCTTCTCTTCAGGAGAGATTCCCATTTTACATATCGATTACAGGCAATACACGGATTCGGTGTCCTTCCGTTTTTATATTCATTTACAAAATAATCAATGACATGTTCTTTGAATTCTTCCTTGAAATTCATAACATAATAAGGGATACCGATTGCTGCTGCTACACGTCTGGCATCGTCTACGGCGCTTAAACCGCAGCATCCGCCATTCTCTTCCTGGACAAATTCATCTTCATCCTGCCAGATCTGCATCGTTACCCCTACTACATCGTATCCCTGTTTTTTTAAAAGCCAGGCAGCCACGGAGGAGTCAACTCCTCCTGACATGCCTACAACTACCTTCTTTTTATCCATGCTTTTTTCCATGTTTGTCTCCCGGCTTTAATATTCCTCTTCTTCGTCCTCTTCACCTTCGTGAATATCAGACTTTGGTTTCTCTAATCCTTCGATCGTAATACCATTTTTTGTTGCATAGTCCCAGAGTGCTGCATGAATTGCTTCTTCTGCAAGAAGTGAGCAGTGTACTTTTACCGGCGGAAGTCCGTCCAGCGCTTCCATTACGGCTTTATTTGTTACCTCCATTGCTTCTTGGATTGACTTTCCTTTAACAAGTTCTGTCGCCATACTGCTTGTTGCTACAGCAGCTCCGCATCCAAATGTCTTGAATTTGACATCACGCACGATCTGGTTCTCATCGATATCAAGATAAATTCTCATGATATCTCCACATTTTGCATTACCAACTGTTCCTACTCCGCTGGCATTCTCTATCTCTCCGACATTTCTCGGATGCTGAAAATGATCCATTACTTTTTCTGAATACATATTAAATTCCTCCTGTATCTTATATCTTGTCTGTGTCTTGTTATTTATTTCTGTTTCTTTACAAAATCTTCATATAATGGTGACATATTTCTTAAGTGTGCCACGATCTCTTTCAGATTATCCACAACGTAATCAATGTCTTCTTTTGTGATCTCTTCGTTGATTGTCAGTCTCAAAGAGCCATGTGCGATTTCATGAGGCAGTCCGATTGCAAGTAGTACATGGGAAGGATCAAGAGATCCGGATGTACATGCAGATCCGCTGGATGCACAGATTCCTTTCATATCCAGCATGATCAGAAGAGATTCTCCTTCTACAAACTGGAAACTGAAGTTGGCATTGTTTGGAAGTCTGTCAGTTCTGTGTCCATTCAGACGGCAGTATGGAATTTCTTTCAATACACGATCAATCAGATAATCTCTGACCTCGATCTCTTTTGCCACTCTCTCTTCTCTTGTATTCGCAGCACGCTTTGCTGCTGTTCCGATTCCGACAATTCCAGGAACATTTTCTGTACCTGCACGACGTTTTCTTTCCTGTGCTCCACCATGAACGAATGAACGGATCTTCACACCTTTACGGATATAAAGAAAACCGATTCCTTTCGGTCCGTTAAATTTATGTCCACTTGCACTGAGCATGTCAATATGACACTCGTCTACATTAATTGGAAGCTGTCCATATGCCTGTACTGCATCTGTATGAAATAAAATACCGTGCTCTTTGGCAATCTCACCGATTTCTTTGATCGGCTGGATCGTTCCGATCTCGTTATTTGCAAACATAACAGAAATCAGGATGGTTGTCGGACGGATTGCTGCTTTTAATTCATCCAGTTTTACTTTTCCGTCTTCATCTACATCTACATAAGTAACTTCAAATCCTCTTTTTTCCAGATACTGTGCAGTGTGAAGGATCGCATGATGCTCGATCTTTGTTGTAATAATGTGATTGCCTTTCCCTGCATATGCTTCTGCTGTTGCTTTCAACGCCCAGTTGTCAGATTCTGAACCACCTGCTGTGAAATAAATTTCATTTGCACTGGCTCCAAGTGTATCAGCAATTGCTTCTCTCTGTTTGCTGATCATTTCTTTATTACCGGATGAAAAGCTGTAAACGCTGGAAGGATTTCCATAATGCTCTGTAAAATAAGGAAGCATTGCATCTACGACTTCCGGTGCTGTTTTTGTTGTTGCTGCGTTATCAAGATATAACAGTTTACCCATGATAAATTCCTCCATTTTCTATTCTGAATGAGTACACTTCGTATGATCATATACACCGTGTGGATTCATTTCTTTGCTTTCTTTTACCAGTTCATCTAACATCATCTCATCAACTGCATGATTGATGCTGTCGTTGATCCTCTGCCAGACATATTTGGTTACACAGCCTTCAGAAGCCATACATCCTTCTTCTGAAAAAAAAGCTGCACATTTGACCGGTTCCAGACTTCCTTCGAGTGCCCGCAAAATATCTCCCACTGAAATCTCACTGGAATCTTTTGCCAGTACATACCCGCCGGAGGCTCCCCGGATACTCTTCACCAGACCTGCTTTCTTCATCTTAGCCACGAGCTGCTCCAGATACCGTTCGGAAATTCCCTGTCTCATTGCAATACTTCCAATAGAAACCGGTTCCTCTTCACTGTATCTGGCGAGATCTATCATTGCCCTTAAGCCATATCTGCCTTTCGTGGAGAGCTTCATCTCATCACCTTCTTTAATTCCTACCAATTCAATTCCCACTAAATTACTAGGATTTTTCCTTTTGTAGAATAGCACCCTCTTAAAGTTCTGTCAAGGACTTCATTCAAATATAATATAATAATATTTTCAGCGGTTTTCCGACCGAAAGGAGTCTGTTTATGACAGAGAAACATATCATCCTGAAAGGAACATTTGTTCTGACCCTTGCCGCTTTTATATCACGATTCCTCGGTTTTTTCTACCGTATGTATTTAAGTCACACCTTCGGTGAAGCAAATGTCGGGCTGTATCAGCTCATTTTCCCGGTCTATACACTGGGGATTGCCATAACATGCGCCGGAATCCAGACTGCGCTTTCCCGACATGTTGCCGGTTACGTTGCTAAAGGGGAAAAAAAAGAAACAGAGCTGCTTCTTTTTACTTCTATGATTTATACTGTTTTTCTCTCAGTGATTCTTATGCTTTTTACGCAGCACTATGCGCATGACATCGCATGTACGCTGTTGAAAGAACCGGCATGCAAATCCCTGCTGCTCCTGCTCTCTTACTGTTTTCCTTTTGCTGCCATCCACTGCTGTATCCTCGGCTATTATTTCGGTATGAAACAGGCTAAAATTCCCGCCTGGTCTCAACTTCTGGAACAGTCTGTCCGAATTCTTTCTGTATATGCAGTCTATTCTTTTGGCATCCGACACGGGCAGCATTTTTCTGTCTCCGTTGCAGTACTTGGAATGATCGCAGGCGAAGCTGCCGCAGCATGGTATTGTCTCCACAGTTTAAATTCATATTCCGAGACATTATCATCCCGCAAATCAACAGACATCCTTTTTCTCCGAAGGCTGTGCTGTCTGGATAATTTAAAGGCATTTCTTTCACTGCTTCGTTTTTCAATTCCGCTTACCGTAAGCCGGATCATGCTTACACTGCTGCAATGTCTGGAGGCATTCTCCATTCCATGGAATCTACAATATTACGGTCTGGATCGGAATGAATCTCTTCGTATCTACGGTGTACTGACCGGAATGGCACTTCCGTGTGTCCTGTTTCCAAGTGCGCTGACCGGATCTCTTGCAACAATGATCCTGCCATCTGTTGCACAGATTGAAGCAGAAAACAATACCCAAAAATTACGTCGTCTGATACGTAAAGTGACAACTACGTGCATTTTGCTCGGAAGCACATGTTGTATCCTGCTTCTGCTTTCAAGCTCTTTTATAGGAGTATGTCTCTTTCACAGTCCTTTAGCATCCAGATACATTTTTACACTCGCATGGATCTGTCCATTTCTGTATACGAATACAACATTTATCAGTGTTTTAAACGGAATCGGTAAAGCTGGCATATCCCTTTTCATCAATATGTTTACAATACTCATCCGTATTGCAAGTATCTATCTCAGCATCCCGGCATACGGAATCCGAGGATACCTGACTGGACTACTGTTAAGCCAGATATTTATGTTTTGTTTCTGTTTTATTTATCTGCATTATCATTACAGATTCAATGCGAACCGAAGGACAGCTGGGCTCACATAGCATTCCAGGAAAATACCGATAGCAAACAAAATTAACACGCCAGTTGTCTTATTTATATTCCAGCGATTTACAACAGGATAATTCAGTAAATAGATCAATATTGCCACATATGCCGCGACATAGAAAGGCATATGTGGCAGCAGTGCCAGCACGCAGATAAATATTCCTTTTATTCCAAGTTGTAAGACTGCTGCGCAGAACAATACGCCTGCCAGAAAACCTGTCCATAGAAAAAACAGTACCGCACTTGTCTTTTTCCATCTTGTTGCCCCTGCAAGCGTAAGAATGCAAAGAGGTAACAGGCGCATACGCACAATGTACCATATATATTCCAGTCCAGGTACGCACACTTTCACACTCTCTGTTAAATGATTTTCTGCAAATATTCCCATCTGCATGATGGATTCCTGCGCAATCAAATTCGCATACAGGATTCCTGCCATCACTCCCGCTGCATATACTGCTACCCAGATTTTTGTATGTTCACGCATTGCCACGCCTCCCGACCTAAAGATAATTTATTATATGTCAGGATTCTTCTTACTAATGACAGTGTTTTTTAAGAGGCTTATCTAAAATAAATACATTTAATGACAGTATTTGGATTCGTATGCCAAAATTGAGGCGATTGTCTTGGAATCTTCAATCTTGCCGGTAAAGATCATCTCCCTTAACTCCTCCAATGTATATGCCTTCACCTGGATAAATTCATTCTCATCCAAATGTTGTTTCGCAGGTTTGAGATCCCTTGCAAGAAAAATCTCTACCTTTTCATCACAAAATGCGACCGTTGTACGCAGATCCATAAGCCACTCTATATTCTCCGCCCTGTAGCCGGTCTCTTCTTCCAGTTCTCTTCTTGCGCATTCGATTCCAGGCTCTCCTGGTGCATCCAGCTTTCCTGCCGGGATTTCCAGTGTATCCCGCTCCAGTGCATTACGGTACTGTGTAACCATCAGAATCTTGCCGTCATCCATAACCGGAATTACGGCAGCCGCTCCGTCATGGTGAATAAAATCCCAGTCTTCATGATTGCCATTCGAAAATTCCATACGATCTTTGTATATTTTTAGAACTGTTCCTGTATAAGCCAGTTCTCTGCTTACTCTCTTTACTTCGTTGCTCATAATTTACCTCCTTGCCACAACAGCAACCAAACACGCTTCGCGAGTTTTATTCACTGATTAGCAGTCATCAAATGCTGCCATTCATACATGGCGCATTTTCCTCGTTGCCATAACAAAAGGCAGAACCGATATTCACCGATTCTGCCTCTATTTTATCTTCTACTTGGCATAGTCTGTAACACGTGATTCACGGATTACATTGACTTTGATCTGTCCAGGATATTCGAGTTCAAACTCGATCTGCTTTGCTATATCTCTGGCCATTAATACCATATCTGCATCAGATACTTGTTCTGGAACTACCATAACACGAATCTCTCTACCTGCTTGAATTGCAAAAGATTTATCAACACCCTTGAACTGGTTGGTGATATCTTCTAATTGTTTTAACCTGTTTGTATATGTTTCTAATGTTTCTCTTCTCGCACCCGGTCTTGCAGCAGAAATCGTATCTGCAGCCTGTACAACACATGCAATCAGAGTTTCCGGTTCTACATCTCCATGATGTGCTTCGACAGCATTAATAACTGTTGCAGATTCTTTGTATTTTCTACAAAGATCCACACCAATCTGAATATGCGATCCTTCTACATCATGATCTATAGATTTACCGATGTCGTGCAGAAGTCCTGCTCTCTTAGCAGTACGGACATCCAGTCCGATTTCCCCTGCAAGAAGTCCAGATAACTGTGCAACTTCCATAGAATGTTTCAGCGCATTCTGACCATAACTTGTTCTGAACTTCATACGTCCAAGAAGCTTGATCAGTTCCGGATGGATTCCGTGAACACCGACTTCTAACGCTGCTGCTTCTCCTTCTTCACGAATCATCGTATCGACTTCTTTCTGTGCCTTTTCCACCATCTCCTCAATTCTTGCCGGATGAATACGTCCGTCAACAATTAATTTTTCAAGTGCAATACGTGCAACTTCTCTTCTTATTGGATCAAATCCGGATAAGACAACTGCTTCCGGTGTATCATCAATAATCAGTTCAACACCTGTCATCGTCTCCAGTGTACGAATATTACGTCCCTCTCTACCAATAATTCTGCCCTTCATCTCATCACTTGGAAGCTGTACTACGGAAATCGTAGTCTCAGCAACATGATCCGCGGCACAGCGCTGAATAGCAGTTACTACATATTCTTTTGCTTTCTTGTCCGCTTCTTCCCTTGCCTGGGCTTCCAGTTCTTTTACCATCTTGGCAGTGTCATGTTTCACATCTTCTTCAACAGTTTTCAACAAATATTCTTTTGCTTGTTCGGAGGTAAGTCCTGAGATTCTTTCTAGTTCCTGTACCCTTTGCTTACTCAGCTCGTCTACTTTAGTTTCACGCTGTCTGAGCTGTTCTTCCTTTGCTGCAAATCCTGCTTCACGCTTTTCTATAGCATCTGCTTTCTTGTCCAAAGTCTCTTCCTTGGAAAGTACACGCTTCTCATAACGCTGTAATTCAGCTCTGCGTTCCTTTGTCTCTTTTTCAAGTTCATTCTTGTTCTTGATAGACTCTTCTTTAATTTCCAAGAGAGACTCCTTTTTCTTTGCCTCAGCCGTCTTCACTGCATCATCAATGATCTCACGCGCCTTTGATTCTGCATTTCCGATCTTCGATTCTGCATTCTTACGCAGATTCGAAACTGTAACAAAATGACTGATGATTACACCTGCTATGACAAGCACTACTGTAACAGCAATCATAATTCCGTCCGGCACAGGAGCACCTCCTTATTTAATTTTTATTGTAAAAATACAACGTACAAATACAACACTTAAATTTTATACTGTTTTACCAAAGATGTCAAGCGCTCCCCTCAGAAACTTGTATTACTTGACGTATGTCTTCATAACGGAATCCTTTTCTCGTCAGATAGCCCAGTATTTTGCGGGTTTGCACATGATCCGCCGTCTTCGGGTCATAATGCTTCTTTGCAAGAAGCGTCATGATCGCATGTCTGGCATCTTCATGCCCGTAACACTCTTCCATCGCCTCGTCAATCTCATCTCTTGCGATTCCCTTCTCTGCCAGCGCCGCATAAATCTCTCTCTTGCTCTTTTTATCCTTCCTGCTGTCGATAAAGCTGCGGGCATAAGCCGCATCATTGATATAGCCGAAAGACTTCACATAAGCAATCACTTCCTTCACGATATCATCCGGATAGCCTCCACGCTTAAGCTTCGTACGGAGTTGCTCCTCCGTTCTCCCCATATCTGTCAGTAAATGCATGGCTCGAAGCTTTGCACGTTTCAGTACAATCTCACTCCGGATCTTCTGATATATGTCTTCTGCTATCTCCCGGCTCTCTGCCAGATGATACCGCTTAACCTCTCCCTGATAGAGAACAAATGCCGGATGTTCATCTATATAGATGCGGAACTTTGTCTTTGTCAGTGGTTCCACTCTGGTGACTGTCATTACTCTTTCTCAGCTTTCTTTGGAGTCTCTGTCTGTTCTTCTTCCTCTTCACCGTCTTCAAATGCATAGTGCTTGCGGATCTTGTGATCCAGTTCCTCCATGATATCCGGGTGTTCTGTCAGATAGTTCTTGGCATTCTCACGTCCCTGCCCGATCTTATCACCGTTATACGCAAACCAGGATCCACTCTTGCTTACCAGTCCAAGGTTTACTGCGAGATCAAGGATGTCTCCTTCTTTTGAGATTCCCTTACCAAACATAATATCAAATTCTGCTTCCTTAAACGGAGGCGCAATCTTATTCTTCACAATCTTCACTCTTGTACGGTTACCGATCATCTCACCACTCTGCTTCAATGTCTCAATTCTTCTGACATCCATACGGACAGATGCGTAGAACTTCAGTGCACGTCCGCCGGTAGTTGTCTCCGGATTGCCAAACATAACACCGACTTTTTCACGTAGCTGGTTGATAAAGATCACGACGCAATTGGACTTGCTGATTACAGGCGTCAGTTTACGCAACGCCTGAGACATCAGTCTTGCCTGCAGACCAACGTGTGAATCTCCCATATCTCCTTCGATCTCCTGTCGCGGTACGAGAGCCGCTACCGAATCAATAACAATAATATCCATAGCTCCGGAGCGCACCATCGTCTCCGCAATCTCCAGCGCCTGGTCTCCACTGTCCGGCTGTGAGATATAAAGCTCATCAATATCTACACCGATATTCTTTGCATATACCGGATCCAGCGCATGCTCTGCATCGATAAAACCGGCAATACCGCCCTGCTTCTGCACTTCTGAAATCATATGAAGCGCAACCGTTGTCTTACCACTGGACTCCGGTCCGTAAATTTCTACAATTCGTCCCTTCGGCACACCGCCCATACCGAGCGCGATATCCAGACTCAGAGATCCTGTCGGAATTGTCTCAACTGCAACCTGTGCTGCCGGATCTCCCAGCTTCATAACCGTACCTTTACCGAAATCCTTCTCCAGCTTTGCAATGGCTGCATCTAATGCCTTCTTCTTATTCTCATTCTTTGTATCATTACCTGCCATAAAAGTTATCTCCTTCTCTCGTGACGAACGCATGTTCGTTTTTCTGTTTACAATAGTAGTACACTTGTTCTGTTTTGTCAATATACTTTCGTCTCTCTCTGTGAAATAATCCGGCGAAGTGCCGATGTTGAATTACAGAATGTATTTATATTCAGCATGCTTAAATACATTTTTACTCTAGCATACTCTCCGGAACAAGTCAAAGAGAATTTCTGATATCGCCACACTTTACTTTATTTACACACGTCGATCCATTTCTTACACTGTCCGTATCGCTCCAGTTCCGGAATCGTAAGTTGGATCATGCTGTTGCCGCTTCCTGCTGCCGGATAGACCGTTTTATAAGCTTTGAGTGATTCATCCAGATATACCTCTACGCCTTCATTGACAGCAAACGGACATACGCCGCCGACCGCATGACCTACCAGCAGTTCTACTTCCTCGAATTTCAGCATATGCGCTTTGCTTCCAAACTCTGTACGGTATTTCTTATTGTCAATCTTCTTATCTCCCGCCGTTACGATCAAGATTACTTTTTCATCCAGATGAAAAGACAGTGTCTTAGCGATTCTTCCCGGCTCGCAGCCTAATACATCTGCTGCCTCTTCCACCGTTGCACTGGAACTATCTTTCTCCATGACTCTGTCTTCCATCCCATAATTCTTAAAATATGCTTTTACTTTTTCAATTGCCATGTTTTTATTCCTCGTTTTCGTCTTTTGTCATATGTAAAACATTATACTTTTTTCTTTGCACAAGCGCAACCGTCCCATATGAAATCCTTTTACCTGCAAAACCTGCCACTGATTGCTCCATCCTAATGCTATGGTGACAAAAACAGCTTTCTCATAACAAACGCAAGACATCCTCCCGGGGAACGGGCTTCTACCGTTTCATCTGCAATAACCGGACAGGCACACACGGCTTTTCCGTTAAGGAAATACTGCACTTCACCAATCTGTTCTCCCTTTTTCACCGGCGCATGCAGATTCTTCGGAATCTTCTTTTTTACTTCCAATTTTTCATCTTTTCTCATCAGGATTTTCTCTGTTTCTTTCTGAATATGTGCCGTCAGATGTTCCCCTTTCTGGTATGGATTTCCTTTATTTACAGCATCCTTTATATATACCTGGATTCCTTCTTCATCCGGGAGCTCTGCCTTTTGATAATTTTTCAGTCCATACTCCATCAGTTTTCTCGTATCTTTCCATTTATAAGAACGGTTCCCTGGCCACCCGCAGGCAAGAAGTACCACAATAAATGTCCGGTTATCACTTTTTAACGCTCCGATATAGCAGTATCCTGCTTTCGCTGTAAATCCCGTTTTTCCGCTTAGTGCCCCATCCATCATTTTCAAAAACGCATTATGATTCCGGCAGGAAAATGTCCTTGTCTGCTCGATGTTCTGGAACGAATACATCTCCTTTCGTGTAATCTCAAGAAACTGTTCTCGTTTTGGCGATTCTGTGATGCAATATCGGAAAATCCGTGCAAGATCTTCTGCTGTCGTCCGATGTGCACCTTTTTCATCCGTTCCATCCAGACCGTTCGGTGTCACAAAGTGCGTATCTTTGCATCCAATCTCTTTCGCTTTTTTATTCATTTCCACAGCAAATTCCTGTACACTCCCGGCAACGTTTTCCGCAACCAGCACTGCACTGTCGTTATGGGACTCCAGCATCAGCGAATATAACAGATCTTTCAGTCTGTAATTTTCTCCTTTCCGCACGCCGAGACGGACCTGTGGCTGCCGGCATGCCTCTTCTGATACTTTTACTTCACTATCTGTTTTTCCTTCTTCCAGTGCCAGAATACACGTCATAATCTTCGTTGTGCTTGCCATCGGGCGCACTGCATTTCCTTCTTTTTCAAATAAAATACGCCCACTATCCGCATCCATCAGGACTGCCGACCGGGCGTATAACTGTTCTGCAAACTGTTCTCCCTCTGCTTTAACTGCAACCGGTTTCCGGCTCCACCAACTCACAAGAAAAACGATAAGCAAAATACATGCTCTGTTTCTTCTATTTTTCATATTGCACCGCCCATACATTACTATCCTAAATGTATGCAGACAGTCCAGAATCTATACATCTAATTTTAGCTGCACTTCTTCTTCCGCTTCTGATTTGAAATGCTCCACCTGTTCCGGATTCAGAACCGGAAGATCATCTACAGACTGGATACTGAATCTGCGCAGAAATTCTTCTGTCGTTCCAAACAAAATCGGTTTACCCGGCGCATCCAGCCTTCCCACTTCACAGGCAAGGTTATATTCCACCAGTTTATTCACCGCATGATCCGACTTCACACCTCTGATCTTTTCAACCTCCAGCTTCGTCACCGGCTGTTTGTACGCAATAATCGACAACGTTTCCAGCAGGACATCTGTAAGCACATACCGTCTCGGCTGTTTGGCGATACGGATCAGATAATCATAATTTTGCTTTTTCGTACATAACTGGAAAGAATCCTCCAGTTCTACGATCTGGATTCCACGGTCTTCTGCCTGGTATTTATCCATCATCTGATGGACGATCTTTCTTGTTGTCTCTTCATCGTGTTCAATGGCAGATGCAATCTTGCCAAGTTCCACAGAGTCTCCCATTGTAAATAAAATTGCTTCTATTGCGCTTTCTAATCTATTGATCTCCACTGTCTCCATACCTTTCTTCTCCTACATGCGAAGTGATCAGAATGTCATCAAACGGCTGTTCCTGACTGATACTGATCTGTCCTTCCTTCATCATCTGCAAAATCGCAAGAAATGTTACCACAACCTGTGTTTTTGAACTTTGCTTTGTCAGAAGACTCCGGAAACTAAAGTTTCTGTGTTCCTTTGCATACTCATAAACATAGCCAAGCTTGTCTGTCAGCGTCACTTCTTCTTTTTCGATTTTACCGAATTTGCTCCGCACCGGATCGACTTTGTCCACCTGACGTCTCATGACATCTTTGAAAATACGGTTCAGTTTTGCCAGCGTAAGATCTCCTAATAGCTTGTCCAGATCGACCGGCTCCACATATTCCATGACTTCTTCCGGAATAGTTGCTTCCTTGTACAGGATTCCTTCCGAATCTGTCTCTCTGTCCTTCAACTCATAGGACATGAATTTATACATCTTATATTCCAGTAACTGTTCTACTAATTCCTGTCTCGGATCTTCCTCTTCCCCGTCTTCCGTCACTTCTTTTGGAAGTAGCATCCGGCACTTAATATCCAGAAGCGTAGCCGCCATAACGAGGAACTCACTCATAATATTCAGATCTTCCCGTTCCATGGCTTTGATGTAGTCCATGTACTGGTTTGTGATCTCTACGATTGGAATATCATAAATATCTATTTTATTTTTGTCTATTAAATGTAAAAGCAGATCCAACGGACCTTCAAACACCTGTAGTTTTACCGGAATTCCCATTTCTCATCCTCACATTATTTTCATATACCGTAACTTATTTATTATACAGAATTTTCCTGTTAATTACAAGTTTTCAAATGCAATACGATAAATTCCGCCGGATTCCACAGACGGATATGAAATGTATGCGTTCCAAGACCTTTGCTTACAACACTGATTTTGTCGCCATCCCGGTACAGATCACCTGAATATTTCGGAAATAGTTCAAATGCCGGAGAAATAACCCCTAAGATTCCTGGTATTCTCACCACACCTCCATGCAGATGTCCGGACAGCACAAGATCCGCCCCCCACTTCTGATATGTCTCCATATAAGTTGGATTATGTGCAAGCAATACCTCGTACGTTGTCTCATCTGGCTGTCCGATCCGTTCGATTATTTCTTCCACAGTAAGCGTACCTTTCCGGAAACGCCGATAACAGGCTAACGGAATCTCCAGCCCGCGAAGTGTGATATTATACTCCGCAAAACGCACTGTTTCATTTTCCAGAAAATGTACTCCGCAAGCCTCCAATACTTCTTTGTATTCCACATAAGAATATTGATAATCTTCCGGGTTCTCTTTCATACGCTGCTCGTGGTTACCACTCGCACAATAAACCGGGCAGATCCCGGTTATTTCTTTTACAAAAGAAAGCGCCGGCGTATAATCGGTATCTTCTTTTCCGATCAACATATCACCGCCAATCCAGATAAAATCCGGATCAGACTCACGGATCGCTTTTACAAGGTTCTCATTATTCTGTCCATATTGCTGATTATGAAGATCACTTAAAAATACAATTTTCTTTTCTTTCCCTTCCGGAATATTCAGTTTTTCAGATACGATCGCATAATCGGTTCTCTTAAAACAATGTACTTCTCTGTAAATCTTGATTCCGGCAAGAATAGCCAGAACGAGAATAATTTCTGCTATGATCTGCACGGCTTACTCTCCTTTTGCCCTCTTAAATGCCTGCAACAGTGTACGAATATCTGCGAATGCATAATCCGGCATATATTCTGTCTCTTTTAAGTCTTCCGGCTTTGCTTCCCCTGTATAGACGAGTGCCGTCTGCACTCCGGCATTGATGCCACAGGCAATATCCGTATACAAACGGTCTCCGACTACCAGCACTTCTTCCGGCCTGGCATTCACCTGTTCCATACACATCCGTACAATCTCCGGATTCGGTTTCCCGACATAATAAGGCGTCCGGTCAACCGTCACTTTTAACATTTCACAGATTCCACCACAATCCGGCACAAAGCCGAACGCTGTCGGACAACGGTAATCTGGATTTGTACCGATATAATCCACTTCCGTGCGAAGAAGCAATTCACAGGCTGTCTCGATTTTTCCATAATGAAGCGTCCGGTCAAATCCTGCCACAACACAGGCAACATCCGGCTCTACCTGCTCTGTTACAAACAATCCACATTCTTCTACTTCTTTTCTGAAAGATGGTGTACCGAGAACGAAAAGCTTTTTTCCGGCATAGTGCGCTTTCAAATACTCACAGGTTGCATAAGATGCTGTCATAAACTGGGATGCCTCCGCCCGGATCCCCCAGCGGGCAAATTTTTCTATATAATCTTTTCTGCTTTTCACAGAATTATTTGTGATATAAAAAGATTTCCCTCCAATTTTCTCTATATAATCCAGCAGTTCTTTTGTTCCGTCATATAAAGTCTCGTCCACTGCCAATGTTCCGTCTATGTCAAATAAAAAATATCTTTTGTCTTTCAGCATATATGTTCTCCTTCATTTCATTCAGTAACAGTATATAATTAATGTCAGGACTTTGCAAACAGAAAAGAAGACGCAAACTCCCGGATAACATCAAATAATCTCTGTCTGCCGATACTTTCTTTCGATACAACCGGAACAGTTCCAATCGACTTTCCATCCAGTGTATATTCTATTGTTCCCACTTTGTCACCTTTCTTCACCGGTGCATGCAGATTCTTCTTTATATGAAGAGAACGCTTAATTTTGGATATATCTTCTCCCTGTGACAGGACATAGGAAAACCTTTTTTCCGTCATAATTTTAAACATATCTTTTTTGCCGCGTATCAGTTTTATCTCTTTTAATTTCAGATTTTCTTTCTCCCGGTATACTTTGCATGAGCCGAATCCATATTCCAGAAGAGAAATGGCATCTTTCATCCGCTTCTTACTGTCATCTGCCGCCATGATCACTGCGATCAGTTCTACATCGTCTTTTTTTGCAGTCGCAGAAATGCAGAATTTTGCTTTTCCGGTAGAACCTGTTTTCAGTCCGGTTGCATATGCATAATGCCTGATCAGTTTATTCGTATTGCTAAGTCCGAATGTTGTCTTTCCTTTTTTCGTCTCGTGTGTAATGTCTTCCATCCAGATTTTGCAATACTTTTCAATCTGAGGGTGTTTACGCAGCATCTCTCTCGACATTTTTGCAATATCTCTTGCTGTTGTCTCATGTCCGTCTGTATCCAGACCGTTACAGTTCTTAAAATGTGTATGCATCATTCCCAGCTCTTCTGCTCGCTTATTCATCTGTCCGACAAACACTTTCTCACTGCCTCCGACATGTTCTGCCATTGCCACTGCCGCATCATTGGCGCTTGCCACAGCAATACATTTGATCATCGTCTTAACGCTCTGTGTCTCTCCCGGTTCAAGAAATACCTGGGAACCACCCATAGATGCAGCATACTCAGAAACGGTCACCGGATCTTCCAGTTTTATTTTTCCAGCATCCAGTGCGTCAAATACAAGCAGAAGTGTCATAATCTTCGTTACGCTTGCAGGCGGGCGTTTCTCATCTGCATTCTTTTCATACAAAACTTTCCCAGTCGATACTTCCATTAAAAGAGCAGACGGAGCTGATACCATTTCTTTTGTATCCTCTGTCTCCTTCTGCTCTTTTTCTTCATTATCTGTATTTTCTGTAGTTTCCCTTTCTTCTTCCGCCAGACTTAAGATACTGCTCTGGCAGGTCATCATAACAACCGCTAGCAAAAACACTATCCCTCTTTTTATAATCTGTTTCATCCGGCATCCACCAATTTTATGTAGTTACTACTAATATAATAAATGCTTACATAAAATATGAGTAAAATCTATTTTTCCTCCGGGTTCTCCTCTTCATACTTTTCTTTGTTTGCTCTTGCTGTTTCTATCGCTCCCTTGAAATAAATGATACTGCATCCAACCGTTATCACTGTTCCAATACCTGCCGCTGCAATTCCTTCTATACCACCTGCTTTAATTCCATTTATTACAGCACCTGAGCCAACAATCCAGATCATCCATGCAGCTCCCATAGTTGCATAAAACAGTTCTACTTTCTTGCTGGAATGTCTGAGATTTTTTTCTGGCAGGTAACGTTCCAGATAGGAACCACACCACATGAACACTATAATAAGACCAATCAACAATATGCTTCGTCCTTTTAGTAGCAATACATTTCCTTCTGGCCAGAACAGTACATTCAATATCCATACCGGATCCCCCCATAATGTCGGCAATAAAATTAATACAAGTGGTAAAGTCATCAACAGATAAATAATCAGCTGAAACCTGTGCATCGTATTTTCTCTTACTGTTCCCATAAGCATCTTTTCGGTCTCTTCTTTATAATGCTCCGGTTCTATCTTTTTCCCGGCCAACAGTTCACTTACTTCGATATCCAACTCTCTGCAAATCTCCTCGATCAGATTCACATCTGGAAAGGACCTTCCGTTTTCCCATTTGGAAACTGCACGGTCTGTTACATTCAGTCTGTCTCCTAATTCTTTCTGTGTCAGATTTTTTTCATGTCTGCACTGTGCTATAAATTTTCCCGTCTTCCGTACATCAATCATATTCTGTACTCCTCTCTGATTTACTGCCCATATCATAACATAATTTCTTATTTTTCTCACCACACTGTCAGTTGAGTTATATTTTCATCCTTCAAATTGTGTATTTCGCATGATTTTTTCTTGAAAATACAAGTTTTTCGTGTCATAATATAACACAATACATCTATAAGGAATGCTTATCATTAGAGGAGGTTTTAACATGCAAAAAAGAAGTAGTTTTTCCGGCAAGCTCGGTTTCGTACTGGCAGCCGCCGGATCTGCGGTAGGACTCGGTAACATCTGGCGATTCCCCTACCTCGCTGCAAAATATGGTGGAGGAACGTTTTTATTTATTTACCTGATCTTGGCAGTCACATTTGGTTTTACACTGATGACCGCAGAGATCGCAATCGGACGTAAGACAGGACTCAGCGCCATTGGTGCTTTCACTATACTTGATAAAAGATTCAAGTTTCTCGGTATTCTGGCATCAGCAGTGCCGATCATTATTTTCCCATATTATTCCGTTATCGGTGGATGGGTTGTCAAATACTTTTTCGTATTTGTCACTGGTTCCGGTCACACAGCAGCGGGCGACAGTTATTTTACAGATTTCATTGGCGGAACATTCGAACCGATCGGATGGTTTTTCTTGTTTATTGCAGTTACAGCAGTTATCGTTGGTTTTGGTGTAGAGCAGGGTATCGAAAAGGTCAGCAAATTCATGATGCCGATCCTCGTTCTTCTGACTCTGTTCGTTGCCTTATATGGACTGACGATCGACGGTGCCATGGACGGACTTTCTTACTATCTGAAACCACATATGGCTGACGTATCCGCGAAGACAATCCTTGCAGCTATGGGACAGCTCTTTTATTCCATGTCACTTGCCATGGGTATTATGATCACATACGGTTCCTATATGAAGAAAGAAAATCATCTGGAAAGTTCTGTACGACAGATTGAAATATTCGATACCGGTGTTGCTTTCCTTGCAGGTCTTATGATTATCCCAGCAGTATTCGCATTTTCCGGTGGTGACAGTTCTGCACTGCAGGCAGGTCCGGGGCTAATGTTCATTACACTTCCAAAAGTATTTGGCAATATGAAATTTGGCAATGTTGTCGGAACAGTATTTTTCCTGCTTGTGTTCTTTGCGGCGCTTACTTCCGCAATTTCACTGATGGAGACGATTGTATCAATCTTAAGAGATAAACTTGGCTGGACAAGAAAAGGAACCTGTGTGTTTGTAACAATTCTGGCACTTGTTATGGGTGTTCCGTCTTCTCTCGGATTCGGTCCACTCAGTTTCATTTCCTGGATGGGAATGTCTGTACTTGATATTATGGACTTTGTCAGCAACAGCGTACTAATGCCGATCGTAGCATTCTTCACCTGTATCTTTATCGGTTTTGTAATTAAGCCATCTACGATCGCAGACGAAGTAAAAGTGACAGATGGAACGTTTAAAGGCGAAAAATTATTTGCAGTTATGATCAAATGGATCGCTCCGATCTTCCTTGTGCTGATCCTCTTGAGTTCCGTAGCAAGTGCATTAGGAATCTTTACTCTGTAAGAAGTATATTGCAACTACAGGAATACATTATACACCAACAGCAGAATATGATAATTTGGGACTTTCTTCCCAAGATAAAACGGACAGGATTTCAGTTAATATTTTCTAAAATCCTGTCCGCTGTTTATTTAATTACCAGAAGCTCGTAAAAATCGCCATTGACTGACTGCCTTTTGAATCTTTCCATCCATAGACTGTCTGGCAAGATCTGAGCAGGCTTCTTTGCCTATCTCTTTCCACCCATATGGAATACCGCCAGTACACCCGGACCGGTATGGCTTCCAATCACGGTTCCGATATTATTGATAAGAATATTCTCCACTCCCATCTTCTCACGGACAACTTTTGCCAGATATTCTGCATCTTCCGGGCAGTCTCCATGTGTGATCATGATAATCTCATTATCCCATCCTTTTGAACGCTCTACAGACATATCTACAATCTTCTGGATAGAACGTTTTCTTCCTCTCTCTTTACCGATCACCTGCAGCTTACCTTCGTCATCTACATGGATGATCGGCTTAATCTGTACCATTGTTCCGAGAACTGCCGCTGTCTTTGACACACGCCCGCCTCTCTGCAGATGATGCAGGTCATCTACTGTGACATTGTGGCAGACATGTAATTTATTCTGCTCTACCCAGTCTGCAAGTTCTTCTACGGACATGCCTTCCTTCTTATGTTTCAGTGCATAATACAGAAGAAGTCCTTCTCCCATACAAGCACACAACGTGTCAATCACGATGATCTTACGCTCCGGATATTCTTCTTTCAGCTCTTCTGCCGCAATCCGCATACTGTTATATGTACCGCTGAGTCCGGAAGAAAATGCCAGATGAAGGATATCTTTTCCCTCTCTTACAATCTTCTCCAGACCTTCTTTTGCCTGCTCCGGGTTTACCTGTGTCGTCACAGCCATCTTTCCTTCTCTTAACTTTTGGAAAAATTCCTTTGACGTAAGACCTGACATATCATCATAAGTTTCATTATCTATCGTATATTTTAACGGAATCACCGGAACAGCTCTCTCCTCAAGCCATTCCCTTGGTAAGTCAACTGTACTGTTGACAGAAATTACATATTCACTCATCTTTCAAATCCTCCTATTTCTTAGGTTGGCTACATTATACCACCTGGAAACAGGATATGCAAAACATAATACTACACCAACTTACACCAAAATTACACCAAAATTATTACGGTTTGTTCACATTTTCCGGCGTATCAGTTTAACCGTATATGCAGATAACTCCACCCGGACAATGTCTTATTAAAACAGATACTACACACCACAACGATACATCCGATCAGAAAACCGATCCAGTTAAAGAGAGCAGTCAATATAAGCAATTGAAGCCGCATAAATTTGAGTGCATAGCCAAGTTCAAAATTCGGCTGGGTGTAATTAGCGACAGCCACAAAAGCCATGTATAACATTACCTCACTGTTAAACCAGCCGGACTTTACGGAAAATTCTCCCATCACAAGACCTGCGATCACGCTGAGCGGTGTGCTTAACATACTCGGTGTATTAAGAGCTGCAAGTCTTAATCCGTCAATTGCAATCTCCAGAATCAACAATTGGAAAATAAGCGGAATATTTATCATATCTTTTACTGCCACAAACGCAAACATTTTCGGGAGCCAGTTCAAATTCTGCATAAACAGAAGAAACACCGGTGTTAAAAAAATCGTCAAAAAGCTAATCAGCCCTCTCGCTGATTTCAGATACACTCTTGTAAGTGTTGGAAAATAATAATCATTTGCTTCCTCTATGACGTCCAGGATCGATGTCGGCAAGATCATCGCTGATGGAGAATTATCTACCAGCAGAACCACTTTTCCTTCAAAAAGACATGCAGCAGCCGTATCCGGTCGTTCTGTAAACTTAAATTTCGGAAATGGATTGTACCATTTTCTCTTCATCAGACATTCTGCAAGACTCTGTTGGTTCATTCTGAGATCATCGGTTCGGATTGAAAGGACTTTCTGTCTTAAATCGCAGAGAATCTCCTTGTTCACCCGGTCTTTCATATAGCAGATGGCAATATCTGTGCGCGAACTGTCGCCAACCTCCTGCATCTCCATTACAAGATGCTCGCTCCTTATCCTTCGTCTTATCATTGCCGTATTGCTGACAACGGTCTCGACAAAACCATCTCTGGAACCACGAAGTGATTTATCTTTATCCGGCTCTTCCACACTTCTTGCCGGATAAGTACGGCAATCGATTGCGATTGCTCCCTCATAGCCATCCACAAAAAGACAGGTAACACCAGAAAACAGATTTTTTAACACCTGGTCAAAATCTTCTATTAGCTCTACTTCCGTATAGGGAATCGCCATTTCCATAAATTGCAGAATCCCTGCCGGCATATCTTCTTTTTTGATCTTTAAAAGTGCATCCATCAGCTTTAACATATCATCGTCTTTATTTAGACCATTGATAAAATAAAAAGAAGCCATCCTTTCGCCGATCATCAGATCGCGCTGAATCAGGTCAAAGCTCTCCCTCATCGGGAGAGTCTGATTCATATAGGATGTGCTTTCTTCTCTTGAAGCGGTAATCTTTTTCCCGTCTTTCATATATGTTCACCCTCCACTGTCTTACTGACAGTTAGGATGTCCTTTTTCTTTTATCTTATTCACTCTTTGTGGTGCTTCCGAATCCTCCGTTGCGTACTTCTTCTACATCATCATCGACGGTAATTCCATATTCAACGAAAATTCCCTGCATAAATCCGGTACCTTCTTTTAATTCGACTTCTTTCCCTTCTTTTCCATCATTTGTCAGCTTTGCGAAAATATGTCCCTCATTATCGGAACCATAATAATCGCTGTCAATAATTCCAACTGTATTATTAAGCTGCAGACGGTATTTGAATCCAAGACCACTTCTCGGATAGCATTTCAGTACCCAGTTTGCATCCATCTTCACACGAATTCCTGTCGGAACTTTTAATGTCTCCTGCACTTTTAATGTCTTCGTCACAGGCATGAAGAAATCATATCCTGCCGAACCTGCTGTTGCTCGTCTTGGAAGTTTTATTTTTTCATAAATTTCCCGGATTTCTTCATCCGAAACATCTCCGAATGCATCTTTGTATCCTTCTTTAAACTGTACAAAACTTACTTTTTCAAACTGTGCAATTCTCTTAGCCATATCATAATTCTCCTTATTTTGATCAACTATCATATAGCATACCATTATTTAGTTCCCACATTCAATACTGATTTCATTAAACATTGTAAGAATATCATCAATAGAGGTTGTTTCTTTTTCCTTTTTCTTCTTATCTAAAACAATTTTTCCCTGATGCATCATAAGAAGCCGGTTCCCATACTCTACTGCATAACGGAGATTATGTGTTACCATAATCGTTGTAAGATTTTTCTCCTTTACGATTTGATCGGTCAGTTCCATGATAAGGTCTGCCGTCTTTGGATCTAACGCTGCCGTATGCTCATCGAGGATCAGATAATCAATCGGTGTCATCGTTGACATCAGAAGTGCCATCGCCTGTCTCTGACCACCGGACAATACACCGACTTTCACACTCATCTTATCTTCCAGTCCGAGATTCAGTCTGGATAACTGTTCTCTGTAATAAGAAATGCGGTTCTTGTTTGTTCCCCGCAAAAGTCCATACATTTTTCCTTTGTTGTCGGCAAGTGCCATATTTTCAAGGATCGTCATGGAAGGACAGGTTCCCATCGCTGGGTTCTGGTATACTCTTCCAATCCGGAGATTTCTTTTATATTCTTTTTCTTTTGTAATATCCTTTCCGTCCATCAGAATACTGCCTTTTTCCGGTGAAATACTGCCACAGATCAGATTCAGCATAGATGTCTTGCCGGAGCCGTTGCTTCCAACTACGGATACAAATTCACCTTTTCCAATCTGAAGTCCAAAATCATCAAACAGACACATCTCATTGACTGTTCCCGGATTATAATATTTGTGAATTCCTTTTAATTCTAACATCTATTTCACCTTCGTCTTTCTTTCCATACTGATGACCAAAATAATCAGGAATAATACTGCTGTGATCAGCTTCATTGCCTGCGGTTCAAAGTTACGGATTGCAACCGCCACACATGCTTTGTAAATGATCGAACCGATAATGACCGCTGTTGTCGTCTTTACATACGAGATTTTCTTGAAAATACTTGTTCCGATGATTACGCTCGCAAGTCCGATAACGATCGCACCTGTTCCCATGGAGATTTCAAACACACGCTCTTCCTGTGCAAATACACATCCTGCCAGAGATACAAGTCCATTTGCAATTGCAAGTCCTAATATTTTCACATTGCCCTGATCTTTTGCAAGTGCAGTTACGACTGTCTCGTTATCTCCGACTGCCCGGAGCAGATAGCCAGACTTCGTATTCATATAAAGATCCAGAATGATCTTACATACAACCGCAAGGATGAGTACAATAATCAGCGTCACATAACTTTTCATGCTCTCCGGTACAATTTCTATTAGAAAATCATTTTTAAAAATAATGTCCCGAGAAAAAAGCGGTACATTCGCTGTACCTGCAATGTAAAGATTTACAGTCCACAGTGCTGTCATCATAATAATCCCGGACAACAGATCTCTTACTTTACATTTCACATGAATCAGTCCGGTACATACACCTGCCAACACTCCTGCCAAAAAGGAAACCGGCAGTGTCAGATAAGGATTCATCCCTCTTGTAATGAGAGCAGCTGTAACAGCTGCTCCCAGAGGGAAACTTCCATCTACTGTCAGATCCGGAAAATCCAGTATCTTATAAGTAATATATACACCCAGTGCCAATATTGCATATATCAGCCCCTGTTCTAAAATCGTTACGATAAAATCCATGAAACTTCCTCCCAAAACATTACTTTCTTAATTCTTCTTATTTATCTGTCTTTTTGCTTGCTGTGATCTCGTCAAAACTCTCTACTGCACTCTTGGATAGTTCATCCGGAACTTTGATTCCAAGATTAGAAGCTACTTTTTTATTTACATAAAAACCAGGTTTTTTAATGGTTTCATAGTTCATTTCTTCTGCTTTCTTTTCACCTTTTAATACCTGTGCTGCCATCTTACCTGTCTGCTCTCCAAGTGCAATGTAATCCAGTCCTTCTGCTGCAAGGCATCCGATCTTAACCTGTTCGATCTCACTTCCGAATACCGGGATCTTCTTTGCATTTGCTTTGTCAAGAATTGTCGGCAGGGAAGATACGACCGTGTTGTCTGTCAGGTTTGTAATGCAGTCCACTTTGCTTAACAGATCATCTGCAGCAAGTGAAACATCTGCTGTTGTTGAGATTCCTTTCTTCACAAGTGTAAATCCATAATCTTTTACAAGGCTTTCATATTCTTTGATCGCAGATACAGAATTTGCTTCACTTGTTGTATACATGATTCCGATCTTTTTTGCATCCGGTAACATCTTACGGATCATTTCCAGCTGTTCTTTTATCGGAAGTTTGTCAGATGTTCCGGTTGTATTTCCTACGGCTTCGCCATCTTTGTCTGCAAGTTCAGCACTTACCGGATCGGTAACGGCTGTATAAATAACCGGAATGTCTTTGTCCATTGCTACATTGTATGCACTCTGTGCACTTGGTGTTGCGATCGCACAGATCAGGTCCACTTTATCTGAAACAAAACTTTCTGAAATCTGTCCGGCAGTTCCCATATCTGCGGCTGCATTCTTATACTTAACTTTCAGATTCTTGCCTTCTTTGATTCCTTCGTCTTCCAGTCCTTTTAAGAAACCTTCCCGGCAGTTGTCCAGTGAACCGTGCTCTGCAAACTGTTCAATACCGATTGTGTAACTGTCTTTTTTTGCTTCGCTCTTTGTGTCTGACTTTCCACATCCTGCCATCATCGTTGCTGCCATCATTGTTGCTAATACTGCTGCTAATACTCTTTTTTTCATTGTCTTTTTCTCCTTTTTCTGTGTTTATTGATTTTTGTTTCCTGTTAGGAGAGAAAAATGATCGGAACCGACTGGCAGATAAGGAAGTCTTATAAAATAAGAAAACCGCCTCAAACCTATCGGTTTGAGACGGTAATATTATTCTGAAATACTATCGCGGTACCACTCAACTTGACGAATCGTCCACTTTTCTCATGTACTAACATACACTCCTGATTGATAACGGGTTCGGTTCCCGACAAGCCCTACTCTCAAAGATTTCAGACTGCCCTCGAAAGGCCATTCAATTATCCATTCCATACGATGTTCCACCACCCATCGCTCTCTGTAATGTCATCAGATAATCTACTACTCTTTCTCAACGGTTTTGCTTATCTACAATCATTACTTTACTTCATTAAAGTATATTTGTCAAGAACAACTTTGATTAATTTTGTAACTCAAATTTTTAACTAATCTTTAATAACCGGAATTGGTGTGTCATCTTTTGCGTCGAGATCGTTGATGTATTTCTTCGTTTCACTGACGATAACATTTGACAACAACAATACTGCCACAAGGTTTGGTATCGCCATTAGCGCATTCAATGTATCTGCGATCAGCCATACAAGATCTAGCGCTACAACCGGTGCGATAACTGCAACTGCCACATACAGGCAACGATACAGTAATAATACTTTTTTGCCGGCAAAATATTCTACACAGCGTTCTCCGTAATATGCCCATCCAAGAACAGTAGAATATGCAAATGAAATAATACCAAGTGTCAGAATGATCGGTCCAAGAACCGGAATCTGACCAAATGCAAGAGATGTCAAGACACCACCATCCGGGATCTCATCTGCATTAATCGATGGGTTCTTCATAATTGTTGTTACAAGTACAAGACCTGTCATTGCACATACAACAACAGTATCCCAGAATGTTCCTGTAGAAGATACCAGAGCCTGACGGACCGGATTCCTTGTCTGTGCTGCCGCTGCTGCGATCGGCGCAGATCCAAGACCGGATTCATTGGAGAAAAGCCCTCTTGCTACACCAAACCGGAGTGCCATCATAATTCCGCTTCCTACCAGACCACCTGCTGCTGCGCCTGGTGTAAATGCAAGCCGACATATGACTCCAAGTGCTGGAATTATGTAATCATAATTCATACAGAGAATCACGATACATCCCAGTACATAGAAAATTGCCATAAATGGAACAAGCTTCTCACATACATTTGCAATCGCTTTGATTCCACCGAAAATAACAATTGCTGTTAATATTGCAACTACCACACCTACCAGCCATCTTGGAATGTGGAAGTTTGTATAGCAGACTGTTGCAATTGCGTTCACCTGCGTTGCACATCCGATACCGAATGAAGCAAATCCTCCGAAAATAGCAAACAGAAGACCTAACCACTTCATATTCAATCCACGCTCCAACGCATACATAGCACCACCCTGCATACGTCCATCGTCTGTCTTTACACGATACTTCACCGCGATCAGTGACTCTGCATATTTTGTTGCGATTCCAAAAACGCCGGTAAGCCAGATCCAGAGAACTGCCCCCGGTCCACCAAGAGCGATTGCTGTTCCTACACCTATAATATTACCAGTTCCGATTGTTGCCGCCAGAGCAGTCGTAAGCGCACCAAACTGTGATACTTCTCCTTCTGCTTCCGGATCCTTTGTTACAGATAACTTGATTCCTTTTGTTACGGACTTCCACTGGATGAATCCTGTCCGGAAAGTCATATAAAGATGAGTTCCAAACAAGAGTATGATCATCGGCCAGCCCCATACAACACCATTAATTGCGGTAACGACAGAATTAATTGCTTCTAACATAATGTGCCCCCTTTTCATGAATTCTCTGTCCTTAAGTTACTGTACATGTACTTTCTATACCGGTTATTTAGTTATTGAATACATTTTAACCGAACTTATTGAACACATCAATAATTGTTATATAATTATCGAATAATTCGGCATTTTATCTAATATTTTTAGAAAATCTTTTTTCAAATAAGTTGTCCTTGCATGTATTCGTCAATACACACTGGTATGTTTTATCCGCTGATTAGCGTTCGAGGATGCACTTGCATAAGTGCGTGTATTTTCCTCTTTGCCATAACAAAAAGACTCCGGGGAAATTCCATCCTTGGAGTCTAATTTTCGCACAACTTGTATTCATTAAACCAATTGACAAAATTATACTACCATATTTGGAATTTGCATGCAAGTATTTTTTGTATATTATATGTTTTAAATATTCCGTATATGACTACAATTTAAGAAAAAAGAAGACAGCCAAAGTAGTTTTATTTCCTGTCAATGTCAGTTTGTAAAACAAGGGTTTCCAAACTGATAAATATTATCGCTCTCCAAACTGGCGTGGTTATTTTTGCAATAACTGGTTCTTTATTTCAATCCAGTTTCGTTGTAAAGTTTCTACAACAAAACAAAAGAAATGAGGTCTGATAGTTATGAATTCAAATCTGAAAAAAATTGTTATGACAGCTTTATTTGCTGCTTTATCGTGTGTAGCAACCATGTCGATTCACATTCCTACTCCTGGAACCGGCGGATATATCCATCCGGGTGATGCAGTTGTGATTCTCTCCGGTGTGATCCTTGGTCCGGTATACGGACTCCTTGCCGGCGGTATCGGTTCTGCAATGGCTGATTTGATTGGCGGATATTTTATCTATGTACCGATTACATTTGTGATCAAAGGTCTGGTTGCTCTTGCAGCAGGACTGATTTACCAGAAACTTGGACATTCTTCCAAGACAAGATTTACAGCCGTTATCCTTGGCGGAGTTGCTGATATTGTACTTGTTGCCGGCGGCTACTGCCTCTGCGAGATTTTCCTTTACGGAGCTTCCGGAGCACTTGCAAGTGTTCCGGCCAACATCATTCAGGGTGTCGGCGGACTGATCATTTCCGCAATCTTATATCCGGCTCTGATCGCCATTCCGGACGTAAGACAGCTTGCCGGGGAACGCGCTCATTCCTAAGTGACATTATCATTTTTGTTCAGATATTTGCCCCTCATAAAAGAACCAGCACATGAAATCATGCGCTGGTTCTTTTTAACTACTTATGTATGTTTTCTTTTTAGACGTTTATATTATATTTTAAACTTTTCACCTTATATTTATAAGATGATTTTGAGTTCTTAACAATTCGGATGAATCTTAAGTTGTTTTTTCTGTCCTTACACAAGAACGACCTTTTTTGCGGAATCTGCCGACGCAGTTATGCAAGTTCGTCCAGATGCAAGACCTCCCACAACCAATGCAGAGAGCATGACAAGCAGGCAGCTTTGTACGACTTTTCTTTTTGATCTTTTCATTTTCCTTCTCCTTTTTCTACCGAAAATCCGGTGTTCATAACATAATATATCTCCCAATATATTAATCAAATTACTGCTTTTTTACAATCTTTAACTCATATCCTAATGCATTTAATAAATTATTAAATGCCGTTATAGTAGGAACTGTTTCCTTGCGTTCTATCTTTGAAATTGTCTGTTGTCTTTTACCGGATAATTTTGCTAATTCTTTTTGTGTTATATTTTCTTCCTTTCTCAGCATAATCATTTTTTCTATTAATTCATACTCCGCACGAGATTCATCCCATGCTTCTCTAAATTCACTGTCATCCTTTCTTTTTTCTTCAATTTCTTTTTTTATATTTGCTTGTATGAATGGCATATCTTTCACTCCTCTTTTTCTATATTTTTATATAAATTTCTTTCCCAATGCCTTTCCCAATTCTTTTGCTCTCTTTTTTATTATTTTTGAATCTCCCTTTTCCGTTTTGTTTTTTTGCTTTCTGCATGCATGTAATAAATAAATATTGTCACCGTCTGGGATAATATAAAATATGCGATTGTGTTTGTAAAAATATACTTCGTATATTTTTTCTCCCATCTTTTAATATTCAATTTCTCGAATTCTCCATTCTCCATTTTTTCTCTGACACTATATCCATCAACCATTTCAGGGATTGTCAAAGAATCAATATATTCTTTAATTACATTCCTTCCAGAAGAAGTTTCATAATCATATAGTATCATAATTACATATTCTCCTTTCTTCTTTTATATTACACATAATACATCATATATGTTGTATTCGTCAATGTAAAACATCTGTTTATATTATTTTTGCATTAAAAAAAGGAATGCCTTAATTGGCATTCCCATTTTTTAACAATTTTTCTATTTCTGTACACCTTTTCTACACCATTTTCGTAACAAATCATACTAAATTATAATAAATTACGTGATATATAGGATACTTGTAATTCCCGTAAAATCAACGAAAATCCGGTGTTCCGATCATATCATACGGCGTTGCCTGATATACATAATAATTCAGCCAGTTTGTATACAGGTTATTCGCAGTCGCTCTCCACTTAAGGAGCGGTGTCTTTTCCGGATCATCACCCGGATAATAATTCTTCGGCATTGCGATCTCCAGGCCTTTGGAAAGATCACGTTTGTATTCGCCATCCAGAGTTACCCGGTCATATTCCGGATGTCCCATTACGAAAATCTGTCTGCCGTCATCTGCCATAGCAAGGAAAAGTCCAACTTCATCGGACTCAGCAAGCACAGTAATTCGCTCGTCATCCCTTACTGCATCCATCGGCACTTCTGTATGTCTGGAATGTGGTGCAAGGAAACAGTCATCAAATCCACGGACAAGTGGAATCTTACGGTTGAGTACTTTATGCCAGAATAATCCAAAAGCTTTCTCCGGCAACGGCTTCTTATCAATTCCGAAATGATAATACATACCTGCCTGCGCACCCCAGCACAGATGCAGTGTTGAGGTAACATGCGTCTTTGTCCATTCCATGATCTGCTTTAATTCTTCCCAATAATCCACTTCCTCAAATGGGATCTGCTCTACAGGAGCTCCCGTAATGATAAATCCGTCAAATCTCTCATCCCGAATCTCGCCAAAACGATTATAAAACTGGTTTAAATGACTGGTCGGTGTATTCTTTGCTTCATGACTGGATACCATAACAAACGTTACATCCACCTGCAACGGTGTATTGGACAGCGACCGGAGGATCTGAAGCTCCGTATCCTCCTTAAGCGGCATCAGATTCAGAAGTCCGATCTTGATCGGACGGATATCCTGATGCATCGCACGGTGTTCATCCATTACAAATATGTTTTCACTCTCTAAGATCTCCTTTACCGGGAGATCATTCTGCACACGAATCGGCATAATTAAATTCCCCTTTATTTGTTATCTTTTTTATGATTCTCTTCCTGATCATCCGTTTTCTTTGGTTTAATTTTTGCATCAAAGGTTTCCATATGACCAAAATACTCCATATGTATTGCTGAATGTTCCGGATACTTATATTCCTGCGTTGCATGCACATGCTCCTGTGAAGAATGTACATACTGTCCTGCATTGTCTACATAACTGTACTGATCGTAAGCTTCCGTATTTTTAGGCAGCATTTTTTGTTCCAGCTTGCTGTTTACAAGCATCTGAACAATGTAATAGATCACAGCAAATGTCGGCACTCCCATAAGCATACCCGGGAATCCGAACAAACCTCCTCCGAGAAGGATCGCAACAATTACCCAGAATGCAGACAATCCTGTGGAATTTCCAAGGATCTTCGGTCCTAATATATTACCGTCAAACTGCTGCAATACCAGTATAAATATCAGGAAATACACTCCTTTTATCGGGCTGTCCAGCATGATCAGGATTGCACTCGGAACAGCTCCAATGTATGGTCCAAAGAACGGGATGACATTCGTCACACCGACGATCACACTTACTAATAACATATATGGCATATTTAAAATTGACAATCCAAAGAAACACAATACTCCAATAATTGCAGAATCAATGATCTTTCCAATAATAAATCCACCAAATATCTCATTACTTTTCGTTGTCAGATGCAGGATCAGATTAGCATGTCTTATTGGAAATACTGCATAAACAATCTTCTTGCACTGTTTTGCAAACAGTTCCTTACTGAATAAAATGTAGATGGATACAATCACTCCGATCAGGAAGTTCACAACTTCACCAAGAAAATTGAGAACTCCGACTGTCAGATTCGACATCAGTTCATTGACCTTTCCAAGGAGATCGTTGCGTAACCAGTTCTGCAGCATTGTCGTTCCCTGTTCAATTGCTGTCTTTACTATAGAACCCGTCGTGGAATCTTCCAGTTTAATATCGTTCAGCGATGATACCATATGGTTAAGCTGCTCCGGCAGCGTATAGATCATGTCACGGATACTTACATATAGTTCCGGTATCAGCAGATTACATAAAGCGCTTATCAATGCTAACAGCACGATCAGCGAGGTAAACACACCGACAGACCTGGAAATATTCTGTGCTCTTCCCGGTTTTGTAACCTTTTTCTCTAATACAGGGATCAGCCTCTTGTCTACTCTTTTGACGATTGGGTTCAGCAAATATGCGATCACGGCTCCGTAAATAATCGGTTTCAGTACGTCATATACCTTCCACAGCACGTTAAAAATATGCCGGAAACGCAACAGTGCAAAATAAAATGCAAGCGATGCCGCTATCACAAGAAAATATGTCATTCCTCTGTTAAACTGCTGTCTGATTTTCGAAGGACCATTTCCGCCAAGTCTTGGTTTTGAATTGTAATATGTTTCCCGTTCTTTCTTTTCATTTTCACTCATATAATTATTCCTCTTCTTTGCACAAATGCACATAAAATAATTATACTCTCCGATCTTTTATGCGTCAACTATAAAGGCGTAACAGTAAGCAATCAGCGGCACAAAAGAAAACTCCCGGAGAGAGATCTCCGGGAGTTTCCATTGTGCTATGAGAGGCACGCTTATTTTTCTTATCTGCAGCTGCAATCAAATGTTGCACATTCTGTCTGCCCACATGTGCAGGCGTTTCCACCTTCCACGCTGATCTTACCAGCCTGACAGGAACAGTTGTTATTATATTTACATTCTGTTGCCTGGCAGTCTACCTGGCTGACCGGCGATGCCTGTTTTCCTGTGCTGTTTGAATATCCGTCTTTACGTTCTTCAAAACTGTCGCAACAAGTGTCCTTCGGTGCAACTGCGGCGTCTCCGCCCACTGTAATCTTGTCAAGATCACAGTAATAATTCTGATTGTGCTTACATGTCTGTACGGTACACTTTAATTCCGGCATATTATACCCTCCTTTTCTATCCTGTTACCAGATCAAAGTTAGTATATCCGGAAATAAAATTTTTAACCGTTTGATATCATAAAAGCTTTAATCTTCTTTTTCGACTTCGCGGATTGTTTTTGTATCGATCTCTTCTTTCAAAGCATCCATAAATGCTGTCAGATCTTTCTGTCCTTCGTCACCTGCAAAACGACTTCTTACAGATACCACACCTGCTTCTTCCTCTTTTGCTCCCACAACAAGCATGTATGGAATCTTCTGCATCTGTGCTTCACGGATCTTGTATCCAATCTTCTCTGCTCTGGAATCAATTTCTGAGCGGATACCTGCATTGTATAATGTATCCTGTACTTTCTGTGCATAATCCATGTATTTATCGGAAATCGGAAGTACTTTAACCTGTACCGGTGCAAGCCATGTCGGGAATGCTCCTGCAAAATGCTCAATCAAGATACCAATAAATCTTTCGATAGAACCAAATGCAACTCTGTGGATCATGATCGGACGATGTTTCTCTCCGTCAGCTCCTGTATATTCTAATTCGAATCTCTGTGGAAGCTGCATATCAAGCTGGATCGTTCCGCACTGCCATGTTCTTCCGATAGAATCTGTCAAATGGAAATCAATCTTCGGTCCATAGAATGCTCCATCCCCTTCATTTACAACATAATCCAGTCCAAGATCGTCTAATGCTCCTCTTAAACCTTCCGTTGCAAGTTCCCAATCTTCATCGCTTCCCATACTGTTGTCCGGACGGGTAGATAACTCTACGTGATATTTGAATCCGAACAGGCTGTATACTTCGTCGATCAGTGCTGCAACACCTTTGATCTCATCACGGATCTGTTCCGGCATCATAAAGATGTGCGCATCATCCTGTGTAAAGCAGCGTACACGCATCAGTCCGTGAAGCTGACCGGATTTTTCATGACGGTGTACCAGTCCAAGTTCACCGACACGGAGCGGAAGATCTTTATAAGAACGAGGCTCTGCTTTATAAACAAGCATTCCACCCGGACAGTTCATTGGTTTGATTGCAAAGTCTTCATCATCGATCACGGTTGTATACATATTTTCTTTATAGTGATCCCAGTGTCCAGATGTCTCCCACAGATGTCTGCTTAAGATGATCGGTGTGGAAACTTCCTGATAACCACAGCGTTTATGCAGTTCTCTCCAGTAATCGAGCAGTGTATTCTTTAATACCATTCCCTTTGGAAGGAAGAACGGGAATCCAGGTCCTTCTTCACACATCATAAAAAGTCCGAGCTCTTTTCCGAGTTTTCTATGGTCACGTTTCTTCGCTTCTTCCATCATATGCAGGTATTCATCTAACTGTGCTTTCTTCGGATAAGCAACACCATAGATTCTTGTCAGCATCTTATTCTTCTCATCTCCACGCCAGTAAGCACCTGCAAGGCTTGTCAGCTTAAATGCTTTTACTGTCTTGGTAGACATCAGATGTGGCCCTGCACAGAGATCTGTAAATTCTCCCTGTTTGTAAAAGCTGATCTCTGCTCCTTCCGGAAGGTCTTTAATCAGTTCTACTTTATATGGTTCCTCCTTTTCTTTGAAAAATGCAATTGCCTCTTCTCTTGATTTTGTAAATCTTTCCAGAGGAAGTGCTTCTTTTACGATTTTTTTCATTTCTTTCTCGATTTTTTCAAGATCTTCTGCTGTAAATGCAGTTTCACGATCCAGATCATAGTAAAAACCGTTAGCAATAGAAGGTCCGATTGCCAGTTTTGTCTCCGGATACAGACGTTTTACAGCTTGTGCCATAATATGTGCTGCTGTATGATTAAATGCACCATTTCCGTCTTCTGAATCAAAAGTAAGAATTTCCAGTTCGCAGTCTTTGTCAAGTACAGTACGAAGATCTACAATATCTCCGTCTACTTTTGCAGATGTTGCTACTCTTGCAAGACCTTCGCTGATTGATTTTGCAACATCAAGAACGGACATTTCCTGTTCAAATTCCATAACAGATCCATCTTTTAATGTGATTTTCATAATGTTTTCTCTCCTTTTATTTTATTATTTCGCTTTTTATTCGCTGGTAAGGGGTTAAATAGAATGTTGCGAGTACATATCCTGCCGGAGGCTTTTAAAATAATAGGAAATGCGGTTTTCTATTATTAAAAAAATCCCTTACAGCAATCACTGTAAGGGACGAGTTCTCTCGCGGTTCCACCCTGTTTGAAACGATCATACTTGTATATTAAAAATATCTCTGATCGAAACCACTTCATTCATGATGATAACGGAATCACCGGGCTGTTTTACAGCCACTCCGAGGTAGTCTTCAGAAGGTTCCAAAATAAGAAGCTTGCAGCCGGTGACTTCTCTCTCTGCTATTCCTTTCCCAACTTACTCGTCTCATCTACGCATTTGGCATATGTCTTTCATACACGCTTTATATTATATCACTGTCTTTTTCTTTGTCAAGCCAGAACTTCCACATCGCCGGAACCTCACGCATCATATAATTCAAAAAGAGACTTCCTTTACATCCGGCAGAAATCGGATACACATGTGGATATCCGAGTCTATTTGCAAGAGCACATGACCTGTGTAAATGGAAATTATTTGTCACAATTCCAACCTTTACGATCTCCGGTGTAAATAATGCTTTGGAAAATCTTAAATTCTCTCTCGTCGTTGTCGATGCCGTTTCCTTTAAAATCCGTTCTTTCTCAATGCCATGCTCCCACAGATAGATCTCCATCACTTCTGCTTCTGTAATATCTTCGCCCTTTCCCTGACCTCCGGAGACGATGACTTTAGTCATCGGATGTGATTTCAGATATTGCTCCGCTTTTCTGATTCTGCGTTCCAGTGAATCACTTGGTACCCTGCCATTCACATGCGCACCCAATATGATCAGATAGTCGCATGCATCATTTTCTTTAACAAACATCGTATACAAAATCGGTATACAGGTCAGTATGATCAATACACAGATTGCCAATATTGCCAGCATCATTACATGTGGCAGACGTCCTCTCCATTCCAGATAGGAAAAAGCCAGTAACAGGATTCCTGCTACTGGCCAGACTCTTGCAAATGTTGAATTCCATCGCCCGGTTGCCAGTCGAATCACTCCATAATAGACCAGGCACAAAACTGCGAGCATTAGCAATATTATTTTCCACAACATTTCTTATACTTCTTTCCTGAACCGCACGGGCACGGATCGTTACGTCCGATCTTCTTGCCTTTGCGGATTGTTGTAGACTCTTTCTGCTCTTTGTATAACTTTTTCAGTTCAGACTCAGAAAAAATCTCTTTCCACTGTGGAAGTTCATACAGCCAGTCGGCTCTCGCTGCAACCATGTTTTTGTAAAGTTTTTCCTTGTCAAACACAAGATTCACAACGGTATCTTCGTCCATTGTATCGATTGGGTTTGGCACAACCAGACTCTCGTCAATACCATCCAGAAATCCTACCATTGTCATGACATCCTGTCCATATCTCTCAGCCAGCTCTTTTACAGTTCCTCTGACTTCTTCATCCGGATTAGAAAGAAGCTTTTCATAAATCTCCTTCTCAATCTGGAAATAGCTTCCCCAGAAGTTCTGAAGCTGTCCTCTGTCAGCAGTCTCATCATAAGCGATGTCTTTCCACTGTTCTAATAATGTACGACTCATATCTATGTTACTCCTTCTTATGTTTCTAGTTCATTTCTCTTATATATACATCTCGGCGAACGCCCATGCAACATTCACAGGAATGGTAGCTTCCATCTTGCTACTGTTCTCAGGGGCATTCTTTTTCTGTCTTTTTCTCTTGTCTAAATACTCTTCCATCGATATCACTTCCTGATATTCTGAAGTAGTTTTCTGATTCATAAGTATACCTCCTTCTCGGTCATTCTTACTCCCGCCTTACTATTATATTCACAGATTGCTCTGTATATGACGTAATTCTTAGCGGTAAAATCATCTTATCAGCAGAATGTGTACATCCTGTGGCAGATTTCTAAAGATAAAATAACACTTTTCTTAAGAGGTATTAAGAATCTTAATTATTTATTACGATAAATAATGTCTTCTCTTCCAGGTCCGTTTGATACCATTGTGATTGGATAACCAATCTGCTCTTCTACGAACTCGATATACTTACGGCAGTTTTCCGGAAGGTCTTCATATTTCTTGATTCCACGGATATCACAGTTCCATCCCGGCAGTGTCTTAAATACCGGTTTTGCTTTCTCAAGAAGATGTGTCGGCGGGAAGTCTGTTGTAACTTCACCGTCAATCTCATATCCTACGCATACCGGAATCTCTTCCAGGTATCCAAGGACATCCAATACTGTAAATGCAACATCTGTTGTTCCCTGCATACGGCATCCATATTTGGAAGCTACACAGTCAAACCATCCCATACGTCTCGGACGTCCGGTTGTTGCTCCGAACTCGCCACCGTCTCCGCCGCGGCGTCTTAACTCGTCTGCTTCTTCTCCGAAAATCTCACTTACAAATGCACCTGCTCCAACTGCACTGGAGTATGCTTTGCATACTGTCACGATCTTCTGGATCTCATACGGTGGAATACCTGCTCCGATTGCTCCGTATCCAGCCAGTGTGGAAGAAGAAGTAACCATTGGATAAATTCCGTGATCCGGATCCTTCAGAGAACCTAACTGTCCTTCTAACAGAATGCTCTTTCCTTCTTTTAATGCATTGTGCAGGAACAGGGATGTGTCACATACAAACGGCTCAACTTTTGCTTTGTACTCCATCAGCTCTTCATAGAGATCATCCGGATTGATCAGCGGTTTGTGATACAGATGCTCCAGAAGAACATTCTTCTGTTCTGCAACTCTTACTACTTTTTCTTTTAATAATTTATCATCAAATAATTCGCTTACCTGGAAACCGATTTTTGCATACTTATCTGAATAGAACGGTGCAATTCCGGACTTTGTAGATCCGAAAGACTTGCCTCCGAGTCTTTCTTCTTCATATGCATCAAAATCTTTGTGGTAAGACATTACCATCTGCGCTCTGTCAGATACAAGAATCTTCGGCATCGGAACATTTCTGTCAACGATAGACTGTACTTCCTTGAAAAGTACCGGAATATCTAATGCAACACCATTTCCGATGATACTTGTTGTATGATCATAAAATACCCCTGACGGTAATGTATGAAGGGCAAATTTTCCATAATTATTAACGATTGTATGTCCTGCATTGGCTCCACCCTGGAAACGTACGATAATGTCAGCTTCCTCAGCAAGCATATCTGTAATCTTTCCTTTACCTTCGTCTCCCCAGTTAGCACCTACGACTGCTTTAACCATATCAATTCCTCCTGTATTATTATCACATATCATTCTTCATTCGGGTGTTCTAAGACACCATTCGTTATTATACTATATTTCCGTGTTTCTGTAAAACGAATTTTGTACATTTTCACTGTTTTTCCACGTTTTTTTCTATTTTTACATAAGCGGCGCTACAAGTTTTAATACCTGTCCGACAATCTTGGTCAGCAGTGACCGATTCTTTACTTCCATCAGCGTCACTTTATGACATTTCTCCAGTGTTTCCTGAAAATCACGTTCAATTCTGTCAATTTCTGAATTATTGTAAATAAAGGCTCCGCATTCAAAATGCAGATATAGGCTCCGGTAATCCAGATTGATCGTACCTACACTTGCCGTATCATCGTCTGCCACAAATACCTTTGCATGAACAAACCCCGGCTCGTATTCATAAATCCGGACGCCGCCTTCTATCAGCTCTTTGTAATATGTCTTGGCCACAGCAAAAGCATACCACTTATCCGGAATATGTGGCATGATGATACTGACCTCCACGCCACTTTTTGCCACACGCGTCAACGTCGTGATCATCTCGTTATCCAATATCAGATACGGGGTCATAATATGTACATATTTTCTCGCATGGTTCAGAATATGGAAATAAACCTCTTCGCCTACATTTTCATCATCATACGGACTGTCTGCATAAGGAATTATATAGCCATATTCCCGGTGCAATTCCCGGCGTTTTGGTGTCAGATAGCGATGATAGTTTTCTGAATATCGCTCATCTACGTTCCACATCTCCAGAAACATCATTGTAAAGCTCTGTACCGCATCCCCCTTTAACATGATTGCTGTATCTTTCCAATGGCCGAACCGTTCTTTCCGGTTAATGTACTCATCTCCAATGTTGATTCCTCCTGTAAATGCTGTTTTTCCGTCTATAACACAGATTTTCCGGTGATCTCTGTTATTCTGTGTTGTAGACAGAAACGGCTTTACTGCATTTGCCATTTTACACTGGATTCCATAGTGTTTTAATTTCTCCGGATAATCATACGGAAGCATGGAAATCGCACACATTCCGTCATACATAAAACGAACTTCCACACCTTCTCTTACTTTCTGGATCAATATCTCCAGAATCTGATCCAACATGTATCCTTCTTCGACAATAAAATATTCCATAAAAATAAATTTTCGTGCTTTCTTAAGCTCCGCAAGCAGGCAACGGAATTTGTCTTCCCCCAAGGGGAAATAACGGACCTGCGTATTCCGGTATGTCGGAAAGTTCAGCTGGTTTGAAAGATAATGCGACAGCCTTGCATTCGCTGATCGGCTTGCCCATAGTGCATCTACTGTATCTTTATCCTGCACCATATACTGGGACATCTCTGTTTTGAGTGTACTAAGTCTGTGCTTCAGAAAGCGTGTCCCCACCTGCAACTTCACATAAATATAAAACAGCGTTCCTACAACCGGAAACGTGATAATACACAAAATCCATGTCATCTTAAATGCCGGATTGCCCTCCGAATTGATTACGTAAATGATTACTATAACTCGCATGCAAAGCATGATTCCGCTGATTGCTGTCGAATATGCCTGCAGCCGGGATGTAGTTATCGTAAAGACTCCGATCTGCATGAGAATCAGCAGGAGCATAATACCGGAACGACTGAAAACAATACGAAACAATCCTTTTTTTGCTGTTTTTTTTGGTTCATGTTTCTTCATAAACTAACTACCAATCTCCTCTTTTACTACACTTTCTCCAAAAAATATATTTTACAGTGTATCACAATTTTGTCAAGTTTTATAGTATTTTTATAAGTCTATCCCTTTCTTTTTCTTCTGAAAAGTATTACAATACATCTATTAGAACAACACGACGAAAGGAGTATTTACTTATGAATAAATTATGGAAACGTTTATTCGGACTCGCTGCGATCGGCAGTGCTGCCGCAGGTATTTTCTATTACTTTAAGAAGACAAAAGCTGACGACGAGGACGATTTTGACGATGATCTCGACGATATCTTTGAAAATGAAAGCTTTGATCTGGACAATGATCTGAAGCCGGTCTCTGACAGAGGTTATGTACCACTTACACCAAAGACTGACAGCGAAGAAAATGCTGACTCTGATGAGGATAACGCCTCTGATAACAGTACTGAAGCTGATATAACAGAAAACGCTGACACTTCCAGCAAAGGAACTGAAACAGAAAATACTGATCCGGATAAGGAAGAACAGGAATAAATTTTCAAATCAGCATTCATTTAATAATAAACACAGATTTTGTTAAATGAGCAAAAGGGCATTACACAAATTCTAAATTTGTATAACGCCCTTTATTTTATGCCTGTGCTCTATATGCTCACATCTTGTTCATTTCTGCCATGGCAGTAACCGACAGCCGCTAATGCTTTTTATAACTCTGTCCAGCACTGGTTCAGAAGGTTTACTGCTTCTTTGATATCTTCTTCAGACATATTCGCATATCCAAGAAGAATTGTCGCCGGCTCTTCTGTAGTTTCGATACGGTACTGGGACATTCCATACACACGGACGCCGGCTTCCTTTGCCTTCCGGATCAGAAATTCTTCTGATGTACCATCCTTGAAATTAAGTAGCAGATGCACACCTGCATGTTCCCCGGAGATCCTGCATCTGCCTAGCAGTGGCTTTAATGCCTCAATCAGCACGTCATGCCGGTTCTTATATAACGCTCGCGTCTTGTTCAGATGGCGCTCATAATATCCTTCTTCAATGAATTTCTGCACGATCAGTTGATCCACCTTCGATACGGTAGAATTAATGAACCGGTAATTTTCCCTGTATTTTTTTAGAAGCGGTACCGGCAGAACCATATAGCTCAGTCGAATTGCCGGTGCGATCGACTTTGAAAATGTTCCCAGATAAATAACTTTCTCATCGGAATCATATCCCTGTAATGCCGGAATCGGTTTCCCTTTATACCGGAACTCACTGTCATAATCATCTTCAATAATGAAACGTCCTTCTTTTTCATTTGCCCATCGCAATAATTCCAGACGGCGTTTCAACGGCATGACAATCCCTGTCGGATACTGATGAGACGGCGTTACATAAGCAATATCAGCATTTTCCATTTTCAAAGCATCCACACGCAGACCATTTTTATCTACCGGAGCAGGCACTGTCTCGTATCCCAGACCGGAAAGTACGTGGTATGCCTGTTTATAAGTCGGATCTTCAAAAGCAATCCGGTGATTCTTTCCTAAAATGATACTTAACAACATCAGAATATAATCACTTCCGGCTCCGATCAGAATCTGCTCCGGCGTACAATGCACTCCCCGCGCCTGATATAGGTAATTACAGATTGCATTGCGGAATCCATATTCTCCCTGCGAATCCCCGCTTCGGAATAATTCTGTCCGATCATCAATCAATATATCTTTGGAAAGCTTTCTCCAGACATTATACGGAAAACTCTTAAGATCTACACCATTTGGTGTAAAATCAAACCGATATTTTTCTTGTTTTTCTTGTTTTTCTTCCACAACTGCAGGCTTTGCTGCCGACAACTGATACAATTCTTCAATCTGTGCTACAAAATAACCGCGGCACGGTTCTGATTCCAGATAACCTTCGGACAATAACTGTTCATAGGCTAGTTCAATCGTGCTGCGGCTGACTTCCAGATGTCTGGACAGCGCTCTCGTAGAAGGAAGCTTCTCCCCATAGGAGAGCTTCCCTCTGCGGATCTCTGTTTTAATATGTTCGTAGATCTGCTCATAAAGCGGAACCTTACTGTGTGTTTTTAGATCAATTGTTAATTCATTCATATCCTTTATTTTGGAAGTTTAAACGAACTCTTCAGTGAAACAATCCGGTTAAATACGAGCTGCTCCGGTGTAGAATCTTTGGAATCTACGCAGAAGTAACCATTTCTTACAAACTGAAAACTGTCAGACGGACCTGCCTCAGCGAAGCTGTCCTCTACATAACATCCCTTGCGGATCTCCAGTGAGTTCGGATTTAAATTAAGAGAACCATCTTCTTTGTTATATACACCCTTCTCTTCATCGATCAGATTCTCATAGAGACGGATCTCTGCCTGTTTCGCAAGAGGTGCATATACCCAGTGGATCGTTCCTTTCACTTTTCTTCCTGTAAATCCGGTTCCACACTTCGTCTCCGGATCATAAGTTGCATGTACAACTGTTACATTGCCATCCTCATCCGTCTCATAACTTGTACAAGTCACAAAATATGCATGCATCAGGCGTACTTCATTGCCAGGGAACAAACGGAAATATTTCTTCGGAGGCTCGATCATAAAATCGTTACGCTCAATATATAATTCTCTTCCGAATGGAACTTTACGCATGCCAAGCTCCGGATTCTCCAGATTATTCTCAACATCCAGATATTCTATTTCTCCTTCCGGATAGTTGTCGATTACTAATTTGATCGGATCTAACACTGCCATCATACGTGGTTTCTTCATCTTCAGATCTTCACGGATGCAGTACTCAAGCATTGCATAATCTACAGAGCTCTGGGATTTGGAAACGCCACATAATTCTACAAACTTACGGATAGATTCCGGGGTAAATCCACGTCTGCGCAGAGCTGCAATAGAAACAAGTCTCGGATCATCCCATCCATCCACGATTCCATCCATAACAAGCTTCTTAATATAACGTTTTCCCGTTACAACATTTGTCAGGTATAATTTGGAAAATTCGATCTGTCTCGGTGCCGGATCAAATTCACATTCCTTTACAACCCAGTCATATAACGGTCTGTGATCTTCAAACTCCAGTGTGCAGATAGAGTGTGTGATCTTCTCAATCGCATCTTCGATCGGGTGTGCAAAATCATACATCGGATAAATGCACCACTTATCTCCTGTATTGTGGTGTGTCATATGTGCCACACGGTAAATAACCGGATCACGCATGTTGATATTCGGTGATGTCATATCGATCTTCGCACGGAGAACACGTTTTCCGTCTTCAATCTTACCTGCACGCATCTCTTCAAATAACTGTAAGTTCTCTTCTACGGAGCGATCTCTGTACGGGCTATTCTTTCCCGGTTCTGTCAGCGTTCCACGGTATTCACGGATCTCTTCCGCACTCAGGTCACAGACATATGCTTTGCCTTTTTTAATCAGCTTGATCGCGCATTCATACATTGTATCAAAATAATCGGATGCGAAATAGAGATGGTCTCCCCAGTCAGCACCTAACCACTTTACATCTTCTTTGATGGACTCTACAAATTCCATGTCCTCTTTCATCGGGTTCGTATCGTCAAAACGAAGGTGGAATGTTCCTCCATACTCCTTTGCCAGACCGGAATTTAAAATGATGGATTTAGCGTGTCCGATGTGAAGGTATCCGTTCGGTTCCGGTGGAAAACGGGTACATACTTCCTGGTAAACGCCCTCTTTCAGATCTTTATCTATCTCTTGTTCTATAAAATTCTTAGAAACTGTCTCTTCTCCCATGTTCTTCCTCCTAGTGATTATTCTGCCCCTTATCTTACCATAAAACATATGGACGAACAAGGTTTAAAACAAAAGAAAACCTCTGAAAGCCATGACTTCCAGAGGTCTTTATCTTTTGTACAAGCTGCCTAGCGGAATCGAACCGCCGACCTCCGCCTTACCAAGGCGACGCTCTACCGACTGAGCCAAGGCAGCACGCATATGTGCTATGCAACGTTAATACTATACAACACATACGCTATTTTTGTCAATATGATTTTTCGTCACTCTTTAAGATTTTTTCGGTCTTATTTTTGATGCGCTGCAGTGCATTATCAATCGTTTTCGGGCTCTTATCCAGAAGCTTTGCAATCGTCTTATAGTCTGTTCCCCGAAGGTGCAGATACAATACTCTGCTTTCCAGATCACTGAGTGCTTCTTCCAGACGGCTCTCAATAAGAGTCGCATATTCCTGGCTGATAAGCAGCTCTTCCGGATTGTTCTGACCTTCCGCTTCTACTGTTTCGATCAACGGATTCTGGTCATCCGCACCGGTCTCATACAGAGAAATGTAAGAATTTAATGGGCTGTGTTTTTTTCTTCTGGATGCCGTTATTGCTGAATACAACTGTCTTGTAATACATAATTTTGCGAAACTGTAAAAGGATGAATTCTGATCCGGTGCATAGTCACGAACAGCCTTAAACAGACCGATCATCCCTTCCTGAATCAGGTCATCTGTCTCACCGCCGAGAAGATACATTGCATTGGCTTCTTTGCGGACAAGATTTTTGTATTTTTCCATAAGAAAATCAATGATCTCTTTCTCACCGCCGCGCAGCTTCTCAATCAGCAGTTCATCTGTCATCTTCTCATATTTCATGTGCTTCCATTCCTTTTGATTCTTATGACATTCTCTGTCTTACGATCTCATAAGCAAGGACACCGGCTGCCACAGACGCGTTCAGTGAATCGATATCACCGTGCATCGGAATGCTTGCTACATAATCGCAGGTTTCTTTTACGAGGCGGCTGACTCCCTCGCCTTCGTTTCCGATCACCAATCCGATCGGTCCTTTCAGATTAAGATCATACATCTTCTCGCCGCCCATATCGGCACAGACAAACCAAAGACCTTCTTTTTTCAGTTCTTCCATTGTCTTTACCAGATTTGTAACTTTTGCTACCGGTGTATAGTTCAGTGCACCGGCAGATGTTTTTGCCACGGTTGCTGTCAATCCGACTGCTCTTCTCTTCGGGATGATCACTCCGTGTGCACCGGCAAGATTTGCCGTACGGATGATCGCGCCAAGATTGTGCGGATCTTCAATTCCATCCAGAAGAACAAGGAAAGGATCTTCTCCACGCTCTTTTGCAAGCGCTAACATATCCTCTACTTCTGCGTATTCATACGATGCAGTATAAGCAATCACACCCTGATGTCTTCCCGTCTCAGAAAGCTGATGCAGACGCTCTTTTTCTACAAACTGAATGATCGTGTCGTGTTTCCTTGCTTCTCTTATGATCGTGCGCACTGGTCCGTCCTGGCAGCCGTCCAGAACAAATAATTTGTCAACCGGTTTTCCAGAACGAAATGCTTCCAGAACCGCATTTCTTCCCTCGATTTTATTTTCGTTTGTTTTCTTATTATAATCTTCGCTCATGTCCGACTCCTTATTGTTCCTCTTCAAGGCTCTTAAGTCCCATTTTCACCAGTTCCATCATTCTTGCGTAATCCTTTTTCAGATACAGATATCCCATCACTGCTTCAAAACCGGTCGCACGTCTGTAATCAGTCACAGACTGGTTCTTCGCAGGTGATACACTCTTGGAATTCCGTCCCCTTTTGTAAATGCTGTGCTCTTCTTCTGTCAGTTCTTCCTGCAGAACACGCATCATTTTAGACTGTGCTTTTGCCTGCACATAGGTACTGGTTTCTTTGTGCAGTTTCTGTACCGGTTTGTTGCCCTGGTTTACAACTAACGTCTTCATGATCAGATCGTAAATACTGTCACCGATATACGCCAGAGTAAGAGGTGAATATTCTCTTATATCCACCTCTTTTAACCGGAACGTTTCCTGCATGCAGGAGTCAAACTCCCAGTTTATGCTCTTTTCCATTGTACTCCTTCTCTTGTATCTTTTAAAACGATACCTTTTTCTAATAACTCGTCACGGATTGCGTCTGCTCTTGCGAAATCTTTCGCTTTTCTTGCTGCCTGACGCTCTTCGATCAGTTTTTCAATATCTTCATCCAAGATGTCTTCCTTCTTGTCAACGAGCAGTCCAAGTACATCTGTTAATTTTACCAGAAGATCAAAGAGTTTGCCAAGGTATTCTGCTGAGCTCTCACTGTCTGTATTACTGTTTGCAAATTTAACAAGGTCAAATACTGCTGCGATTGCATCTGCTGTATTGAAATCATCTTCCATTGCTCTCTCAAAATCAGCAACAAATGCATCTGTCTGTGTAAATAACTTGTTCTCTTCCTCTGTCATCTTTTCATTTGCAGCATTTTTCTTTAAGAATTTCAGATTATCTGCCGCATTGACAATACGCTCCAGACCATTCTTGGATGCTTCCATAAGATCTGCGCTGAAGTTCAGCGGACTTCTGTAATGTGCGCTTAACATAAAGAAGCGAAGCACCTGCAGATCATACTGTTCACTGATCTCACGGACAGTGCGGAAGTTTCCTAATGACTTGCTCATTTTGCGATTATCGATATTTAAAAATGCATTGTGCATCCAGTATTTAGCAAATTCTTTTCCGTTGGCAGCTTCACTCTGTGCGATTTCATTCTCATGATGTGGAAATACAAGATCTTCTCCACCGGCGTGAATATCGATCTGCTCACCCAGATATTTTTTAGACATCTCTGAGCACTCAATGTGCCATCCCGGACGTCCCTCGCTCCACGGTGCTTTCCAGAAAGGTTCTCCTTCTTTTTTCGGTTTCCAGAGAACGAAATCCAACGGATCTTCTTTTTCATCTTCGCCGCTTACAAGGAGTGATCTCTCACCGGATCTTAAATCATCCAGATTTTTATGGGAAAGCTTTCCATAGTCTTTGAATTTTCTTGTGCTGTAATATACCGTTCCGTTTTTCTCATAAGCATAGCCTTTGTCGATCAGTGTCTGGATCATCTCAATCATTCCGCTGATTTCTTCTGTTGCAAGCGGATTCTTTGTTGCCGGCTCGATGTTCATTCCATCCATATCTTTCTTACACTCTGCAATATAGCGTTTGGAAATCTCATCGGACGAAACGCCTTCTTCATTAGCTTTCTTAATGATTTTATCATCTACATCTGTGAAGTTGGATACATAATTAACATCGTATCCTTTGTACTCAAAATAACGTCTGACCGTATCAAATACAATCATCGGTCTTGCATTTCCGATATGGATAAAATTATAAACCGTTGGTCCGCAGACATACATCTTAACTTTGCCTTCTTCCAGCGGGGTAAATTCTTCTTTTTGTTTTGACAGTGTGTTATACAGTTTCATCTTTGTCTCTTCCTCTCTTTTCTTATTCTTCTCTGGAACTTTCTATGAATTCCATTTTTTCTATTTCTTTGATCAGTTCCTTCTTATCTTTACGCAGGCATTTCATATTCTTCTCCATTGCACGGATCTCTTCTCTCATGCGGAGATTTTCTTCCTGCAGGTTCTGGATATCTGCGCTGATCGGATCTGGTAAATGTACCTGATCTAGATCCATACGCGGAATCTTCTGGTCATCCATCTTCACAATTCTTCCCGGCACACCGACAACTGTACAGTTCGGCGGTACTTCTTTTAATACAACCGCTCCGGCGCCAATCTTGGAATTTTCTCCGATGGTGAAGGAACCAAGTACTTTTGCGCCGGCACTTACCATGACATTATCTTTAAGTGTCGGATGCCGCTTTCCCTGTTCCTTACCTGTCCCACCAAGGGTGACACCCTGATACAGTGTAATATTATCACCAAGCTCTGCTGTCTCTCCGATGATCACACCGCTTCCGTGGTCGATAAAAAGTCCTTTGCCGATCGTAGCTCCTGGATGGATCTCAATACCGGTTTTGCGCACGGCACGCTGTGACACCCATCTTGCCAGAAAATAATGTTTCTTTAAATATAATTTATGTGCAATTCTGTAATGTAAAATTGCCTTGAAACTGGAATATAAAAAAACTTCCATATTGGATTTGATCGCAGGATCCCGTTCACGAACAACCTGAATCTCCTCTTTTACGTAAGAAATAACTCCCATATCTATCGCTCCTTCATTATAAAAAACGCCTCTTGCTTTCGCAAGAGGCGTATATATCGCGGTTCCACTCTTCTTCCAGAATCAGACCTTCCTGCTGAAATGTCCCCCGCTTAAGGAAAATCTTCTTCTGCTTAAGTACACGTAACGTGTGTAATTCCGTACCCGGCTACCCATCTTATCTGAACGCGTCAGACTACGCTCGCCGGATCAACTCCCGAATGCACTTCACGATGCTCTTTTCTGAAAACCGCTTTCAGCCGGTGACGGTTTCTCTCTGACAGTTGCAAGTATCGCTACTCTTTTCGTTCATCGTCTTTTCATATAGAATATACTATATGCGAATTATCGGCATTTGTCAATGGGAGACAAGCGGAAATCTCAATGTTATTTTGAAAAGATCTGCTTCTGTCTCAATATTCAGATGTCCTTTCTGCAATTCTGTAAAACTGCTTACAATGGCAAGTCCCAGTCCGGAACCTTCGGTTTTCCGGGATTCATCTCCCCGCACAAACCGTTCGGTCAGTTCTTCTGGTTTTACATGCAGTTCTTCTCTGGAAACATTCTTCATATGCACAACCGCTTCTCCATCTTCTTCACGGATGGAAATATAGGCTCTCGTATGCGGCATCGCGTATTTTGTAATATTAACAAGCAGGTTTTCAAAGATCCGGTATGTTTTCTGGCTGTCCAGATGTACGATCAGCCTTTCTTCCGGAAAATCGCAGCGGAACTCCACACCGGATTTCCGGATCTGTTCATCCAGTTCCAATTTTACCTGTTTAAACAGATTTACCATATCCAGATCCAGCAGGTTCAGTTTGACAGCCTGGCTGTTCGCTTTGCTCACTTCAAACAAATCTTCGATCAGTACTTTCAGTCGCAGTGATTTTCGTTCCAGAATCTCAATGTACTCTTTCTGTTTTTCTTCATCTTTTTCATTTTTCAGAAGATCCACATAAGTAATGATCGCCGTGAGCGGTGTCTTCAAATCATGCGAAACATTGGTGATCAGTTCTGTCTTCATCCGCTGGCTCTTCACTTCTTCATCCACTGCCTTTTTAAATCCGCTCTGAATCGTTCCAAGTGCGTCACCGATCGGCTGGAACATCCTTAAATCCGTACCTATTTCTGCATCCAGATTGCCGTCTGCGATTGCTTCTGCTGCATTCAAAAGCTGCATGTATCTGCGTCTCATTCTGCGATACCAGATATTTAATACAACAAATAAAAGGACTGCATCACACAGAAGAAACCACAACATATCCCCCTGTCCGACTATAAAACAAGGCACTAATAATATGGAATTAATAAGAACAACCTTTAACATATAACGCTGTCCTCTGTCTCTAAAATCAATCTTTTCCAGCATATAGAGGGTTTTTCTGCCAGCACTTTTCACGGTGCCGCAGATTTTTCCGGAAATATTCTTTATCGTCTGCCGTTTCCTGCAGCACAGTGAATATTCTTTTATATATCCTCTGACTCCACAGGTCCAGATATGTCTGAGATTCGTCACGATCCAGTAATCCACAGCAAATACTGCCGCCCACAAAAGCGTTTCCGTGCCTTCTGACTGCAAACCGTCTGTAACACGTGCCCGGACAAGCGACGGCGCACACGTAAGCAACACAATGAATGCAGGCACAGCTACTTCCACAGGAGCCTGGAAAATCCGTTCTTCTCCGGTCTGAAAGCTCTTCACTGACGGATAAACACATGCAAGAAGCGCAACTGCAGCAAGCAGTGCATAGATCATCCTGTCTGCTGAATCCGGTACTTCATCCTGTTCACTGAAATCCATTTCCGTGCTGTCTTTTAAATAAGCTTTCAGATTTTTCTCTGTAATTCCATAACGGAATGTGCAATTCTCCGGATTCTTTAATATCGTATTTGTTTTTCCGTCTGTCTGCGTATCTGCTTCATCATCTTCATAAAGAAACGCCTCATCCGGCTGTGTACTTACATCGTTCAATGCCCGCCTGAGCGCAAGAAGCTGTTTGCTTTTGTTACTTCCGGATAAAATCTGCGCCATTGGTTTTCCATTTTTATCATACTGGATAGTAAATGAAAATGCATATTTCGTCATATCATCTTCCATCGCCTGTTCACCTGTACTGACAGAACTTCTTGCTATGACCTCACCTTTTTCATTTTCCATTTCGTAATCAATATATGGATAGAGCATTTTGTAATTTGTAAGCCATTCCCAGTATGCATCCTGATCCAGCATATCCCGTAACTTCGTGCGTTCTTTTTCCGTTCCGTTTTCATTTGTATACATAATATATCCATTCTGAACGAATGGCATCATAAAATCTTCAGATGACTCGTGGCTTCTTTTTTCCTTTTCTACGTTTGCCGCGGCCTCTCTCTGATAGAGCTGATATCTTCCGACAACCATCGCAGCCGGTATCAGTATCGTAAAAAAGATTAGTATGCACGCCAGTTTATGCCTGTTTTTCAATTTTGTATCCAACTCCCCACACCACCTTCAAATATTTTGGTTCTTTCGGGTTAATTTCTATTTTCTCCCGAATATTTCTCACATGCACCATAATAGTGTCTGTATTCACCGCCTCTTCTTCCCATACCCATTCATAGATTTCATCAGCGGAAAATACTCTGCCTGGATGTTTCATTAACAGCAGAAGAATCTTATACTCTGTCGGTGTCACTTTCACGTCTTCCCCATCTACGCTCACTGCTTTGCGGTCCTCATTCAGTTCCAGTCCACCGATTGTATAAATATGTTCCTTTTCTTCTTTTTCCTTTAATCTGCCCATAAAATTCCGGTATCTGCGAAGCTGGGAATTAACTCTAGCTAACAGTTCCATCGGTGTAAATGGTTTTGTCACATAATCATCCGCTCCCATATTTAGTCCCATGATCTTGTCTACTTCTTCTGATTTTGCGGATAAGAAGATAACCGGGAAGTCATATTTTTCTCTTAATTTTACCGTCATTGTAATTCCATCCATGCGCGGCATCATAATATCTACGATCGCGAGATGGATTTCTTCTTTTTCTATCACCTCCAGACCTTCGATTCCATCTTCTGCCTGGTACACTTCGTATCCCTGGCTTTTCAGATAGATCTCAATTCCCTGACGGATCTCCTTATCATCTTCCACTACAAGTACGTGATTCATTTCCATTTTCTTTCTCCCTGCTTCTCTCTTAAATATCATGTCGGGGCAAACCCGGCTCCGATACCTGCGGATTCTTCCGCATTATTCGGTATCTTAAAAAATGTGTGGATACAGTTTCTTTTTCTCTAACCTTTGTATCATATCACATTTTATGATTCAAAGTATAAAGATCTTTTCTTAAGAGCCGCCGGATAGCTTTCTAAAGATTTTCTAAAGAAAATACCCGGAGCAGCTTTTCTTGCATACACAATATTTTTCTGTTATTTCTTACAAGAATAACAGTGATAAGCGCGATTGCCACCAACACCTTTCCTATAAAAAGTCTATATTTATTATGATTTTCTATAAATTGTTTCTATGTATTTTCACCTTGACATACAAATAAACTACCGATATAGTAGATTAAGTACTTTCTATATGTACCACAGAAAGGAGGCATTTTCAGATGTCTTTAAATGCGAATAACAGTAAGGAATTACAGAAGAAACAGAACACCATCACTTTCATCAATGCTGCGACAGAGATGATCGCTGAATTAGGGATTGAACATATTTCGATTCGAAAGATTGCAGAAAAAGCCGGATTCCACAACTCAACCATTTATCTTTATTTTAAAGACCTGGATGAACTTCTGCTCCTCGCTTCCATGAAATTTTTTCAGAAATACAGTCACTCTCTCAGTCTTTTGAGCAAGACAGCTACTACATCCGGTGAGACTTTCATTAAGATCTGGGATTATTTCCTGACAACGGTTTTCAAGTGGCCAAATCTGTTCTTTAATTTCTTCTACGGAAAGCGAAGCGACGACCTGACGCCTTATATGAACCATTATTATGAACTCTATCCGGAAGAACGTAACGAATATACGGACGATATCCACAACATGTATTACGGCAAGAATATTGAGGAACGAAGCAGCAACCTGCTCAAAACTGTCCTGAATGAAACAGATAAGGTGACTGCAGATAATATGGATATGGTAAATGAGATTATTGTCAGCTACTGCAAATACAAGCTGGAGCAGAAACGAGCGAATATGGATCTTGACAACACGAAGTTAAAAGACGAATGTCTGCATGTCATCTCCTATGTTACAGGCGTATAAATGCAGTTCATTGTGTAAGCATAAATCTGTACCTGGCTCATCGTATACCTGCAGAACTTGCCATCGGCAGCTTCCTCTGGATGCTATGGCAACACAAAAAAGTCAGCTTTCCCAAACCGGAAGCTGACTTTTTTATTTGTTATGGCGACAAGGAAAATGCGCCCTGCTTGCATGGCAGCATTTGACGACAGCTAATCAGCGATAAAATTCGCAGAGCGCGTTTTATCGCTGTTATAGCGTCCGGGAAATAACTCCCTTATTTTTTCAGAATTAATGCTGCAAATACAACATCTTCTTCCCCGTCGTTGCGGATCCCGTGTCCGTCTCCGTCCTTACAGAAGAATACATCTCCCGGTTTTGCCGGAATCTTCGTGCCATTATCTTCGTAAATTCCTTCACCTGACAAAATATAATACGTTTCCGTCTCTCCATGATGTTCATGGTGCCCGAGCTCAGAATGTGGCGGCAGTGTCACTTTACTGAACATCTTACAGTGCGCACCAAGTTCCTCTGCACCAAGCAGTGCCTCCTTCAAAATATATCCTTCTCCACCACTTGGTTTTTCAACTTTTACGATCTCTCTTTCGCCTTCTCTTGTCATTGTTTTCTACCTCCTTCTTCCACTCACTCTGCCTCTGCTGATAAACAGTTTTTCAGAGTCCTATAAGAACAAGATACAACCTGTGGTGGCAATCCGTCAATCCACTTTTTCAAAATACTATGCCTTTTCGTACACTTCAAAATCTAATTTACGATTCGATAATATTCTTTTGCAGTAAGACTGTAGACGATTGCATAAAATACAGCAAACACACCAATTGTTGTAACCGTACATCCCGCAAACAGAGCTCTGTTACTTAAATTCAGTACACGCAGAAGTTTTACCATGATCGGAAATGCCACAATTACATGCAGAATTGCCATAAAAAGCGGCAGGAAAAATACACTTAAGATCTGGCTTCTGATGGAACGACGCACTTCGCGCTTACTCATTCCGACATTCTGCATAATCTGAAACCGTTTTCTGTCTTCAAAGCCTTCGGATATCTGTTTATAATAAATGATCAGCACCGTTGCGATCAGGAACAGGATTCCCAAATAAATTCCAATGAAGAACAATCCGCCATAGAGACCATAGAAACTCTCCCTGCTCGTCTCTCTGCTTTCCATTTCTGTATAAGGCACTTTGTTTAGCCCTTTTTGTAATTTTCCCAGTATCTTTGCATTTTCTGCATTCTTTCCATTCAGGTCAAATGCTGTATAATAGCGGAGCATCTGCTGATTTTTCTTAAAAGCTTCCGGTACATTCTGCCCAGAATAATTCTGCATCTGCAAAATTTTTAAAATCGCATCTGTGTTTTTGAAAACAATATAATAATTACCATATACCGACTGTGTTTTCTCCACCTCTGCTTTCAATTTCCTGATCTGTTTTTTCACATGAAAATTCTCTTTTGCAATTTTCAGATCATAATAATTATATTTTCCATCCGGACAGTACAACAGAATTTCGTTTTCATTTAATGTTTCTGTTTTTCCTTCCATGTGATTATAATCTTCCAGCGGAAGCAAAGTCAGATAGCAGATTTTTGATGAATTATATGCATCCGCATTTATTTCAAACTGTTCGTCTTTCTGTGATGCCATAAGCTGACCGCATCGGTAAGAAATCTGTGATTGTCTCTGTAAATGCAGACGATCACATTCTTTTTCAAGGGCTTCCTGCAATTGATTTCTGGATTCTCTGCTAGTCTGATAATTTGTTACTGCCACTGCTTTCGGGAAACGTGTATGTAAAACGTCCTCCATTCCTGCATACAGTGATGTTGTTGTAGATATCATTACAAGCACCATCGTACTTAAGATACAGATATTTGCAAGCCCGACTGCATTCTGTTTCATCCGGTAAATCATCCCTGATATGGTTGTAAAATGTCCCTGTCTGTAATAATATTTTTTGTTTTTCTTTAAAATCTTCAAAAGCGCAATACTACCTGCTGTAAACAGCGCATAAGTACCGATGATGACAAGAACCACCGCCAGAAAAAAAGTTGATAAAGCTTTTAACGGCTCTTTTGTAGTCAGGGCGATATAGTATCCGCTTCCCAGTGCCAGGACTCCGACAAGGGCGAGCAGCCATCTCGTCTTCGGCTCTTTCTCTCCCTGACTGCTTCCACGCAGAAGTTCCATCGGATTCGCAATCTGCACCTGCAGAAGATTGTAAATAAACGTAAGCATGAAAATGATCAGAAATAAAACGAGACAGTCTTTTATTGCCGCCATGCTGACCGCAAACTTCATTTCCACTCCGCTGTGCAGGATTTTAAGCAGGATCAGATACATCATTTTTCCGAATATAATTCCAAGGATCAATCCTCCGATCATGCTGACTCCTGCAATGATCACCGTCTCTACTGCCATCATTTTCGCAATATGCCGTTTTCCCATTCCGAGAACATTGTAAACACCAATTTCATTTTTTCGCTGTTTCATCAGGAAACTGTTTGTATAAAAGAGAAAAATCACAGAAAAAATAACCATCACGCCTGTTGCGTACTGCAGGCAGAGCCGCAGCGTTTCCATTCGCAGGTCTTTGCTTTTTGTCAGTGCATCAAACATATAGAACATCATAACCATCAACATAGAGGTCAATATATATGGCATGTAAGTCTTCCGGTTATTTTTCAGGTTTGTGACGGCAAGTTTTGCATAAATGTTTCTAGCCAATGTGCTCACCTCCCGTTGCAAGAACGCTTAAGGTGTCTGAAATCTTCTGATACATCTCATCTTCGCTCAGATTTCCACGATATAACTGATGAAACACCTCTCCATCCTTGATGAAAAGCACTCTTTTCGCTGTGCTTGCCGCACGCACACTATGTGTAACCATGACGATCGTCTGTCCGTCCTCATTGATACCGGTAAAGAGATCAAGCAGTGCTTTGGAAGCCCGAGAGTCCAGCGCTCCTGTCGGTTCATCCGCGAGAAGGAGCTGTGGTTTGGTAACCAGCGCTCTGGCAACTGCCGCACGCTGTTTCTGTCCTCCTGATACCTCATATGGATATTTGTCCAGAAGCTGCGTGATCTCAAGCTGCTTTGCAACCGGCTGCAGCCGCTCTTCCATTTTCCCATATTTCATTCCAGACAATACAAGTGGAAGAAATATGTTGTCTCTTAACGAAAATGTATCCAGAAGATGAAAATCTTGAAATACAAATCCGAGATTTTGTCTTCGGAAAGCTGCCATTTCTTTCTCTTTTATCCCGGAAAGGTCGCGTCCTTTCAAATACACCTTTCCTTTTGTAGGTCTGTCAAGTGCTGCCAGAATATTTAAAAGTGTTGATTTTCCGGAACCGGACTCTCCCATAACTGCTACATATTCTCCCGGTTCAACTGAAAAATTAACGTTTCGCAGCGCCTCTACCTGGTTGCCTCCAAATCTGGTCGTATATACTTTTTTTACATTTCTTACTTCTAATAATGCCATTTGTTTCACCCTTTCCATATCATCTGTTTTACATCTATGATTATAGAAAAAAGGAAAATGTACAGCCATCGATTCAGGTTACATTTTCCTTCCTGTTTCTTACATTTTTGTAAGATATCTCATTTTACTTCCAGATTCTCTTTTGTATCTATTCAACCGGTAATTTTTCTCTGGACAAATCCATGCAGGCTCTTGTTCCTTTCCCCGCTTCCGATTCCAGCCACAATCCATGCTGAAGCTTATCCATTACCGATTTGCATAAATAAAGTCCGATGCCTGTCGATTTCTTATCATTTCTGCCATTATAGCCGGTAAATCCGCGTTCAAAAATCCGTGGCAGATCTTCTTCACGAATACCGATCCCAGTATCTTCCACAACAAGTATCTGACCTTTTTTATAAATATGCACACTTCCGTTTTCTGTATATTTCAAAGCATTGGAAAGCAGCTGCTCCAGAACAAACGACAGCCATTTTTCATCGGTTAATACTGTTTCCTGAATCGGCTCATATACCAGTGTGATTTTCTTTAAAATAAACATCTTGGAATACTTGCGCACTACTTGGCGGATAACCGTATCAAGATCACAGACTGCAAAGGACAGATCCGCTGACATATCTTCCATACGCAGATAAGTTAAGACCATTTCTACATACTGCTGGATTTTAAATAATTCCATCTCCAGTTCTCTTACCAGAACCGGATGCTCCTCTTTTTCTGTCTGAAGCAGGAGATTCATCGCTGCGATCGGAGTCTTGATTTGATGCGCCCACATACTGTAATAATCCAGCATGTCCTGCCGCTCTATTGCCTGTTCCGACTCAGTCTCATTGATCTGCGTATATAATTTCTGTACCAGTTTCTGATAATCCTGTTCCAGAAGTGTGGTTCCTTCTGCAAATTCCAGAATCTGCTCTTTCTCACCTTTTATAACATTCTGCAGTTCTCTGTGCGTTCTTCTGTATCTTACAAATCCAAGAACCGCATAAAGCAGGCTCCACACGCCTGACAGTAGAAATGCATATTCCACACATGCCAGATCGATATGATACAGATCAAATATAACGAAAAAGATTCCATACGCACCCAGATACATACAGATCTGCGTCCGATGTTCTTTTATATATGCTCTTAAGATTTTCATAGTTCCACCAAATATCCAATTCCTTTTTTCGTACGGATCACATCTGTCATTCCGATACTTTCCAGTTTTTTACGAAGTCTTGTCACATTAACTGTAAGTGTATTATCGTCCACAAACGAATCATTTTCCCAGAGTCGTTCCATGATCGTATCTCTTGAAACAATCTTTCCCGCATTTTCAAGTAATATCTGTAAAATTCTAAATTCATTTTTTGTCAGCTCGACTCTCTGCTCCTGATAAGTCAGCACTGCATCATTCAGATTCAAAAGAGCACCTTTATATTCTATCGCATTTGTCGTTCCGCCAAAAGAATAGGTTCTTCTAAGCAGTGCCTGTACTTTTGCAGTCAGAACTGTCAGATCAAATGGCTTTTCAATAAACTCGTCCGCACCCATATTCATCGCCATGACAATGTTCATATTGTCATTTGCTGAAGAAAGAAAAACAATCGGTACTTTCGACACTTCACGAATCTTCTGGCACCAGTAAAAGCCATTAAAAAACGGAAGCATAATATCCAGGATCACAAGTTCCGGTTCAAAAGCCAGAAATTCCTGCAATACATTTTTCAAATCTTCTGTCGTTTTTGTTTTGTAATTCCATTTTTCCAAATGCATTGCCACTGTCTGTGCAATCGTCTGGTCGTCTTCTACAATTAAAATCTTATACATCTTTTTCCCCACCTGCCGAGACTATGGTAGCCATCCCGCTCTGATTAGCGGTCGTCAAATGCAGCCATGCAAGCATGGTGCATTTTCCTCGTCGCCATAACAAAATGAGCAGAAACGTTCCGCCTCTGCTCTTACATCCTAATACCTTGTCCGGAAGTTGTCAATTCCAGAAATAAGACTTTTTTGCTCTATCTCTTAGTGGAAATAATGATCACCGATCTTCTTTCCGGAGCCTCCCTGATTAAAATACAGACATCCATTTATCGGATCTTTTCCTTTTAATGCATCCGCTGCTGCTTTCCAGGCGGTTTTGGTATAACTTTTATTCTGCAAAACACGATTCAGCCATCCGCTGCCTGCCGGTCCGAACTGTCCGCGCTGATAGATAACTTCCTTCATAGAATCCGGATAAGTTTTGCTTTTTATCCGGTTTAAAACAACCGCTCCCACAGCAACCTGTCCTTTATACGGCTGATTTCCCGCTTCACAGAATATAAGCGCTGCTAACAGCTCCTGCTGTTTTTTCAGTTTCTTTTGTTCCTGTTTTTTTCTTGCTTCTCTTTTTGCACGAATTTTCTGTCGTCTGATTTCCTGCTCTTTTTCCAATACTGCCTGCTTTAATCTGATCTTTTGTACTCGTATTGTCTCCCTCGTCTGAACTGCAATCGATCTGGAATGTCTGACGTTTCCCTCCACCGATGCCGCTTTCGCTGTAAATCCAGTCATACACACGGTACATATCAAAGCCGCTAAGAATAATACAATCTTTTTACTTCCCTTACCTGCAGAACCTGCCACTGGCAACTTCCTCCGGATGCTATGACAATTCATAAATATAATACCCTCCTATATGTGCCAAACCATTTTCTTTACATAAATCATACTCATTCATTTCAATTTTATTACAAATATTACAAAAATGTTACGCACAACGTCTGGTATCATATCATAATCTGGCTGTTCTGTCAAATATTACTCGAAGAATAGAAAAATCAAATAGGACAAAATTCCTAATATGTAAAAAACCTGCTACAGAATCCTGTAGCAGGTTTTATCTTGACATCTTTAAATTGTGGCAATATCGATCAATGTCAGTTTCTTAATATCTGTATTCTCCAGACTGGATACAAGCGCTTTTGCTGTATCAATCGCTGTCAGTACATTCACACCTGTCTCAATCGCATTTCTACGGATCACAAAACCATCTCTGGAATGTTCTGCTCCCTGATGCGGTGTATCGATAACAAGGTCGATCTTATGTCCCAAGATAAGATCCATCAGGTTCGGAGATTCCTGCTCGATCTTATTTACTGCATTTGCTTTCACTCCTGCTTCTTTCAGGATATCCGCAGTTCCTCTCGTTGCAAAGATCTTATATCCAAGTTTCTCGAATCTGCGTCCGATATCGATTGCTTCTTCCTTATCTTCATCACGAACAGTCATGATCATATTCTTATGCTTCGGCAGACGGATTCCGGCTCCGATAAATGCCTTATACAATGCTTCGTCAAATGTCTTCGCAATTCCCAGACACTCTCCGGTAGATTTCATCTCAGGTCCTAAGCTGATATCTGCACCACGTATTTTCTCGAAGGAGAATACCGGCATCTTAACAGCAAAATAATCTGCTTCCGGCTGTAATCCTGGTGTGTATCCGAGATCTTTGATCTTTGCTCCGATGATGACTTTTGTTGCAAGCGGAACGATTGGGATACCGGTTACTTTACTGATATATGGAACCGTACGGCTGGAACGAGGGTTTACCTCGATGACGTACACTTCTTCACCACATACAATAAACTGGATATTGATCAGTCCGATAACGTGCAGTGATTTTGCAAGTCTTCTTGTATATTCTGCGATCGTCTGCTTCGTCTTCTCGGAAATGCTCTGTGCCGGATATACGGAAATACTGTCTCCGGAATGGATTCCTGCACGCTCGATATGTTCCATGATTCCTGGGATCAGGATATCTTCGCCATCGCATACTGCATCGACCTCAATCTCTTTACCCTGCAGATATTTATCTACAAGAATTGGATGATCCTGTGCAATCCGGTTGATGATGCCGATAAATTCATCAATATCATGGTCGTTGATCGCAATCTGCATTCCCTGTCCGCCAAGTACATAAGAAGGTCTCACAAGTACCGGATACCCCAGTCTATTTGCAACTTCTTTTGCTTCTTCTGCTGTAAATACAGTACCTCCTGTTGGTCTTGGAATCTTACACTCTTCCAGAATCTCATCAAACAGCTCACGGTCTTCCGCTGCATCTACATTCTCGGCAGAAGTTCCAAGGATTGGAACACCCATTTTCATAAGCGACTCTGTCAGCTTGATCGCTGTCTGTCCACCAAACTGTACAACTGCTCCGTCCGGTTTTTCAAGATCAACAATACTCTCTACATCTTCCGGTGTCAGCGGTTCAAAATACAATTTATCTGCAATGTCAAAGTCTGTACTTACTGTCTCCGGGTTATTATTTACAATGATTGTCTCATAGTCTTCTTTTGCAAATGCCCATGTACAATGCACAGAACAGAAATCGAACTCAATTCCCTGTCCGATACGGATCGGACCTGATCCAAGAACAAGTACTTTCTTCTTGTCATTCGTCTCTTCAACTTCGTTCTCGCTGCCAAATACAGAATAATAGTACGGCGTTTCTGCCGCGAACTCAGCCGCACACGTATCAACCATCTTATATGCTGCCGTAATTCCATATTCATGGCGCATATCGTGAATCTGGCGCTCTGTATTGCCTGTTAATTTTGCAATAACAGAATCTGGAAATTCCATACGTTTTGCTTCTTTTAATGTCTCTGCATTCAATGTTTCATTCTGCAGCTTCTGTTCCATCTCAACAAGAATTGCAATCTTGTCAATGAACCATTTGTCAATCTTTGTGATTGCATGAATCTCATCATAGCTGATTCCCTGGCGGATCGCTTCTGCAATCTTCCAGATTCTTCTGTCATCTACAACTTTTAACTCTTCTAACAGCTCCTCATCTTTCAGATATGAAAAATCGTAAGACATCAGGCTGTCTACATGCTGCTCCAGAGAACGGATTGCTTTCATAAGTGCACCTTCAAAGTTATCACAGATACTCATAACTTCTCCGGTTGCTTTCATCTGTGTTGTCAGTGTACGTTTTGCACTGATAAATTTATCAAATGGAAGTCTCGGGATCTTTACAACGCAATAGTCAAGCATTGGCTCGAAACTTGCATAGGTCTTCTTCGTAACTGCATTCTTAATCTCATCCAGTGTATATCCAAGTGCGATCTTTGCAGCAACTTTCGCAATTGGATATCCGGTTGCTTTGGAAGCCAGTGCAGAAGAACGGCTTACACGCGGATTTACCTCGATAACACAGTACTCAAATGTGTCAGGATTCAACGCATACTGTACGTTACATCCTCCGGTAATATTCAGCTCGCTGATAATGTTCAGCGCAGAAGTTCGCAGCATCTGGTACTCCTTATCACCCAGTGTCTGGGAAGGTGCAACTACGATACTGTCACCGGTATGCACACCAACCGGATCTATATTTTCCATATTACATACAGTAATGCAGTTTCCATTGCTGTCACGCATTACCTCATACTCAATCTCTTTCCATCCGGCGATACAACGCTCTACCAGTACCTGTCCGACACGGGAAAGTCTGAGACCATTTTCCAGAATCTCAACTAACTGTGTTCGGTCGTGGGCGATACCACCGCCGCTTCCACCAAGTGTGTAAGCCGGACGAAGTACAACCGGGTATCCGATCTTCTCCGCAAATGCAATACCATCTTCCACATTCTCAACAACGAGGGAAGCTGCACATGGCTCACCGATCTTCTCCATCGTCTCTTTAAATTCCAGACGGTCCTCTGCTTTCTTGATTGTCTGGGAAGTGGTACCGATCAGGCGTACGTTATGCTCTCTTAAGAAACCATTCTCTTCCATCTCCATGGCAAGGTTCAGTGCTGCCTGTCCACCAAGCGTAGGAAGTACACTGTCCGGTTTTTCCTTTAAAATGAGCTGTTCTACAACTTCAACGGTAAGTGGTTCAATATATACACGGTCAGCAATATCTTTATCTGTCATAATCGTTGCCGGGTTAGAGTTCAGAAGAACAACTTCAAGCCCTTCTTCTTTCAGTGAACGGCATGCCTGTGTACCGGCATAATCGAACTCTGCCGCCTGTCCGATTACAATCGGACCGGAACCGATTACTAATACTTTTTTGATATCTTTAATTCTTGGCATTACTGTACCTCCTTCATCATATCCATGAATCTGTCAAATAAATATCCTGAGTCCTGTGGTCCCGGGCAAGCTTCCGGATGAAACTGTACGGTAAAGATATTCTTTCCGACATAAGACAGACCTTCATTGGTTCCGTCATTGACATTTACAAATGCTTCTGTTGCGATTGATGAATCCAATGTAGAAGCATCTACTGCATATCCATGGTTCTGAGAAGAAATGTACACACGGTTATTACTTAAATCTTTTACCGGGTGATTTCCACCTCTGTGTCCATATTTTAACTTATATGTCTTTCCACCATTTGCGAGTGCCATAAGCTGATGTCCCAGACAGATTGCAAAGATCGGAATATCACTGTCATATAACTTCTTCACTTCTTTAATAATAGAAACACAGGTCTCCGGATCTCCAGGTCCATTTGAGAGCATGATACCATCCGGTTTAGAATCAATGATTTCTTGTGCAGATGTATGTGCCGGATAAATGGTCACTTCACATCCACGCTTATTTAAAGAACGGGCGATGTTATTCTTGGCACCAAAATCCATCAATGCAACTTTTGGTCCATCACCTTCCAAGATATAAGATTTATCACAGGTTACTTCTGATACAACGTCTCCGACTACATATTCTTTTAACTTCGGAAGGATCTCATCCAGATCGTAATTCTCATTCGTTGTGATCATACCGTTCATCGTACCTTTCTCACGAAGAATCTTCGTCAGCGCACGCGTGTCAATTCCTGCAATTCCCGGAATGTCCTGCTTTTCAAGAAAATCCTGAATTGTTCCTTCACATCTGAAATTGCTCGGTACTCTGGAAAGTTCTCTGACGATATAACCTTTTGGCCAGGCTTTCTTCGATTCCATATCCGGTGTAATTCCATAGTTGCCGATCAATGGGTATGTCATAACGACTGCCTGTCCCGCATAAGAAGGGTCAGTTAATACTTCCAAATATCCTGTCATTGAAGTATTAAACACAATCTCGCTGATCATATCTTTTTTAGAGCCTATGCTGGTTCCGGTAAAGACGGTTCCGTCTTCTAATATAAGAAATGCTTTCATATATCCACCTATTCCCTTCCTGATTATCCTATTGTATCCGTGGGTTTCCAAGGTATCTTTTTCCGCCAGAGTTTTAAGCAAACGCATTCCCCGGCTTGTCGCCTCCATAAAAAAAGCAGTCTGCGTATGCACAACTGCTCTGTTATGACACTTGTTCAGACGCCTTCGTCTCCACAAATTGTAAAAATTATACTACATATTTTTTTTAATTTCAACCTCATTCCCGTAAAAATATTCATATTCTTTTTCTTATCTGCATACATTATACATGACAAAGTATTTTGAGGTATGATCCCATGCCAGAAAACGACCGTATAAATACGTCTTTGCCGGACAATTCTGCAAAAGGCAGTCTGAAAGTCAGCCTTACTTCCTCTCTCACTGCCGCCCCGGTTGCAAATGCTAAAGTATCCATCTCTTACACCGGTATACCAGACAGTACTCTGGAAGAACTGATAACTGATTCTTCCGGTCAAACAGAATCTCTTACATTAGATGCACCGCCTCTGGAATACAGTCTTGATCCCGCCTTTGACGAACAGCCTTACTCTGAATACACACTCCGCATAGAAGCCGAAGGATATGCGCCAATCAGTGTTGCCGGTGCAGAAGTTCTTGCATCGACGCTCTCTCTGCAAAATCTTGCGCTTGCACCCCTTGGCGCTGAAAACAATGATTCCGTCTATGTTATTCCTGCTCATACTCTATATGGAGAGTATCCGGCAAAAATTCCGGAAGAAGAAATAAAGCCTGTTCAGGAATCCGGGGAAATTGTTTTAAGCCGGGTTGTTGTTCCTGAATATATTGTTGTCCATGATGGAAGTCCGAGAGATTCCACCGCTAAAAACTACTATGTAAAATATAAAGATTACATCAAAAATGTTGCTTCCAGTGAAATCTATGCGACCTGGCCTGCCGCCACGATCCGTGCAAATGTGCTTGCCATCATGTCTTTTACCCTGAACCGTGTCTACACAGAGTGGTACCGCAATCAAGGCTATGACTTTACGATTACTTCCTCTACGGCTTTCGATCACAAATGGATTCCGAACCGGAATATTTTCGATTCCATCTCTGTCGTAGTCGATGAGCTGTTTGCCGACTACCTCTCCAGGCCAAATGTCAAACAGCCGATCCTCACGCAATACTGTGATGGGCGTCAGGTACAGTGCCCGAATTGGATGACACAGTGGGGATCTAAATCACTTGGAGATCAGGGTTACACACCAATCGAAATTCTCCGTTATTATTATGGAGATGACATGTATATCAATACTGCTGAAGCAATTTCCGGTGTTCCGGCATCATGGCCGGGATACGATCTTAGTGTTGGTTCTTCCGGTGACAAAGTACGTCAGATGCAGGAACAACTCAATGTGATTGCCGGTGCCTATCCTGCGCTTCCGAAAGTAGATGCCGATGGAATTTACGGCACAGCTACGGAAAACTCAGTTCGGAAATTCCAGTCCATTTTTAATTTACCCCAAACCGGAGTTGTAGATTATAAAACATGGTATAAAATTTCTGAAATCTATGTCGGAGTCTCCAGAATTGCTGAATTAACATAATTATATTTTCAAAAAGCTGTCCAGGAGCAATATCATTTTCACTTCATGATATTGTTCCGGACAGCTTTCTTTTATCATCCGGGATAATAAGCACTACCTTCCGTCTGTGACGTTCTGCTAATACCGTATAATCCTAGAAAAATATTCTCTTTACATCATTAAACAATACAAACACCATCAAAAGCATCAAAAGCACGAATCCCAGTCCATGCACATAGCCTTCTTTCTCCGGTGGAATCCTCTTTCTCCGGATTGCTTCTACAAAGAGAAACACCAGTCTTCCTCCGTCCAGTGCCGGAAGTGGCAGCAAATTCATAACTCCCAGGTTTGCCGATAATAAAATTCCGATATAGAGAAACTGTTCAATTACAACAATCGCTCCATAGCTCTTCGTCTGTTGGTATGCATCTGCTACAACATTTACAATTCCGACCGGTCCGGATAACTGATCCATTCCTATCTTTCTCATAACTAACATTTTCAGGCTGTCTACCGTCGAACAGATCCAATATTTCACTTCATAAACACCATACTGGAGACTCTCTGCAAAAGAAGCTTTTGTATTACCGGCCCCTGTGATTCCATAACGATAATATCCCAACTTCTTATCCATCTTCGGAGTCAGCTTTACAGTATAGGTTTTCCCATTTCGCTCATAGGTAACTTTGGCAGCCTCTCCCTGATGAAACTGATTGTAAGAAGTAACTTCACGAAAAATGTGAATCTTTTTATCTCCGATTTTTACAATCTTATCTCCTGCCCGAATGCCTGCCGCAGCAGCTGGATACCCCTGTTCCACAGAAGCCGCTACCGGAGCGTCATATCCTACCATCATAATCAATACTATTGATGCGATAAATGCAAGAATAAAATTAAAAACCGGTCCTGCTGCAATAACAGAAATTCTCGCCCACACAGATTTATTATTAAAGTTTCCCGGTGCATCTGACGCTTCGTCATCTTCTCCCATCATGCACAAGCCGCCAATTGGAAAAAGTTTCAGACAATATCTTGTTCCCTTATACTCTTTTGAAACAAGATTCGGTCCCATTCCGATTGCAAACTCTTCCACATCAATTCCATTTTTTTTTGCCAGTGTGAAATGTCCCAGTTCATGAAAAATTACAATAAAACTGAAGACCAGTATTGCAAATATAATACCTACTATATTACTCAATCTAATTATTACCTCCTGCTTTCGATTCGTTCATACGTCTCTGCTTCGGTCTGGAGAATCTGTTCCAGTGACGGATTCGCTATACTCTTATGTGCATTCATACAGTCTTCGATGATTTCCATAATTTCCAGATATTTGACTTCACGTTTCAGGAACTTGCTTACCGCCAACTCATTTGCCGCATTGAGCACGGTCGGAAGACTTCCGCCTTCTCTTCCTGCCTTATATGCGAGTTTCAGACCATAAAACGTATCCATATCCGGCTTTTCAAAATCCAGTTTTCCCATTTCCCAGAAATCCAGTCTGTCACCCGGCAGATATCTACGCTCTGGATAATAAAGCGCATACTGAATCGGCAGTTTCATATCTGGTGTTCCAAGCTGCGCCATTACGGCTCCGTCTTCATATTCAACCATGGAATGAATGACACTCTGTGGCTGTACAACAACCTGGATCTGATCCACATTTACATCAAACAGCCATTTCGCCTCAATCACTTCCAGTCCTTTATTTACCATTGTAGAAGAATCGATGGTAATTTTCTGTCCCATCGACCAATTTGGATGTTTCAATGCATCTTCCACACGGATATTCAGAAGATCTTCTTCTTTTTTTCCGCGGAATGGACCGCCGGATGCCGTCAGAAGTATCTTGTGGATCGGATTGCCTTTATTTCCCTGAAGAGACTGGAAAATAGCACTGTGTTCACTGTCTACCGGTAAAATACGGACATTATATTCCTTTGCCATCGGCATGATCAGATGTCCGGCTGTTACCATCGTCTCTTTGTTGGCAAGCGCAATGTCTTTTCCTGCCTGTATCGCTGCGATCGTCGGACGCAGTCCGATCATTCCTACAATTGCCGTCACAAGAATCTCTGCCTTTTCAAGCGTTGCGATCTCAATAAGCCCCTCCATTCCTGTTACAACTCTTGTATCTGTATCTGCAATTTTTACTTTTAACTCTTCTGCTTTGCCTTCGCTCCATACAGCAACACACACCGGATGAAACTCCCGGATCTGTTGTTCCAGCAGTTTGATATTCTTACCGGCTGCAAGCCCAAGCACTTCAATATCTTTATTTTCTCTAACTACTTCGAGTGTCTGTGTTCCAATCGATCCGGTGGAACCAAGAATTGCTATTTTCTTCATAAAATCCCTCTCTTTAATCCTATAACCACTGTTTTATTTTACAGATTGCCGGCGAGAAATGTTGTCAGGAAATAAATGACTGGTGCTGTAAAAAGAACACTGTCAAAACGATCCAGAATACCGCCGTGTCCCGGAATCAGCGTACCATAATCTTTGATATCATGATTTCTCTTAATGGCAGAAGCTGCCAGATCTCCAATCTGGGAAATCGCTCCTCCGGCTCCGCAGATGATTGCATAATGCAATGCATTTGCCTGTGCTCCAGCAAAATGATTCATTGCAGCTGCAAATATCGCGCCAAGCAACGCTGCACCTACAATTCCTCCGATTCCACCTTCTACCGACTTCTTCGGGCTTAACTTCGGCGCCATCTTATGTTTACCGATCAGCATGCCGACGCAATACGCACAGGTATCACATCCCCAGGAACTCAGGAAAATGAGCCATACTACAATGCCACCATCCTCTAACATTCTTGTCTGATATACATAAGACATCATCATTGCCACATAAAATACTCCAAAAAATACTGTTGCAACCTGATCTGCTACAAATGCAGGATACGAAAATACATAAACTGCCATCAATACGATCATAAATCCCATGATCAGTAGCGGCAAACGATTTAACTGATTCGTATACAGAAGTGCATAATAAGCTACTGCTACCAGATAACCGGCAAATGCAATTGGTTTCTTCTGCACACCCACTACCTTATACAATTCTGTCATACCGATCAGACTGATTACGCCAAGTACGCCAAAGAGTACTTCTCCTCCGCATCCAACTGTAGCGATCAGGATGATCACCAGAACAATTCCACTTAAAAGTCTTGTTTTAAACATCTTTTTTCTGTTCCTCCTTCACGCCTCCGTAGCGGCGGTCTCTTCTATTATATTGCTCAATCGCCTTTTCCAGTTCTGCTTTTGAAAAATCCGGCCACGGAACATCTGTAAAATAAAATTCCGTATATGCAAGCTGCCAGAGCAGATAATTGGATAATCTGAGTTCCCCACTTGTACGGATCAGAAGATCCGGATCCGGGATTCCATGTGTATCCAGATAGCCTGAAATAACTTCTTCTGAAATCTCTCCCGGCTTTAATTTACCTTCTGCACAGTCTGCGGAAATTCTGCGGACTGCACGCATAATCTCATCTCTGCTTCCGTAATTCAATGCAATCTGGAAATTCAGTCCACCGTTATCCTTTGTAGCTTCTTCCAGTTCCTCTATACGATTTCGGATGTCATCATCCAGTCTGGTCTTATCACCGATTACACGGACTTTCATATCATTTTTCGCTGCTGTTTTCAGGCAGGTCTTCATATAACTGCGCAACAGCTTCATCAACGCGTTCACTTCATCTGCCGGACGGTTCCAGTTCTCTGTCGAAAACGCATATACAGTCAGATATTTGATCCCCATTTTCCATGCTTCTTCACAGATTTTCTCAACATTCTTGCTTCCCTGTACATGCCCATAATTACGTGGCATTCCTTTTGCTTTCGCCCAACGTCCGTTTCCATCCAAAATAATCGCAATATGCTGCGGTACATTCATCTGGTTTCTCCTCCCACGAATGGGGGACAGTTACCAAAATCTCTTTGGCTTCTGTCCCCTCATTTATTAAACCGTCATTACTTCTTTTGATTTTGCTTCAACTGCTTTGTCAACTTCTTTGACATATTTGTCTGTCAGTTTCTGAAGATCATCTTCCATATCCTTAATCTCATCTTCAGATACATCAGAACCTTTCAGTTTCTTGAATGCATCATTTCCGTCACGACGAATATTACGGATTGCAACCTTTGCTGCCTCTCCTTTTTTCTTAACATCCTTTACCAGTTCTTTTCTTCGTTCCTCGGTCAGTTCCGGGAATACCAGACGGATACATGTTCCATCGTTTGTCGGATTGATTCCAAGATCAGAAGTCATGATCGCTTTTTCGATTACTTTTACCATCGACTTCTCCCATGGCTGGATCTGGATCATACGCGGCTCCGGTACAGATACGTTTGCAACCTGCTGGATTGGTGTCGGTGTTCCATAATAATCTACCATGATTTTATTCAAAACATTTGGATTGGCACGTCCTGCACGGATTGCTCCGAGCTCTCCATCCAGATTACCCATTGTCTTGGTCATCTTCTCTTCATATGCTTTTAATTTCTCGTTCATAAATATTTCCTCCTATTATTATACAGTTACTTTTGTACCTGTAAATGTTCCTGTCATCGTCTCAACGATACTGTTCTCCTCATTCAGTCCGAATACTAGCATCGGCATCTTATTTTCCAGGCACATGATAGATGCTGTCAGGTCAACTGCCATCAGCTTCTTATCGATGATCTCCTGAATCGAAATCTCATCATACTTCTTCGCATCCGGATTCACCTTCGGATCGCTGTCATAAATTCCATCAATTGCTTTTGCCAGAAGCATTGCATCTGCCTCGATCTCGATCGCACGGAGAACAGCTCCTGTATCTGTTGAGAAATACGGATGTCCTGTACCGCCTGCAAAGAATACAACCTTTCCTTCATTGAGTGCTTCTACTGCTGCATCTTTGGAAAATAGTGATGTAAATGCACCACATACAAATGGTGTGAAAATCTCTGTCTCCATTCCGACATAACGGAAAATATCAGATACATAAATACAGTTCATAACCGTTGCAAGCATACCGATCTGGTCAGCTTTCACACGGTCAATCGTCTCACTGGTTCTTCCTCTCCAGAAATTACCGCCTCCGGTTACGATTGCAACCTGGATGCCATCGTCTACCAGTTTCTTAACCTGCTTTGCAACGCCTACACATGTAGCTTCATCAAATCCGGTTTTTTTATCTCCTGCGAGTGCTTCCCCGCTGAGTTTTAATAATACTCTTTTCATCGGTTTTCAAACTCCTTATCTTTTCTCTTTTTATGTTTTCACATACTTGTTGTAATTATAACATAGGAATTTCAAAAAAGGAATAACTATCGCATTTCTTCTGCTTTTTGTACAACAAAAAGCTTATTTCCTTCTTTTGCTATATAATCCAGATTCCATCCGGTGCTTGCCTTTTCACCTGCTGCTCTGTACAACAACGCTGCATCGTAGCTGTATGCAACCTGATGCAACTTATAAAAAAGACGATTTGGTGCAGTCGCTGCATCCTGCATAAATCCGAACGCTGCATCATAGTCCTTATTTGCCATTGCCCTCCGGAAATTATTGCATGCACACAAATGTGCAAAAAGAGCCTGTCCTTTTTTATTTTTAGAAAGTTTTCTGCGACATGCCTGTTCCAGCTCCGGAACTTGCTGTCCCATGTCTCTCTGAAAATAGATCATGGATAATAACAGATAATAATTCAGTGCGAATTCTCTTTTTAATTTTTCTGGATTAATCGCCATCAGCGTATCATATGCTGCATCTATATTTCCCTGATAGTACCTTGCGACTGCAAGATTACAATTCACACGATCTTTGAAAAATGGCTGCTTTATACGCATTGCACATGCCTCATATAAAAACGGATCACATTCCTCAAATAAAATCTTCTCTATTTCCAGTTTCCCAAATGCTTCCAACAGACATGCCAGAACAGCAATTGCGGCATATGCTGCAAAAACAGCCACATATATCAGGAAAGTTCCAAATATTCCAAATGACCAGGAACATATATCCAGATCCAGTTTGAAAATCACCATGTAAATCAGAAACAAAATATCTATTGCAATGGCTCCATACGAAGCCCACATCTTCTTATGATATTTGTGTAACCTTTTCTGAATCTCGTTTTCTAATTCTATGTCCATCTTAAGTCCTCCATTCTTGTCTTTCTTCTTACTATTATAGAAGATATACCGGAAAATGCACTTAATTTTTTCTGAATATTTTGTGAAATCTGCTTTTTATATTCTTTATTTCCAATGGAAGTGAAACATGAATGAAATTATTCCATAAAATAAAACAACACACAGGGAGCAGTTCGTCCTGATAAACGATACTGCTCCCTGTTCTTTTCCACACAAGCACGAAAAACTCTTCGTAGCCACTTAAAGTCGATTCATAAACCCAATTTTTTTCATGGAATATCCATATTTTTTTAACAAATCGTCATAATAGCTAAATGCATTTTTTACACTTTCGGATGTCTTTGGCCATGCCCACTCTCCCGGCACTCCTTTGTCAGGATCTTCTTCTTCTCTAATAATTTCATAATACGTTAAGTCCAGACCTTTTTTGTTTTCATCACAGTTTTTCTCAACCTTGCCCTGTATGCGGGTAATAATGTCACTGTAACCGTCTTCATATACATATTTTAATTGTCCGGCCTTATCTTTTGAAACATCCAGTTTTATATCCACTCTCGTTAATTCATCCGGTTCTTCCAGATCCTCCTTAAACACAAATTGCATCTGCCATTTTTTCGGATACGCACTTATTATAACTGTACGATAATTTTCTACGTCATACTGTTTTATTTTCATTGATATGCGTCTGACATCCGATGAACCTTTTGCTCCTTTTTGTCTCACAAGCATATATAAATTTCTTCCATAATATTGCTGTTTGGAAACAACTTCCACCTTACACTTTAACTTTTTGCCCTTTACTTTTGCATAAATTGTACATTTTCCCGGCTTAACTGCTTTTACTGTACCTTTTTTACTGACTTTTGCAATTTTTTTATTACTGCTCGACCATTTTACTTTTGCCTTTGTATGATTCACTTTCAACTTTTTGCTCTGCGCCACGTACAACATAACACTTTTTTTATTGAGCTTTGGTTTCGCTGCCGCCTCTACTCTACATCCCTGTACTCCGGAAAATATAAAAATTGCTACCATTGCAACCGCCAAAAAGTTTTTTCTTATACATCTCCATATTTTTTTATCCATACGCTTTCCTTTCCAGTTATCCCTAACTTAAAGAACACATTTTTTAAAACTTCCTTTGCTTCCGGAAGCAATGTCAGAAGCATTACAAGCACGCTCGCAAAATATCTTCGTTTTCTTTCATATTTATCTCCTCCTTTTCCTTGAATTTGTACATAAGATCTCTAATTCTAGTTTCAGTTTAACAGAAGAAAAAATGTATAACATCCCTCAAAAGAGTATGTTTTTATATTTTTTCCCTTTCTAAAATCCCCGTATCACAATTCCGCTTTCTCTTGCCATTACCGCAAGCTGTGTCCGCGTTGTAAAACCAGTTTTCTGTAGCAGTGTTTTTACATATTTTTTTACTGTATGTATTGAGATATGTAATCTTTTTGCAATTTCATCATCCGTATCTCCGCTGGTCAGTTCCCGCAGTACTTCCAGCTCTCTTGCCGTAAATTCTTCGCTTGTTGCAAGTCCGATCTGCAATACAGGCAGTTTATCCGGATAAACAGATTCTCCTCTCATCGTCCGATCCATGACATCCAGCAAATGTTCTGCCGAAGGATCTTTATACCAGAAACTTTCTACTCCACTTTTTCTTGCACGCTCCACGAAATCACACTCCGGCTGACTTGTCACAATAATAATTTTCTTCTTTGGATAAATCTTTTTAATTTTTGCTGCCGCTTCCAATCCGCTCGAGCGTAGCGCTGTACAGACATCCATTAAAATCAGATCCACTGTGCTCGTCATACAGTAAAATTCTGCTAGGGATGCACTCTCAATTGCCGCTGTAACTATATATCTGTCACTTTCCTGCAAAATAATCTCAAACAATTTTCTTGCCATTGGATCGTCTTCCACAATCAATACATGTATCATTCTCTCTTCCTTCCCCTGCTTTTGGCAGTCGTATTTTCAAGGAAAATACATTCTCAGCTGTAATTTTCATAGACCCGCCTGCCAGTTCTGTTTTCTGACGAAGCGTTGACAACCCTCCGCCTTCTGTAATTTTTTTCTGTGGAATCACTCCATCATTTGAACAAATAAAATATATTTCTCTCTTTTCGGTTCCTGTCTCAATCCACAAATTGTCCGCCTTTCCATGGCGAACAGCATTTGTCAAAGCTTCCGCCCCCGCTGCCAGAAACAATTCCTGAATACTTCTGTCATCTGGGATTTTTCCTGTTACTTTAAGTTTTATTCCTGCGGATGCTGCTGCATTTTTCAAATAATACAAGGCATCCTCTTGCTCTTCCTTTGTCTCTTGCTGCAAAAGCGAAATGATATGATGCCATTTTTTTAATAATTCATCCGTTTTATCTTTTACAGTTTTGCTTGAAAGAAAATATCTGGTTTCCATAAGTATTTGTCCGAACGTATCATGAATCCGGACTTTTGTATCAAGTCTTTGACGCGCACGTGTAAGTTCTTCTACCCTCTGTGCATACACTTCCAGTCTTTTGTTGATACTTTTCAGTTCTTCATTTTCTTCTTCCTGCCTCTTCAGTAATTGATATAGCATCGTTCTTTCTGAAGCTGTCACCTGTATCATTTTCTTTTTTCTCACATAGATTTCTTCCCGGTCAAATTGCCAGACTGTTTGATCCGCCATTTGAAAAATCATTGGACTCTTCCTGGACAGGCGCTTACATCCTAGCACCAAACTTCCTTCTTCTAAAAACTCCCAGAAATCTTCACCGTTTACAATTGCTTTTCCACGCAATTTATGTCCCAATTGATTCATTCTCTTATTTATAAGCTGAATCTGACCATTTGTATCATAAAAGCATAGTCCCATTGGTAACGTATCTGCAGCTTCACGTATTGTATTATTCGTTATTTCCGTTTTGCTTCTGCAAATTTGCCGGTAATAAACCTTTCCTGCCACTACACTTGCCATAGCAATATAGAGAAATATGTATATTTTCGGAATTCCAAGTACCACATTTTCTATCGCTGAAGTGGTGCTTTTATCTGCCAGCTTCTGTGCCCCTGCCGCAAATATGATTAACAATCCCAGATTCAATAAACTGCTGACTAAAAGACCTGTTCTGACTTCTCGTCTGCTCTTTTCTTTCAAAAATGCATTTGCCTGTAAAAAGAAACAAAGAAACAATAAACTACATATCATTGCGCTCATTTTTTCCTATCTCCTTTCCGGCATACAGTTGTACCTGACATTCCTGATTCTGTATTCTTTTCCTGATTTGTATATTCCCTGCCACTGCAATATCTCTTACACGAGACAGGCAGGTGGTATTTCCCGCTATATTCAATTTTAATACCGCCTGCCTATTTGCCGACTGTAAATGTAACAGCACTGCATCCACATCACCAAGGATCTGTTCCATCAGCTTTTCATATGTTTCATATAATGCGATCAAATCTTGTTTTTTCAAAACTCCTTCACATTTTCCGGATAAAGATACTGCTATTTTGCATACTTTCAGATTTTCCACCGACTCCCTCAAGCAATACTCCAATTCTTTTGCCGGCAAAAAATCAGATTCTTCACAAAGTAATATTAAATTACTCATCCGTTTCACATAGGCGGCAAGTACACATATTTTTTTCAGATTTTCCCATTTCTGTTGCTCATTTTTACTGTTTTCGAGCCAGTATTTAATCTGATCGATCTGATCTTTTGTATACTCTGTAATTTTATTACAAAACTGCATCTGCTCATCCAGTTTGCTTTGTTTTTTCTTTAAATCCACTTCCGCCTGCAAAAGACTGCGGCTGGATTCCAGTTGTTCCGCATTTGCTTCTAATTGTTTTAATACACATCTGATATCTGTCACATCTTCACACCATACAACCGCTCCTCCTCTGACCGGTGCAAGAAGCAATTGTTCTTCCCCAAGATCAATCGGTCCATTTTTTGCCTCTTCCAGTACATTTTCTGATATTTGTTTTGCATTTCCAGATGCAAAACAAACTTCCTTATTCTGATTCAGAATCTGTGCTCCGATTGTAGTTGCTTCAAACAGTTCTTCATATCCTGTATTTGACGGGATCAGACCGCTTTTTATACATCCTTCACAGATAGCAAGGATCACAAGAATCATCATCACCGTCAGATCTCCTGCATAAGTCCGAAGAAACGAAATTCCGGAAAGGTACAATCCTACATATAGAATCCCCACGCCCAACGGAATCATTGGCAACCAGATTCGTTTTTTTCTTCCGGGCACATGACTTTTTATAAACAACAATACAAAAAAGATCAAAACTTCCATACTGAGCCACGCAAGAATCATTTTGTATCCCCATCCGTAATAATAATTTCCATCACTGGAAGGCACCCCATTTTCAAAGCGAAACACACACTGATGGATATGATTCGTCAAAACAAGAAGACAGAGCACAACTGCCGGGAAAACAAGACTATACAAATACTTTGGTAACCTGTAATGCTCTGGCTGTCCAAGGCAGACTGCCAGATATAGTGCAAATAATGGTATAAATAACATCGGTATATAAAATCCATACCAGCACAGACTTTTCAGGAAATCCATATTTCCCAGGAAAAGATACTTTATTGTACGTATAAACAACCAGAAAATAAGAAGGTAACCGATCATCAACAAATATTTCCGAACTGCACTGTACAAGATCCTTTTTTTCACAGATGAAATCCAGTACAGAACCAGTTCCATGTAAATTGCAGAACGTAATACATCCAATCCCATAAAGACATCCCCTGGGAGTAAAATATTCCGTGGAAGCAGGCGAAAGACATATCCGCACAAAATTGCCAAAAAAAATATCACATATGAAAATTCTGTTCTTGTGCTTTTTTCCATCTGTCTCTCCTCCATACAATTTTTCTACATATTTTTATTATAACATGATTCCTGGATACCGTATATGAAAGAAACTTCTTTTCTGGAATGACATGTCAGGAACAATCATACAACAAGAGCTATGACACCTGCGGTTTTATCGCCTGCGTCAAAGCTCTTGTCATCCTTTTATAATATAGATATTTTTGCTATCGGGAACCTTTTATCTCACACTTTTTCTCTTCCGAATTACACAGACGCCAGCAAGTCCTGCTGCCCCTGCCATAATTCCGATCAACAGTCCTGTCTGCGCCGGATCACCGGTCTTCGGCAGGATTGTAACTGTTTTTACCGGCTTCTGTGGCTGGTTTGGTTTCTGCGGGTTAGTCGGTTTCTGTGGATTTTGTGGTTCCTGCGGCTTCGTGTACACATTTGTAAATAATACTTCGTCCGGCGTTGTCTCGACCTTCGCCTGATAAGCGCCCTGCTCATTATCCGTCACCGTTATTTTGTACGTGTATACAGAAGTGTCATAGGTAATACCTTTCGCCTGCTCATGCTTCTCATTTACTGTATAAATATACGTGCCCGCACGGTTAAATGTTAATTTATCAAATGTCACTCTTCCGGACGCATCATTTTTCACCGTCTGCATAACCGCGCCATTTACGTCTTTTAATTCAAACGTAAATTCTCCTTCTGCGAGCAATCTGCCTTTCAGCACTTTCACAGCGCCCGGAACCACTTCTACCGGCACTGCCTGATACTGATTGGAAAATGTCGGAATATTCACAGCATCTCCAGCATATGCATACGATGTCTCTGCTTTCAGATATCCTCCTGCATCCGTAACCTCCACTGTCACCCCATAAACAGTCTCATCATACGTAACACCACCGGAAGTTCCTTTTATTTCTCGCATTGTATAGCGGTAAATTCCTGCTTTTTCATAAGTCATTGCAGGGAATATGACATTTCCGTCTGCCTGGTTTCTGGCTTTTGCAACAACTGTTCCATCTTCATTTAATAGCTCAAACGAAAATTCTCCACTCTTCATATCACGTCCATGCAACGTTTTTTTAGCGTGAATGATATTCTTTCCTTCCAGTGTTACCGGATTCGGCGCGTACTGGTTGTGGAATTCTGGATACTTTCCTTTCTGTCCGTCCGTATAGACTTCTGCCTGTAATATGCCGTCCTGATCTGTAACGACAACTTTCACAGTTGCAACATGGGAATCGTACGTGTACCCTGCCTTACCTTCCTGAACTTCAGATACCTGATAAATGTACGTTCCCGGATGTGTATAGGTAAGCTCTCCAAAATGAAAACTTCCACCCTGGCTGTTTGTAACGGTTTCGTCTACATTTTCTGCCACTGCTTTTACTGTATCATTTTGCAACTCTTTCTGCACTTCTTCCGGAATATCTTCGCTGATTGATTTCAGCCGGAACTGAAACGTTCCTTCTTCCAGTGTCCTGCCTGTCAGTTCTTTCATTCCCTGTAAAGTAACAAGTACTTTGTCCGGGTTGTATTTATTCGTAAATAAAATGCTGTCCGCTTTTTTCTGTCCTTTTTCATAAGTTACCGTTGCTTCCAATTTGCCGTTCAGATTGTCTTTTACCGTCACGATTACCGTTACCGGAACTCCGTCATAGCTGATTCCGTTTGCATTTTCCTGCTTTTCACGGATTGTATACACATATGTTCCACTTTCTGTGTACCGCATAGTATTTTCAAAACGGAACTGTCCGTCTGCATCATTTTTCACTGTGCGTGCAGCCTCTGACAATGCTTTCACCGGATCTGACTCTGGATTATTTTCAGCAGTTTCCAGTACAAATGTAAATTCTCCGCCTTTCATTGTAAACATATTATTTTCACTTGACTGTACCTGCTTTGTGCCGCGTATACCGGTTTTAAAATCAGCCGGAACAACCGGATCTGCTTTGTAGCGGTTCATAATCTTCAATGGATTTCCGTCCGGATAAATAACTTCTGCCTTTAATGCTCCTTTTCCATCATCCGTTACTTTTACTGTCACTTCGTATTTAACTTTATCATAACGGATACCCGGAATCGGATGCTCCGTGTCCTCCACTTCTTGAATCGTATATTTATAAATCCCTGCCTTCACATAAGACATCTGGAAATGGAATTTTCCGTCTACATCGTTTGTTACAACCGTTTCACCCGGAAGTGGCGCATCATTTTCTGCCTTGATCCGGAAATGGAACGTATCATCTGCTCTTAAGTCTCTGCCCTCCAGCACTTTCTTTCCATGAACAGATGTTTGCACCGGTTTTACTTCGTACCGGTTCGTAAATGTCATCACACGGTCTCCTGTAATCGACACGCCGTTTCCTTCTGTCTGATATCCGGAAGGAAGTGCTTTTGCAGTCAGTGTTCCATCCAGATTATCAGTCACGACCACTGTCACTTTTACATTTCCGTCTGCATAAGTAACACCCGGAAGACTTCCTTTTCTTTCTTTTATAACCAGTTTATAAACTCCCGGCTCTTTAAATACGATATCACCAAAATACGCTTCCACACCATTTTTTACAGTAATTGCTTTCGGAAGCTTTACATCTTTTGCTGCATCTGGATTGTCTTTATCCCATCCGATTGCAAATGTAAACGCATCATCCGACATCCAGTCCCGTCCGGTAAGTTCCTTTTTCACTTTCAGATTTGCTGCGCCCTGAAGTGTCACCGCATCGGTCTCATAGTCATTCTGAATCCTTGCAATCTGATCTGCAACTGCAAGATTTAATTCCGCGCCTTTATCATCCTTTTTCTGCCACATCGTTAATTCCGCATGCAGATTCCCCTTTCCGTCATCTGTCACTTTCACAACAACTTCATAGAGTGCCTGCGAATATTTCACACCACCGGCACGATTATTTTCTGCCGGTATCTGTTCCCGGATTTGATACTTAAATGTACCCGGTCTTGTAAATTTAATTGTTCCGAACCCAATGTTCTGTGCATTTGTTACATTTTTTGTCATGCACCGGACACCGTCTTTTTCTGTCACCTGCGCTCCTTCCGGGAACGGCGCATTTTTTTGGTCACTGCTCAGCACAATATCAAAAGACAGTCCCTGAAATGCTTCCCAGTTCGGAAACTGCTTCTGTACGCAGAAAATTCCGTTTGCAAGTTCTGCCGGATCTGCCCTGTAAACATTATGAAATACTGCTTCCATCGTTTTTCCTGCATTAATTTTTCCATTTTCTCCTGATTTTTCATCCAGCGTATATCCTCCCGGCAGATTCACTTCCTCGATGCTGTATGCCGCATTTGCTTCCAATCCGTAAATGTAGAGAGATTCTCCGTCTTTTAAGACAATGTCTGCTTTTCCATTTGCAAATGTAAGCGATATCAGATTGCCAGACTTCTGTCCATTCTGATATTTCTGCACCTGGAATGTCTGATTCGTTGCAGATGGAATCTGGATTTTAAAATGGAATTCCGTTTCACCGGCTTTTTCCGGTCCTGTAAATCCTTCTGCCACTTCCGCACATTTGCTGATCAGAAGCGCTCCCGGACACACAACCTGTAACTTTCCGTTATTACCGAGTTCTTCTTTTATCTCAGAGGCATCTCCACTTGTCCTCTTTGAACTCCAGACATTTTTTGCGGTTTCTGTCACATTTTCCTGCTTTGTTTCAGTCTCATTCTTCGCCTGCCGGTAATACGGATTTTCAGATGCCGGTGTAAATATGCACGTTGTGTCTCCGTTATCTTCTCCTTTCGTATAAACATTGCTGTAAAATGATACAATTCCATCCTTCTGGTTTTCAGCCAGATAAGACTGCATATTCTCATCCGGAACTGCCATTTTCTCTTCCACACCATCTTTCAGGCTTACACCATAACAGATGGAGATTGGTGATGCTTCTTCCACTGTCACGTTCTCTTTTCCATTCACTTCGTTCACCTTGAAATTCAAAAGTGGCAGCAGCGATGCCGGAATCTTCACTGTGACAAGATCTCCCGTTTTTAAATCATTTGATTTTTCTACCTGAATAATCAGGTCATCAAGACTGGCATTTTCATATAAAGCATTCGCCGAAACCGTGCCGGAGAAATGATAGACATCCTTATTTCCGCTGGTTGTCTTCTCTTTCAGATCAAATGTTTTTCCTGCACAGACAATATTTGCAAAGCGATCCACTTTCATATAATCCCCAAGCCGATCTGTAAATATAACATAACCGTCTTTACTGCCGTCTGCCTCTCCTAACTCTGTTGGTACACCACTTGTTGACTGACTGATATCCTGCGCGATTTCATCGAAAATCTTATTCAGTTCCGCCACATTGGATGCCGCCTTATAATACTGGCTGTCTTTTGCTCTGTTGCCGAGGTTCTGATAACTCTGTGCATCCGGATAGTTACTGGAAACGCCGTGCATATATGCATTAAATGAATTTCGCGTATCTGACGGATCTGCCGAATCGAATACACCAATCGTGTAGATCCTTGTTCCATCCTTTTTCAGATCTTTCGCATAAGAAATCGCCCGATTTGCAACGTATCCGTCAAATCCGCTAAAATGATTCGGTTCTCCGTCCGTAAACAGGATGACGATCTTCTGCGATTTTTTCCGTTCTATCTGATCTATGATCTTTTTTGTATATTCCATTCCATAATCCGCTGCCGTACATCCGCTGACATTCAGTGCATTTACATCCGCTTTCAATACAGATGCATCATCCGTCAGATTGCTGAGAATCTGCGTATGATTATACTTATAACCATTGGAAGTATATGTGGTATTTCCAATTTTATCGGATTTATTTCCTGCATATTTTACAATTGCAATCTTATGTTTTTTTGATGCATCCGTGATATTTTTATTGACTGCATCTGTTTTATCAATGAAATCATTTACCGCTGTTTTCAGCGCAGAAAGTTTAGAAGTGCTTCCATTCAGATTATCGCTCATAGATCCGGATACATCCAGTGTCAGCACGATATCTAACGGCTTATCCGAAACTGTTTTCCTGTTGGACATAGAAGAAAGTGCAGATAATGCAACGAGGAAATCAGATCCGTCATTTGATACCGTGATCTTCTTTCCTCCGTTTTCTATTTCCAGATTTTCTGTTGTAACTGTTTTGTCTGACCAGATCTTACCGGTATTTTCTATCAAATAGTTCCCGTCTCCATCCGTCAGTGCTTTTTTCCAATTGGCAATACTGGACGCATCTGCCATCGTACTCTCGCTTTGAGAGGTCACTCCTGAAAGTGTCCCCTCTGATGTCTGTTCTTCCGCCTGTACTGCTATACCAGAAGGTAACATTCCCCAGACCAGTGCCATCATCAGCACGATCGTTAAAACTCTTCTGATCGTATTCTTACATCTGCTTCTTCCCAAAAACTGCCTTTTCATTGCTCCACTCCTTTCCAGCTTATTCTTTCTCTGGTGTGGATCATGAAATCTGCCAAAGCAGAGCTTCATTTATCGTGGCAGTCTTTCAGGCTGCTTTTTGTAAAGTACTGTAATTATATACGATTCTTATTATTGTGTCTATATCTCATTCTATTTAATTATATTTTTATTTTAGTCAGATTATTCCATTTTTTGTCAATATTTACACTATCGTCAGCTCTTTTGTCGATTCCTAAGATTTGACGGTATTCCTTTTTATAAAAATAGCTGTCACAACCAAATAAACCGCTCCCAATATCAGAATGCTCGCTGCCATAACAGCAATCATCTCCTGCGTAGAAACAACTTCGCCTCTGAACATCGGACGGCAGTCCAGACTTTTTGCAATCTCTGTGACACTCTGTTTTGGAAATCCATCCTCTTTCATCTGTGCAAACACGCCTCTTAACATATGATTTTTCAGCAGAGATGTTCCATACGTACCCGGAAGGTAAGATAAAAATTTCTGTAATCCGTCTCCGAAATTGGACACCGGCATATACGCACCACAGATAAAACCATATCCTGCGCTGACAATTGTTCCGACTGCTGACATCTGCCCCTGTGTCTTTAACGGATAACAGATAATGCTGGATAACACTGCTCCAAACAATACCAGAAGAAGTACATCCAGAACCATCCACGCAAGATCTGTTGCTGATAAGTACCAACCCATTTTCCTTATATAAAAAAGACACAGAACCAGTGCCAGTACATTTACCATTAGGGAATTTAACACAGTTGCGCAGAAATATCCCAGATAGAGAACCGGTCTTTTTACCGGTGACACATCAAAATCTTTTCTTGCGCCACTTGCTTTATCCTGCACCATCGTAAGATTCACGCAAAACGTAACTGTTACACAGCTGACAGCAAGAAGCGCTGCACCAAGCTGGGACGCCACCGCACCATCGATCAGTTTTTCAGATACATGCAGGATCTTCGGCAGGTAAGACGTAAATGAGTCTTTATATACTTTTGCAAGGAACGTAGCATAAAGCACAATTAATATAACTGGTGTAATGAGCGAAGAAAATAACATTCCTCTGTCCCGGAAAAATAATTTTCGGTTACGGTTTATCAATGCCTGTAATGTTTTCATACTTCATCCCCTCCCAGTCTCTTTCCGGTAACTTCCAGAAACACATCATCCATACCGCCTTTTATCACTTCATAATCCTGGAACATTTCCGGATGTGCCACGATCAGCTCTGTCGCCTCATTTGTAGACCGCACCATGATCTGATAACCGTCCCGGATTATTCTATACTGTTTTCCAAGAAGCTGCACCTGTTCTTCTGTTACTCCATAAAGTGCTACCACATCATCCGCATACTGATTTTTCAGATCATGCGGTGTTCCTTCCGAAACAATACTTCCACTGTCCAGAATCACTACATAATCCGCACTTGCAGCTTCTTCCATATAATGTGTTGTCAGGAACACGGTCATCTTTTCTTTTTTCCGCAGGTTTTCTATAACATTCCATAATATCTTACGCGTCTGCGGATCCAGTCCGGTTGTCGGTTCATCAAGGATGAGTATTTCCGGGCGGTGCAAAAGTGCTCTCGCAATATCTATTCTTCGTCTCTGTCCGCCGGAAAGCTTACCAACTGCACGGTCTGTATAATCTGCAAATCCTAACAGTTTCTCTAACTCCTGCAATCTGTTTTCAAAAGCTTTACCTGTAATTCCATATAGTGCTGCCCGGCTTTTCAAATTCTCCCGGACAGTCAGCGGTTTATCTAACACACTGTCCTGAAATACCACTCCCAGCAGATACCTTGTGTCCTGCCCGGCATACGTCTGGTCTGCCCCGTTAATTCTTACTTCTCCGGCATCCTTAGATAGCTGCCCGCACAAGATGGAAATCGTTGTACTTTTTCCTGCTCCGTTTACACCAAGAAATGCAAACAATTCTCCCCTTTTCACCCGGAAGCTTAAATCCCGGACTGCTTTAACTTTACCAAATGCTTTATGTAAATGGCTGACTTCGATTACATTCTCTTTCATAGTTTTCCTTTCTTCACAATGCTGTTTATAATACGAAAACGGCAGGATAGACGATCTTCCTGTTCTTCTCCTGAATGAAATATATTGATTCCATACCGTTTTAGGCTTTTGCCCCTGGCATCTTTATATGCTATTATAATATTACCTTCTGCTGTATTGCAAATACGATTTATCACCCTTCTTTTCTCGCCACAACATACGCAACTCCTGCCGGCGCCTCCATCTGACACCCTGGATTGTACTTATTATATTCTGCTGTCTTTTCTAATTCTCTTCGCTCTTCCACATCATCGTAAATCCACTTTTCCCATACCCTTGTCTTTTTAATTCCGGAGTAATACAAATCGGTCCCATAGTCATAAGCCGTATCATTTCGAAGCTGATGCAATACATAATGTTCATGTTACTTTTTTTCAAATTGAAGACTGAACCACAAATATCAGAAAACCGAGGACTGTTCCCCGGTTTTTCTTTTTCGCTTAACTATTTATAGTCCTCTTACAAACTTAATTGCATTTTTTATATCTTCTTCATCTGGATGCCCTTTGGCAATACCACCCACCAGTTTAAATGGACCAAATGTGTCATAACCCTTGCACCCGAATTTTCCTATCACTTTAGAATGCTTCTTGTCTAAAATCTGCTCTATGGATTTATAATTCGCATTCCCACCATAAGTACAGATCAGAAATATCTTTTTGTCATCCGGTAGATTCTTCTCTGCAAATCCCAATATCGACTGATGAAACTTTGAAAAATAGATTCCTGATGCAAACCCAATTATATCATAACTGCTCAGATCTGCATCTGGCTGTTTCACAGCATCAATCAAATCCACCTGACATTCTTCTGCTATCCTCTTTACTAATTTTTCTGTATTTCCGTGATGCACAGATGCGTATACTATCGCTGTTCTCATTTTTCTTCCTTTCTGCCTGTTCCATCAATTAGGTCATAGCTCATATCCAAAAAGTCTAATGTCTTTGCTTCACTGACTGAACCATCCAGTAAAATCGTAATCCAGTGCTGTTTATTCATATGGTATCCTGGTAAAAAACCGTAAGTCTGAATAATCATACTGGTCATTTCCGGATCGCACTTTACGTCCATGATGTCAACCAGATCATTTTCCTCTAATCCCAACTTAGATTTCTCAACTGTCATGAGTACAGCATACCATTTTCCATTTTTATGACGAAGTACAGCACTGTCTGGCGATTTACTCCATAAATATTCCGGAACTGTGCCGTACTGTTTCTGCACATATTCAAAAATTTCTTCTTTCTTCACAATCTATTCAACTCCAGATTCTTCTGATATCCTGCCCATAATCATACCACATTTTCGTATCCCGTACTACCTGCCAAATTCTTTTGCATTTCTCTTATTCTTCTGACTTTAGCTAAATAACTTGTCAGTCGTATAGATTCATAGCTTTAGGTGCATATATAATTGTAAAAAAGTATTGACTCCGACGTTACGTAATAGTTTATGCTTAGAACACAAAGTTAGATAGGAGAAAATATTAATGATGACAGTGCATGAAGTGAGCAAGCTTACCGGAGTGAGTATACGCACTCTACAATATTATGGTTCGTGATTGTCAAGATTTTCTTTTTGCTTATATTATCTCTTTTTATAAATCAACAGCTCCGGATTTTTACCATCCTTCTCATATGTACATACGAGAATAAAATCCATACCTGCCAGAATACCGAAGCACCTATCTCCTCCAAATTCAGACTCCAGTTGATTCCCCAGATAGGTTTTCTGATCATCAAGGAATTTCACTTTTTGACCATTAGGCAGAGTATATTCCAGATTCACATATTTCCCCACAAGTGCATTTAGTTTATCTACCCGTGGAAGTCCGTCTATATGCAGATCATTAATTTCATTTATCAACTGCATTTTAAACTCTTCAAACTGCCCATTGTCACTAAGTTCATCATACCTTTTCCAGTAATCTAACTTTGGAAGCATTTCTTTCAGATAAGAACGTGCTTGTTCTTCGGTAAAGTTTTCATTTACCATATTCTTTACACAAACATCAATCAATTCTTCCATATCATTATATGTGTATGTTCCATCTGCATAGCACCATTTACAATACTCCTCATTTAATGTGCCATCCTTATCACGTCCCAATATAGAATCATCATCAATTGGCATCCCGCAGCACTGACAGATCAGCTTTCTGGGTTCTCCCAAAAGCGTATTGATTGAAACATCAAATTCTTTCGATAAGAGCTTAAGTGTATCAGTATTGGGAACGGTATCACCATTTTCCCAGCGTGATACCGCCTGCCTTGTTACCATAATTTTATCTGCCAACTCGTATTGTGACATTCTTCTTTCTGTACGAAGTTTCAAAATAATATTTTTTGTTTCCATAGTCATCACCTCCATAAGCATATCATATAGCCATGAGCAAAACTCCACACATTCAGTATTTATGCGGGTTTGCGAGGCATGGCAACCTCATTAATCACTTCAAATTTATAGTAACAATCAGCTCCAAATGGTATAATTAAGTTGTCAAAATCAATTCACCAAAAGGAGCTGATTGTTATCTATCGTCAAGAAATTTTGAAAGACATTCGTCTTTTCACTTCACAACCAGTTGCAAAGTTTTATGATTCTCTTTTTTTGAATCTTGATTTATCCTTTGTTCCGGAATTC